>JAPLOV010000253.1 GCA_026400565.1 Hyphomicrobiales bacterium | reverse complement strand
GTATACGCCGTCCTGGTCGATGACCCGGGCGTCGGCCAGACCGCAAAGCTCCAGCAAGTGGTGCCAGTCACGCCCGTTTCGGGCGAGGCGAGAAGCGTCGAGGCAAAGCACTGCGCCCACATCCCCGGCGCAGAGCCAGGCAACAAGACGCTCGAATCCCGGGCGGGCGACAGCGCCACTGGCAGAGCGCCCAAGATCATCGTCGATGACCTCGACCTGCTGGAAACCATGCCGTCGAGCCGTGTTCACGAGATCGTACTGGCTTCGCTGGCTTTCAAGATTGTGCAGGACCTGACTTTGTGTCGACTGCCGCACATAAACGACGGCCTTGCGCTTCAAGATCGCCGGCGGAAGAGGGCTAAGCGCGTTCATGCGGCTCCTCCTTTCTGGCGGTTTCGGTCGCCTCCATCAGCAGGGTCGCCAGCGCCATCAGCACTGCTTCGCGCTGCCTCGGGCTCATGCCCAGCATCTTGTGGGAATCGAACGCCATAGCGACTTGGCGCGATCTTTCGGGCGGAATGGGTGTCGATCGTTTCATCGGGGGGAATCTCCTGGACTATGCCTACAGTCGAGGAGCTTACCCTTGCGCGATGCGCAGCCAGAAATTCGGCGAGTTCAACAAGGGCACCAAGCGAAACCCGCGGCTCGCCAATCGCCATACCCACACAAGCGACCGGGTCGAGCATCCAGGTCGCTACGATAACGACATGACCCGGCGCGGCTTCAATCCGCGCCACCGCACCGTTTCGGGATCTATCAATGCCTTCGCATCGCACCCGCCGCCCGAAGAGCGGGTGGTAGGGGTAATGCACAGTCACAAACTCGCCGATATGGGCAGAATGACCATGAGATGGCCAGATCACGCAGCGCCTCGGTCACGATCTCCTCGGCGTCTTCGGCCGGCGACTGCCAGGTCTGGCTGTCCCTCGTGACGTCGATCGACATGGTGTGTTCGTGGTAGTAGCGACCGCGATGGCTGACCTCGGCGGCGAGCTGGTAGAAGTTCCGCCGCTGGATGGCCTGCAGCCGGTCGGCGATGCCATGCAGCGTCGCGTCCGTCGGGGCGTAGTCCCGGATGCGCGCGGCCGCGCCCTTGGCATGGGACCAATAGCCCTCGAAGCAGGCCTTATGCGGAGCACCGCATAAGGCCTGTTATGCCGAGCGACGGATTATGCGGAGCGGTCAGGTCATCACGCTGTAAACGCGAGGGATTTTCGACAATCCGCTCCGCATAACGACGGGCTTGTGCCGTCGCGGGTTCTTTTGGGCGAGAAGTGGTTCGCCGGCATTTTCCGGCATTGAACCCATGTCAGGAGATCGAATGTCCAGCACCCCCAAGAAAAGGCGGAACACTCCGCGGTATCTCACGCTTTCAAGGCTTCATTTCGCCGGCCCTTACTTCGAGGGCTATGTCCGTTGGCTTCAGGGACGGAATTACACCAAGACAACGATTTCGATGCTGACCATCTACTTGGGGCATTGGACGGATTGGATGCACGACGCCGGCTATGATCTCAGTACCATCCACAGCGGCTACGCAGCATCCGTACCGGCCTTCAGGGCCATGCCGAATTACTCTATGCGACTGCGATCAGGTGCCCTCTTCGTTCTCTTTCTTGAAGAGCAATGCATCGTCGATCCACTGCCGAAGCCGCTTTCCCCAAGTGAACAGTGGCCGATCCTCGGCGAGTTCCGGGATTGGATGCTCCGAAATCGTGGGGTGTTGGACAGCAGCCTCGACACCTATCAGAACATCCTTGTTCACATGTTCCTCGTCCTTGGCGACGCGCCTGAGGCTTATAGCGCCCATGCCATCAGGGAGTTTGTGCTGGGACGCGCGGGCATGCACGGCGTTGCTCATGCAAGGATGACGGTGACCGCCACTCGCGCATTCCTGCGCTTCCTGATCGCAACTGGACGTTGCCCGGCCGGCCGTGATCAGGCCATCCCGAATTTTGCGGGCTGGCAATTGGCACCAGTACCAGACTTCCTCAACGACGCTGACATCTCGAGGATCGTGGCTGCTTGCAGCGGCGAGGCCCGCCTGCGCGATCGCGCGATCATTCTGTTCCTTGTCCGACTCGGCTTGCGCGCAAGCGAAGTCGCAAACCTTGAGTTCGATCACATCGACTGGCGGAATGGTCGCATTGCCATCAGGGGTGGCAAGTCACGTCGTGAAGAATGGCTGCCTCTTCCTCAAGAAGTCGGCGAAGCGCTGCTGGCCTATCTGGACCGGGGGCGACCGACATTTGCCACGCCGCGCGTGTTCGTCACTGCGCAAAATCCGATGCGGCCGATGTCGAGGTTTGCTGTGAACTGCCTGGTTCAGGCGGCTCTTGACCGGGCGGGCATCCAGAGTGGTCGACGCGGTTCCCATCTGCTTCGTCATTCGGCGGCGACAGCGATGCTTCGGCATGGGGTCAATCTTGCAGGGGTCGGAGCGGTCCTCCGGCACCGCTCGCTGTCCACAACCATGCAATATGCGAAGGTTGACTTCGCTCTGCTCCGCGAAATCGCTCAACCTTGGGCGGGGGAGGCCGCATGCTGATCGAGGAAATCAATCGCTACATCGCACTGCGAAGGTCGCTTGGCTTCAAGCTCAAGGAGACGGCCAAGAACTTGGCTTCGTTCGGCCAGTTCGTCGAGGCCAGAGGTGAGCGACACGTCAGGACGGCAACAGCGGTGGCTTGGGCTGAAGGTGCGTCGACGCCAGACACTCGGTATCGCCGCATGACGGATGTCATGCGTTTGGCAACCTTTCTGCACGCAGAAGACGCTGCACATGAGATTCCGCCGGGAGGCATCTTCAAGGCGCATCGAACCAAGTTCATTCCTTACATCTTCACGGATGATGAATTGGCGAGGCTCATCGTTGCATCTCGGATCAGGCAGCTGAACGAAAGCTCTCCAGTGCGGCGCGAAATCTATGCCGTCCTGTTTGGCCTGATCGCATCGACCGGACTACGAATATCGGAGGCCTTGAACCTGACCCTGAATGATGTTCTGCCGGATGGCATCTTGCACATCCGAAAGACCAAGTTCGGCAAGAGCCGGATGGTACCGCTACACCCAAGCGTGCCTCCCATTCTCGACCGGTACATGGAGCTGAGGCTGGCCGTCGCGGCCAGCGACGATCACCTCTTCCTTTCCGAAGGAAAGAGGAAAATCTATTACTCTGTCCCGCAAAGGGCGTTCCACGAAATCCTTGCCATCGCGGCGATTGCGCCCGGTCGGTCTAGGCGCCCTCGGATCCACGATCTGCGCCACACCTTCGCGACACGGGTGCTGGAAAAATCTGGGGCCGGGCGCGAAGCGATCGCGCGCAATGCTGTCGCGCTGATGACGTACATGGGGCATTCCAACCTCCGATACACGTACTGGTATCTGCATCGGACGCCCGAGCTGCTGGCCGAAATCTCTGCCGCAGCCGAGGAACTTTTGACGGAGGGCGGCTCATGACAGCCCTTGCGCCGATCATTGCGCAGTTCATGCAGGATTACCTGCCTCGGCAGCGCGGGTTCAGCACCCTCAGCAGCGAAACCTATGCGCATGCCTTCAAACTGCTGTTCCAGTTCGCGGCGAGGCGTGTCGGATCCAGCCCGTCGCAGCTCAGTATCGAGCAGCTGGACGCACCATTGATCCTGGCCTTTCTGGATCATCTCGAGACTGATCGAGGAAATGGCGCCACTTCGCGAAATGCACGGCTCGCTGCCATCAAGTCGTTCATGCGGTTCGTTGAATACCAGTATCCAGCCCTCCTGGCTCAAGTCGCGCAAATCCGGGCGATCCCGACAAAACGTTGCGAGAACAAGCTGGTCCAGCACCTGTCCAAGGACGAGGTGCAGGCCGTTCTGAATGCTCCCGATGTCACGACGCGCTTGGGTGCCAGGGATCGCGCCATGATGCACCTTTGTTTTGCGGGTGGGCTGCGCGTATCGGAACTCGTAGGGGCTGCCTTGACCGATCTGGTTCTAGGCCAGGCTCCAAGCCTGCTGGTTCGAGGAAAAGGGCGAAAGCATCGGCACTTTCCACTTTGGAAGCAGACAGCCTCAGACCTGCGGGCTTGGCTTGCCGTGCGGGGGCTTACGCCTGCACCGGAGATCTTCGTCAATGCCGAAGGGAGAGCGATGACGCGATCCGGGTTCGAGTATGTGCTCGACAAACACGTCGTGAACGCTTCTCAGCACTGTCCATCATTGGCGGGGCGATCAGTGTCGCCCCACCAACTCAGGCATAGTTGCGCCGTGATCATGCTGGAGGCGACCCGCGACATCCGAAAGGTCGCGCTTTGGCTGGGGCACGCGGACATCCGAACGACCGAGACCTATCTGCGCGTTGATGCAGCCCAAAAACTCGAGGCTGTAGAGGCGGTCATCCCGCCCGAGCTGCGTCGCGGAAAGTTCAAGGCTCCGGATGCGTTGATTGCGATGCTGATGACCGGAAGGAAAAACACGCTAACCTGAACCCGTCCGGAATTATGCGGAGCGGATTGTCGAAAATCCCTCGCGTTTACAGCGTGATGACCTGACCGCTCCGCATAATCCGTCGCTCGGCATAACAGGCGCCGTCGCCCTGGCTCCAGAAACCGGAGAACCAGATGCAGGGCTTGGTCCGCGTCCCGCCACCCATCAGGCGGACGGGCGTGGTCTTCAAGCGTACGCCGAGGATTTCGCAGACCCGCTCGAAATCCTCGTAGACCGCGTCCCACCAATCGTCATAGGGCCCAAGCTCGCGATACCAGCTGCGCGCCTTTTCCTTGGCGACGTCGGAGAGTTCAGGGAACTGGTAGACTGTTGTGCAGATGACCTCAGGCATTTGCATCCTCCCCATTTAGCGCGGCGGTCAGCCATTCTTGCGTGCTGGTCCAGCCGATGGATTTGCGCGCGCCCAGATCGATGACATGCGCGCCACCGCCGAAGCCGTCGAGGCGCGGGCGGGAACAGGTCAGACCGTACTGAAACCCCCAGAGGCCGGTAAGGTCGAAGTCATCGGCCACGCGCAGCACGAAGCGGATGACGGCTTCGACATCGCCGTGCTCCTCGTCCTGGATCCAGAGGGCACTGCCCTCGGGCGCGTCCTGGCGTGCAACGGTGAAGCCCGCGACCTCCGGGTCGTCGGCGTCCTGATCCGCGGCGCGGAGTTCCTGAAACAGCGCAAGCGCGCGGGCCGCCTTGTCGGGGGTGCCGACGTCGAGCAGGCACGAAAAATGGGAGAAGTAATCCGCCATGGGGACCTCCTGAATGGGTAAGACCCAGCCGAGAGGCCGGGCGCTGGATTGGGATGAAGAGGTGGTTGGGGCGATCAGCCGGTGGGCGTGTCGCCCGCCGCCTGTCGCGCGGCATGCGCACAAAGCATCTGCAGGTAGAAGCGCTTGCGTGCGATCCGGAAGCCGCGAACGGCCCGGGTGTCGGGGTGCAGCGCACGGACCGCCGCCCGCAGGACGGCATAGGGCGAAGCCGTCACTGGCAAGCCGAGGCGCTGATAGGCCGGGTCGGTCATCTCAGCCGACCCGGACCACGGGCGAGGCGAGATGTGGATCGACCAGCGCTTCGATCCGCTCGGACCGGCCCATCCAGGGTTCGGGCCGGATGGCCTTCACCCAATCAGCAAAGCTCGGGATGAAGCCGAGATCTTCCTTCACATGCTGTTCGCCGACCCAGCGGGTCGGGATGATGCGCCCGGTCGAGAGGGTGAGGGTCTGGCCGAAGATCGTCTCAGCCATGAATATTCCCTCGGCATGGTGGCGCAGCGCCCGATGCCGAAAGTCCGCGTGCAGCATTTTGCTGGCGTCAAACCACGAATGCACTGCCATGAAGTCGTCGACCGTGCCGCCCCATTTTTTCACCGAGGAGAGCGCGTGGTGATACGGATGTGCCATCGCCGCCCCCTCAGAATTCATGGGTGAAGAGTTCGGACGACGTGAACCGTTCGTTGAACTCGAGGTGGATGCAGCGGGCACTGGCGTCGAAGCAGAACTCACCATAGGCGCCGTCGTTGTTTTCCCAACCGCCATGGGTGTCGCTGAGGAAATCATAAGCGAGCTGTTCGACAACATCTTCGAGCGAAAGCCGCCGCATCTCGACCTCGGGGCTGTCCCAGGTGATCGCTGCATAGGGAATTTCCACGGCAGGGAAAGCGACAGCTGTCTCCCCCGCCCATGCCGCGATGCTTTCAATCTGGCCGCTGTCGCCCTCGCCATCGAAGGTGACCGTGACATGAGAAATGCCAGCGGCGGTCAGGGCATCGAACAGGCGATCTCTGTTGGCCGGACGCAGTTCGGCCTCGCGGGCGGCTTGCTCGGCCTGCACCGCGAACACTGCGGCGAAGTCGATCGTGGACGGCGGCATCGGCGCCGGAAGGGTGGGTTCAACCTGGGTCATGGGGGTCTCCGAAGAAGGGGGAAGGGTCGGAGCCCGCCGGGCACACTCTAGCCCCGGCGAAGCTCACAAAAGCCCCCTGCCCTCCTCCGCCTCTTTGGGGTCATGCAGCGATCTGCAGGGCGCGTGCAGCAAAGTCGCGCCAGAGTGGATCGACGAGACGGGCTTCCAAGAGATCGGCACGCTGCCGCAGGCGGGTTGCGAGATCGCTTTCCAGCCAGTCCGCCGCGCGGCTTGCCTGCGCCCGAAGCTGGCTTGCTTCCATAACCACGACCCGGGCCTCGGCGGCGGTCATGATAGGGGCGCACCAAGCGACAGCGCCATTCGCTGCAGCACCGGCAAGGACAAGACGCTCATCGCGGTCAAGGATCGCCAGCGTGCGCGGTGCAGCATCAGGCTCCATTTCGTCCGCCATTTTGATCGCGCCCCGCATGGCTTCGGCCAGCGTCGTAAAATGGCCGATGATCCGAGGACGCGCCTCTCCCGACATCGCAGCCGCAGGGTTGCGATCAGGCAGCGTCAGGGAAAAGGGCAGCGCGGGGTCAGAAGTGCTGTGCGCGATGTCTGGCACGAAGCCAGCCGGAAATGGGGCCGACAGGGCCGGAAAGGGAAGGTCGAACATGGGAAGTATCTCCGACGGTGCGGGAAGCCTCTCTCCCCGCCTCAAGCGTCAAAGACCAAACCGCCGCCCTCTACCTCGAAGGGGCGGCAGAAAATTGAAACCTGCGTCAGCAATACGGGACAAAGCTGCCATCTCTAAATTGTCGTGCTAAGGTATCCTCAATCGGAGCTTCTCGAAGGCGCAGAAATGGCAGCATCACTCGGGCGATTGGTAGTCTACACGAGCAGGATCGATCAGATGGCGGACTTTTACGCCAAGCACTTCGGCTTCTCGGTGTTACGGGCTGACCACGACCGTGTGGTCGAGCTAAGGGCGCAAGACTCGGGTATGGCACTGCTTTTGCACCCGGCAGCGGCAAATCAGAAAGAAGGCCAGGTTTTGGTAAAGCTCGTGTTCGACGTTGAGGACGTAATGGCCTTTTGCGAAGTTGCCAAAGCTAACGGACTCGATTTTGGCATAGCAATCCATGTTGGCGATAAAGTGGCCGGAGGCAACAGAGCCTCCGGCACAGTGTCAGCCGACCCGGTCGAGAAGCTTCTTGGCGCGGCCCTCCATGTCGAGGCGGGCATCTTGCTGGGTCTTGTCGCGCGCAAGCCGCGTGATGCCCTGCACAAAGTCAAAGATCGACTCCGGTGGGCGACCTTCTTCCATCAGCACCTTCTCGATGATTTTGCCGGACTCAGCTTTCGAGAAGGCGCGCTTGCGCAGGAAGTCGTCCCTGTCCTCATCCGTCCGCGCGACGATCTGCTGCCGCGCCGCCTTGATGCCGTTCACAAATCCCTGCGGCGAGGAATTGGCAAACCGTGTCAGTGCTGGTGCCGCCTCTTGGGCAAAGCGCGAGGCGGCATATTTCGAATGCCGGATTGTGATCTCCTGGAAATCCTCGACGCCCCACAGGTTGCGGTTCTGGCATACGGCCCGCAGGTAGAAGCTCGCCATGCCGAGGGTCTTGGCGCCCACCTCGGAGTTCCAGCAATAGAAACCCCGGAAGTAGAGATCGGGGGAACCATCGGGCAGGCGACCCGCCTCGATCGGATTGTGATCGTCGACCAGGAACAGGAAGACGTCGCGGTCCGATGCGTAGAGTGTTGTCGTATCGCGGCTGATTTCGACGTCGGGGTTGTATACTCCGGTCGACCAGTCGAGCACCCCCGGGACCTTCCACCGCGTGTCGCCAGTGCCATTGCCCGCGATGCGCTGCACCGCCTCGACCAGCTCGTGGTCGTGGATGCGGCCATAGTCCGGGCCGGTGACCGCGCGCAGTTCCGTGCGGCCATCCTCGGTCTCAAAAGTCTTCACCTGCTCGGCGCGGTGGTTGGTCAGGCCATATTGCAGGTTGATCCCTGCCAGCGGCGCGGGCAGCTGCCGAAGGTAGGAGGCGGGTGCTCCGACGATGCTGGCAAGCTGGCCGAAGGCCCAATGTGTGGGCGCCACCGGTTCATGCGCTTTCGGCAGAACCAAGTGCAGCCGCTCGGCGCTATCGCGCGCGGCCTCCACACGAATATCGGCCGTTGTGACGACACGGGACCGACTGCGCTCAGACCGGCCCTTTACTGAGGCCCAGAGATCATCAAGCGACAGATACCGCTCGTCGTCTGGCCGATTGAACCATTCGGACGACACCCGCCCGTTCCGTTCACCCCGGCTCACATCCACCTTCCAGCCACCAGCCCGCGCCGGTGCGACCGGATCCA
Organism: Hyphomicrobiales bacterium; assembly: GCA_026400565.1. Classification (GTDB taxonomy): domain Bacteria; phylum Pseudomonadota; class Alphaproteobacteria; order Rhizobiales; family Beijerinckiaceae; genus Allobosea. Next base: position 10 of record JAPLOV010000253.1, on the reverse strand, counting down.
GAACTTCCAC
>JAPLOV010000151.1 GCA_026400565.1 Hyphomicrobiales bacterium | reverse complement strand
CCATTGCGCAAGGGCGGCAAAGCCGCGGCGGAGGGTACTGGGCCAGGCGCTTCGGAGTTCGCTGAGGCTGAGGGCGTGCGCGCAGACGGTGTGCGCGATGGGCCTGTGGCGCCCGTTCCGGCGACGCGGCCTTCACGCAGCGCCGGCCCGTCGTGGAAGCGGTCCATGACGTCCGCGACGAACCGAAGCGTCTCCCGCCTTGGCGGCAGGCCGTCGGCGTCGAGCAACGCCTCTTCGCCTGCATGCCAGTCGGCGAGGATGTAGAACGGGTTGCGGTAGCGCGCATGCAGGTCGCGCAGGGCCCTGACGCCGCCGAGCACGTTCTGCGCGGGGTCGCAGCGGTCGACTTGGCTGGCCCGCGCCCTGGCCTCGCTCAACTGCATGAGCCCGTGGCCGCGGGCGCTCGCCTTTCCTGCGTCGAACCCGGACTCGGTCTCGGCAACCGCGAGGATGAAGTCGGGGAAGAAACGCTCCTGCTCGGCGATGCGGCGCACCAGCGCTCGGGCGTCGCGAAGGGACAGACGCGGCGGTGGGCAGGGGGCGGTCGCAAGATGCAATTGTGATGGGCTTGGGGAGTTCGGCGGGCTGGATCTGACTGTGGCCGCAGACGCTATGTTGCGGTCGGCAGCAGGCCTCAAGGCGCCATCGGCGTCCACGGCCATGACAAGGGAACGAACGGCAAGGACCGGAGAACTCAAGCGCCGCGGCAACGTCTCCGCCATCGCCGGGGCGGAGAGCAGGAACACCAGGGTGAGGAGCGGTGCGCGCATCGGCTCTCGAATCGATAATATGTTATATCGAATATTAATAAGCACCTGCGCGACGTGTCAAGGCGGTCGGTTGAAACGACACACCAACTGCTTGCAGTGAAAGGAAAGCGTGCGATCCCAGGCCGAACCGGATGATGCCGTCAATGCGACGTACCGGATCGCGCGCCGACCGCCAGCAGGCCGGTGAGCAGCGCGCGCTGGGCGGCAAGGACCCCACGTTGATCGCTCAACATCTGGGCCAGGTCGTCCTGGACTGGGCCAGACGCCGATGACAGCGCAGCGAGCACGGCCTCATCGGCCTCCTCCGTCGCCGCCAGGACGATGCGCGCCAGATCGTCGGACGAGAACAACGCGTAGTCGAGCGTGTCAGGCGAGATCAGCAAGCCCTCAGGCAGCAAAGGCGCAGCCCCCTTTGCGAGAACCAGGAGCCTGGTCCTGATCGCGGCCTCGCTGCGTCTTTGCTCGATCCAGACTGTCTGCAGCGCCTGCCTTGTGTGGGCCGCGATCACCGCACGCGCATTGACATAGGCTTTCAGAGCAAACCAGCGCTGGCGGCGGCTGAAGCCCAGCACCAACCGAAGGGCTTCGGCCAATTCGCCGGAAGATGTTCCCGTGTTCTGGAGATCGTTCAATTCCAGCTCCGTGCAGATTTGCTGGCCGGCGTCACGACATCTCAGAGCCGACCCGATGTTGCTGTTGGATATGGGAAGATTGTTGAGTGAGATTGCCAGCGCGGCTCATGACATCAGCAACGCGCTTCGGCCCGGTAGATTTGCCAGCCTTGCTGCAGCGCAAGGGATCGGCGCACGAATACCAACAATCGTTGGTGGATCGCATGGTTGGCGGCAGGCCCGTGTTGAGGCATGCGCCTCAGGACCATCTTCGCCACCAACCTTCGATTGCTGCGCTCGACGATGAGCTGCACCCAGGAACAGCTTGCCGAGCGCGCCGGCATCAGCAGAAACCATGTCGGCATGCTGGAGCGGGAGGAGCGTGGCGCCACCATCGAGGTGATCGAAAAGCTTGCCCGCGCACTTGGCGTTGACCCGGCCCACTTGCTCAGGACGCCGTGGCAGCTCCAACCGCAGGAGGGGGCGGATCAGTGAGGGATTGCCGCGGGAGAGCGCAGGCTTTCGCAGAACCGGAGGGCACACTATATGTTCGGTATGACGAATATTGAACGCTTCGGAATGCTGGTTGTCGTCGCCACCCTGAGCTCGGCTTGTGCGCCAGGTTCCCCGCCGCCGATGCTATTCGTTGGCGCCGCCGCCCCGCCTCGTGACCAACTCGACCAGGCTGACCGTGTCCGCGCCGCACGCCTCGCCGACACGCCCGCTATCGAGGCCACCGCTTTCCATCCCGTCAGCGTGACAGTGCCGCGTCGGACAACCCACTCTGCTGCAAAGTCGCGCATATCCGGCTTAATCAATCTCAGGCCTACCGCGCGCCGCTTTTGCCGAAGAGCGGAGAAATCGCCACCAGGACCGATGTAAGAATGACGACGAGGGTCCAGATGGCAGCAATCGTCGGGTCGATCTGGTCGCGCAGGGCGTTGAACATGTTGCGGGTCAGCGTCGAGTTCTGACCGCCAGAAACAAACAGCGACACGATGACCTCGTCAAAGGAGGTCAGGAAGGCAAGCACTGCACCCGACACAACGGAGAACCGGATCTGTGATCTAGGCTGGAAAGGCGAGTGGCGCGTCCTGGAGCAGGTGCGCAAGCTCTACGTGATGACGCGCGGGTGAAGCGAATAGCGTTTGACTTGGCCGGCCCGATCCAGGCCGATGCAAAAGGTTGAGATGGCGGTTGCATGAAGCTGGGCCGCTCGCTGCCACAACTGGTTGAAACCGTCACCGATCTGCACGCGCGCGGCGTCGGCCTGCGCTCGCTCGGCGAAAACATCGACACCACGACACCAGGCGGGCTGATTGCATGATGTTTTCCCTGGTGCTGACAGGTCATGTGCACAATCAATTGACCGCTGCTGCGAGGCTTCGGATGTCCTCCAGCGTCTTTTCTGGCAACAGCAGTCCACGAGCAAGATTGGCGTGTCTCGCATCGCGCTCGCGCTCGCCCGGCACGAGAACCTGCTCGAATCCCGGCGCAGGCGGGCAAGCACGAAGCTCCGAGAGCACTTCTTCTGCGGCCTGGGTCATGACGGAGCGGTCGCGATAGCGGGATGTGTCGATCGCCAGGGTCAACCAGTTGCACTCCGTCGCGGCCGGACCAAGCAAAGCATCGCAAACCATCTCGGCCATCACCGCCAGGCCATACCCCATGGGACCACCCTTGGGCAGGATTGCGCCACCATCGAAATAGGCCTTGGGATCGCGGCTCGGGGTTCCATTGGCGTCGATGATTGCGCCTTCAGGCACCAGAGCGCCTGCAGCTCTGGCGGAATGCAGCCAGCCGCCGGCGATCATCGAGGTCGCGAAATCGATGACGACGGGGCCACGCGCGCCGCCGGGGATCGCCATGCAGTAAGGGTTCGTCGGCAGGATCGCCTTACGCCCGCCATAGGGCGCCGCCTGGCGCCAGCTCTGGCGTCCGCCGCCACCGATAATGATGACAAACATGCCGCGCATGGCTGCGGTTTCGGCGAAGGCACCAATGCGGCCTGTATGCCCGACATTGCGGATCGGCAGAACGGCCATGCCTCTGTTGCCGGCCATGTCACAGAGTTGATCCATGGCAAGAAGCATCGCCGGGATGCCGATGCCGCCGCCGCCGTCAATGAAGGTCGGTCCCGTCTCGCCATGCGCCAAGACAGGGCGCGCCTTTGGTGAAAGGTACCCGTTTTTGAGCTGCTCGACATACTGGATCACGCGCACGACGCCGTGGGATTCCACCCCGCAAAGCTCGGCATCGACAAGATGCTCCGCCACGCACTGGCCGATGTCGGTAGGCAGCCCTGCCTTGATGAGAATCCTTGCCACCAGTTCGAGCGCCTCGTCGACTGGCAGAGAGCGCCGACGATCTGACAGGGTCAGCTTTGAGCCCTGCATTTTGGCGCCGTTCTCATTGGACATGGGGCAGAACTGCGTTGCCCAGGGCGCTCACAGTCTGTGCGGATGTGAGTTCGCCAATGGGAATATGGCAATGGATGACATGTCCAGCCCCGGCTTCCCGTTGTGGCGGAGTCGTGCTCTCGCAGATCGGCCCGACCTTGCGGTGACAGCGTCGCTGGAACGGGCAACCCTTGGCCGGCGGCGACAGCTCCAGGATGTCCTCGGCCATCAGGACAGGACGCACACCCGGATCCGGCTCCAGCACAGCACCTATCAGCGCTTCGGTGTAAGGGTGACACGGCCTGCTATAGACAGCCGACGTTGGACCGATTTCACAGAGCCTTCCCTGGTAGAGAACGGCAACCCGGTCCGACAGCGCGCGAACGACCGCCAGGTCATGCGAGACGAAGACATAGGTGGTGCCACTGTCGCGCCGGAGTTGGTCGAGCAAATCAAGAACGGCCGCTTGAACCGAGACATCGAGCGCCGATGTGACCTCGTCGCAAAGCACCAGCCTGGGCTTGGCAGCAAAGGCGCGCCCAATGGCGACGCGCTGCTTTTCTCCACCTGAGAGCTGACTGGGCAGCCGATCGAGATAATGCGCGCCGAGACGGACCCGTTCGAGGATGGCGATGCTGCGCTCGCGCAGCGCGTCGCCGGAAAGTCCAAAATAGAGATGGAGCGGCTGAGCGAGGATCTGCTCGATGGTGTGACGGGGATTGAGGCTCTCGTCCGGGTTCTGAAAGATGAGCTGAATCTCGCGCAGCTGCTCCGGCCGCCTGTCTTCGACAGCCGCGGATAATGCGCCAGACGTGTCATAGGCGATCTCACCGCTTGCTGGCCCGACCAGACCGGCGACCGCCTTGAGGATGGTGGACTTGCCGGATCCGGATTCGCCGACAAGACCGATGACTTCACCTTGCCGGATTTCGATATCGACCCTGTCGACAGTTGGAACGCCTTGCGGCTTGCGACCCAACAGCTGATCGACAAGGCTCTGCCGGGCATAGCTGATCGCAAGGTTTGACAATCGCACCAAAGGCTCACCAAAGCTTCTACCGGCGGATGCCGGCTTGCCATCCCGCTTTGTCGGGATCGACTCGGCCCTTTCGGTAAGACGACAGCGAACGCGGCCGCCCGCAAGGAGCGGCTGGAGGCCGGGCCGCTCGGCGCGGCATGGCGACTCGGCAATGGCGCAACGATCCACAAAGGAGCAACCAGGCCCGGCATCGCCTGGCGGCGGCGGGCGACCTTCGAGCGCCATGGGGAGACCTGGGTTACCCAGCCGCGGAATCGACGCGAGGAGACCGCGCGCATAGGGATGGCCGGGATTCGTCAAAACCGTCGTCGCATCGCCATCAAGGACGATCTCGCCGGCATACATGACGACGACCCGGCTGCAGACCCGTGCAATCGCACCGAGATCATGGCTGACATAGACCATCGCCTTGTCAGAGCGCACAGCAATGTCGCTCAGAAGTTCGAGGATGTGCGCCTGTGTGG
>JAPLOV010000261.1 GCA_026400565.1 Hyphomicrobiales bacterium | reverse complement strand
TAGGCAATGCCGGTGACGATCTGCTGTTCCACGATATCCTCCTCGTCACAAATCAGGGTCCCCTGCCGGGGGTTCTCGGGGTCATCGAAAGATGACCGCACATAGGTCGGCACGCGGTGCACCATCGCGATCTCGACCGAGCGGACCTGCAGCACCTTGGAGCCGAGCGAGGCCATTTCGAGCATTTCCTCGAACGAGACCCGGTCGAGCCGCGTCGCCTTGCTGACGATGCGCGGGTCGGTGGTGTAGACGCCGTCGACATCGGTGTAGATGTCGCAACGATCGGCCTTCAGCGCCGCGGCCAGCGCCACAGCGGAGGTGTCAGAGCCGCCGCGGCCGAGCGTGACGATCCGTCCGCTCTGCTTGTGGATGCCCTGGAAGCCAGAGACGACCGCAACCGAGCGGTTGGCAGCGAAGCCTGCAAGGATGCCTGCCCCGTCCACATCGATGATGCGCGAGGAGCCGTGTGCATCCGTGCCGAAGAGCGGCACCTGCCAGCCCTGCCAGGAGCGGGCGGGCAGGCCCATGTCGTTGAGCACGATGGCCAGCAGCCCGGACGTGACCTGCTCACCGGCCGCGACGACCACGTCATACTCGGCCTGATCGTAGAGCGGCGCTGCCTCCTTGCACCAGCCGACCAGTTCGTTGGTCTTGCCGGACATGGCCGAGACGACCACCGCGACATCATGCCCGGCCTCGACCTCGCGCTTGACATGGCGGGCGACATTCTTGATGCGCTCGACCGTGGCGACCGAAGTGCCGCCGAATTTCATCACAAGACGCGACATGCGGGTCTCTGTTCCGTTCCAGTTTGCAGATGCCGTTCGGAGCTGTGCCAGGCCGCGCTGCTATGTCGCTCGCCGTGCACCACACAGGGGCCTTATAGGGGGGCGTATACATGGCTCGCCAGCCGGCGCAAAGTCGGCGAAAGACGAATGACATGCGCCCCGGGAAAACCGCGATGACAACAGCACAGGCAAGGCGGCGGCCAGACCTCGCGGCCAACACCGGCGCGACCACGGTCGACGATGGCGAGATCGCTCGCTTCGACGCGCTGGCCGAGACATGGTGGGACGCGAACGGCCCGATGAAGCCATTGCACGGCATGAACCCGGTGCGGCTCGGGTTCATCCGCGAGCAGGTGATCATGCGTTTCGGCCTCGCCGCTTCGGGTGTCGCGCTGCTGAAAGATTTCACCGTGGCCGATGTGGGTTGCGGTGGCGGGCTCTTGTCCGAGCCGCTGGCGCGCATGGGCGCTGCCGTCACCGGGCTTGATCCGGCCGAGCGCAACATCGGCATCGCCAGGGCCCATGCCCGGCAAATGGAACTCGACATCCGCTACCTGCCGACCACGATCGAGGCACTGGTGGCCGATGGCGAGCGCTTCGACATGGTGACGGCGCTGGAAGTGGTCGAGCATGTGGCTGATGTGCCGGCCTTCCTTGAGGCGCTGTCTGCGGCGGTCAAGCCGGGCGGACTGGTGATCGTCTCGACCCTGAATCGTTCGCTACGCGCCTATGCGGCGGCCATCATCGGTGCCGAATACATCCTGCGCTGGCTGCCGAAAGGCACGCATTCATGGGAGAAGTTCGTCAGGCCGGAGGAGTTGCGCGACGGGCTCGAACGGGCCGGCCTGTCCGTGATCGAAACGCGCGGCATGGTGCCCGATCCGCTGCGCGGTGGCTGGCGCCTGTCGAGCGATACGGCAGTCAATTACATCGTTTCTGCTTCAAAGCCCGGCTGAGACAAGCGGGTCTTTCCGGCGAGACGTGCCCCGAGGCTCGGCGGGCAAGAGCGGTTTTCAGGGTCTCGCTGCAAGAAATGACAGAGTTCGATATCTGTAACACCTCGTACTCATGTCGCATTGCGGGCCGGGTTTCCTTTCGGTATGACGAAGCTCTGAAATTTCAAATTTGAACTGGTCCAGCCCAAGGATCAGCCCGGGGGTCCAAGCATGGCGGATCAAAGTCGGCCACTGTCGCCGCATCTGCAAATCTATCGCTGGTCCTGGACCATGGCGATGTCGATCTTCCACCGCGCCACGGGTGCTGCACTTTATGCCGGAACGCTTCTGCTGGCGCTCTGGCTGGCTGCTGCCGCATCTGGCGCGGCCTCCTTCGAGACAGCCCAGTGGCTGGCCGGATCGTGGATCGGGCGGCTGGTGCTGTTCGGCTACACCTTCGCCCTGATGCACCACATGGCGGGGGGGCTGCGCCACTTCGTCTGGGATCTCGGCCATGGCTACGACCCCGAAACCCGCATGAACATGGCACGGATGACGCTGTTCGTGTCCGTGCCGCTGACGATCCTGATCTGGATCGTCGCCTACGCCGTGCGCTGAAGGATCCTGCCGATGTCATCCCATTCGTCGATGCGCACGCCGCTGGGCCATATCCGCGGGCTGGGCTCAGCCCGGTCAGGAACGCAGCATTTCTGGCTTCAGCGCGTCACTGCCGTGGCCAATGTGGTGCTGGCTGCCGCCTTCGTGGTGATCGTGATCTCGCTGGTTGGAAAGCCGTATGCGGCCGTGATGGCTACTCTGTCACATCCCGTCGTGGCGCTTTTGATGCTCTTGTTCGTGATCTCGGGGCTCATCCACATGCGTCTTGGCATGCAGACCATCATCGAGGATTACGTGCACGGGGAAGGCGCGAAGGTCCTGGCGGTGATGGCCAATACATTCTTTACGGTTGTGGTGGGGGCCGCGTCCGTCTTTGCAATCCTGAAGATCGCCTTTGGAGGCTGAGATCATGCCCATAGCAGACAAGCCAGCCGTCCCGCAGGGCAAGACCCATGGCTACGAGATCACCGACCACACCTTCGACGTGGTGGTGGTCGGGGCCGGCGGCGCCGGTCTTCGCGCCACTGTGGGCTGTGCCCAGGCCGGGCTCAAGACGGCCTGCATCTCCAAGGTTTTCCCGACTCGCTCGCACACCGTCGCGGCCCAAGGCGGCATCTCGGCGGCGCTCGGCAACATGGGCGAGGATGACTGGCGCTTCCACATGTATGACACGGTCAAGGGCTCGGACTGGCTCGGCGACCAGGATGCCATCGAGTATCTGGTGCGCAATGCGCCGGCTGCCGTCTATGAACTGGAGCACTGGGGCGTGCCGTTCTCGCGCACCGAGGCCGGCAAGATCTACCAGCGCCCGTTCGGCGGCATGACCACGCAGTATGGCAAGGGCATTGCCCAGCGCACCTGCGCTGCTGCCGACCGCACCGGCCACGCCATCCTGCACACGCTCTATGGGCAGGCCTTGCGGGCCCAGACCGAGTTCTTCATTGAGTACTTCGCCATCGACCTGATGATGAGCGAGGATGGCCGCTGCCTTGGCGTGGTCGCGCTCAAGATGGATGACGGCACGATCCACCGCTTCCGGTCGAGCCAGACCATCCTGGCGACTGGCGGCTATGGCCGGGCCTATTTCTCCGCCACCTCGGCGCATACCTGCACCGGCGACGGCAACGCCATGGCGCTGCGCGCCGGCCTGCCGCTGCAGGACATGGAGTTCGTGCAGTTCCATCCCACCGGCATCTATGGTTCGGGTTGCCTGATCACCGAAGGCTCGCGCGGCGAGGGCGGCTATCTCACCAATTCCGAGGGAGAGCGCTTCATGGAGCGCTACGCGCCGACGGCCAAGGACCT
>JAPLOV010000036.1 GCA_026400565.1 Hyphomicrobiales bacterium | reverse complement strand
ACTTCAGGTCAAACGCCCTCAGCTAACCGCTTACGGTGCAGATGTGTGAACCTCAAAGAGCTTCATACGCCAGCATCAGCCAAGGCCCCCGGGGGAAGGGCTCCCACACACAATCCAGCCGTCATCTTAAGGTTAAGAAATTCCTTATTGACCATTGGTCTATCACGCTTGACTCATTAAAAATCTTTCGATTATATGAACTTAGCGGCAGGTATGTTATCAGGAGTCATGAGTATGATCGAATCAGCAAAGGCAGAAAAGAAGGTGTGGGTCGCTCCTGCGCTGGACGAGTTGGCGATTGAGAAGACGCTCGGTGGAAACGTGCCTTTTTTCCAGGAGAGTCAGGTTAGCCAAATTACTGGTCAGAAGGGCAGCTATCCCGGCTGATTATGAACTGTCCGTCTTTTTTCCCATGCATTCTACTAAGGCTGCCGTCATCGGCAGCCTTTTTGTTTGGAACTTATTCGAGAAGTCTCTTGAAAACCAAGTCGATACTTTGATCAACATTGAATTGATTCTTAATGCGCCTGTGCTCAAAACTTTTAATCCTGCTTGACATATCATACATAGTTCGCTGTGCGAAATTCAGATTGCCAGTGATTGAAATAAATTCGGGCAAATGAATACAGTTCATGAGTATTTGAAAGGAACCTGCAGGTCGCATTTCTAAAACTGACTGCTCAGATTCACTCCAAGTCAAATGGACTAGTTTATTCAATTTATCCAAAGGCATGGAATCAACAGGATCAACTGTAACGTGATATTTCTCTGGTCGTACTGGATCTCTCCTCAAGCTAGCGGTATGATAACCAAAACCTGCAGCTGCATCTGCCCATAATTTAACTTTGTTTACGCCAAAATCAATAAATGATCCGGAAGGCGTTACATTAAGGATGGCCAAATCGTCGCAAAGCAATCTCCAACCCTTCTTTTTTGAGATAGCAATTGCTGTTGTAGATTTCCCCGCCCCTGATTTACCCGCAAACGCCCATATGCCATATGGCGTGTCGACCATGCTGACATGAAGTGGAATAAGTGCTCTTTGATGGGCAATTACTGGAAGGCCAATTCCGACGATATAATCTCGCGTCCTTTGACTCGTTTCTGCATCATCAGTGTCGACAACAATCGAAACTCCTTCACGAACGATAAAGCGCGAACCCCCTGGAACCTTGCACAAACACTCGCTGGCATTTGCATCCATCCAGCTGGCAAGTTTTATCGCCCCTTTCAGTTCGGTGGGAACATCACCGATTTCCAATCTTACGACCTTAGAACCTTGAAAATCCAGAGACGAACTGTCCAACAGTGTCAAATCAGACAATTTTATACGAGATAGAAATATAATATCATATACTTTATATTTGTACGGATATTCATTTAGTTCCATCGCTTCCGCATTCCTATGCACATCAAGCTTACAAATGAATTTCACGCGATGGCTCGCTGTTACGTGGTACCATAAACAGCTAGTGCTACGAACCGAGAGCTGCCATTTTCGCCAACAACATATCGCCTGTCGACCTTAACCCATGCATGAGCACCAATCCCAATTTCTTTGGTTGCAGTCATGTTTCGCTCGACGCCCAGAATGAGATGGCTGTGGACCCCACGCTGCGCCAGCATGTTCCGTGCTGAAAGGGCCAGCATCAGGCAGGTGAAACCGGTGCCGAAGACACGCTGCAACGCGTGATGCACCCAAGCGACATCATCAACCACCCGGCTAAGGCGCGCATCCAGCATCGCTTCTATGGGTTGAGGTCCCTTCACCAGCACACCCAGTTGACTGCGCCACAGCCGATAGGGCAGCAGCGTGATCATGACCCAAGCAGCGCATACGCGCACGAAGCCTTCGCATAGCATCAGCTTGCGGCGAAGCGGGACTGCAAGTGCCCTTCGCATCAAACGGGGCAGGCTGTTTGCCATGACAGGATGCACTTCTTCACCTTCAAGCCCATCGCGGATATGCCCAGATCACACTGCGCATCGTTTGAGAACGACCAAAATTATCCAGCAAGGCAACAGTACATTCCGTAGCGAAAAGCCTTCGTGTCGGCAATATCCATGATACGGATCCTGAGATCCGATCGTTTTGGGGTTAATATGACGACCAGTTTCTTCTGCCAGATTGACCTCAATGGCCAAGACCTTTCGTTGTCGCGGGCTCAAGATATCAGCACCAACCCAAACACAGGAAGTCTGTTTGGCGGGCCAGCTACACTCGGGCCTGTCTCTGTCATGACGGAAGCGATCCTCGACAATCGGGCTGATCTTCTGCGTGAGAGCGGACACGTTGGCTGTGCCGGTGCGGTCTTGACCTCAGCCGATCTGATCGCCCAAATCTGGGCGAAACACGAGTATGCCACGCCTAGCCATCTGCTGGGTGATTTTGTCTTCGCAGTCCTCGATCAACGCACACGGCGGCTCTGCCTCGTGCGCGACCACATTGGGGCAGTCAGCCTCTACTGGACCCGGCATGGCGACATCATCACGTTCGGGACATCCATCGCCGAGATCCTTCAAGCGAGCCGGATCGCGCCCTCGATCGATCATAAAGGCGTTGTGGCCTACCTTGCGGAGCCCGGAAAGCCGCTACATGGCACGTTCTGGCAGGGTGTCCATGCCGTCCATGCGGGCTGCCTTGTGGAGATTGGCCCGAACGAGATACAGACACGCCGCTGGTGGAGCCCGTCCACCCATGTGAGCATCCGCCTTCCCAAACCGGCGGACTATGTTGATGCCATGCGAAGCCTGGTTTATCAGGCTGTGAGGGAACGTGTTTCTGGGGCTCGCAAGGTTGGCGCACATGTCAGCGGCGGGATCGATTCAACCGGTGTTGGCGTGATCGCTGACCGCATGCTGAAAGAGCGCGGAGGTGCGCTTGCCGGCGCTTACACATGGTCGCCGGACGTGTCGGAGCTTTATCCTGCTATGGCCTGGCATGATGAACGCCAGCGTGTTGTTGCCGCCGCCGGCGATGTGCCGGTCCGATACGGCGCGGCCGACGAACACAATTTCCTCGCCTTTCTGGAATGCCCCATGGAACTGGAAGGCACCGCCGATCTGGCCGACGAGATTCCCATGCTCAAACTCGCGGCCCAAGACGGGCTTGATATCATGCTGTCCGGCTGGGGCGGCGATGAGGCGTTCTCTGCCCATGGTTTCAGTTACATGGCGCATCTGATACTGACAGTGCAGCCTAAGCGCGCAGCCAATTTCGCTCGCAGCCAGTTGCGGACTTTACGCAAGCTCAAACCGCTGGCCTCGCTGCTCTGGAGTGACGCGATCTATCCGCTCTTGCCCAATACTCTCTATCAACGGTTCAGCCCGTATCGCGACTACACGCCAAACATGTGCTTCATGTCAGCAGACCTGAAGCAAAGATATCGGCACGAGATTGCCGCAAGGCGTGAGCAAATCCGCTTCGGTCCCAACATCGGCGAGAACATAAAGCGGCACCTGTTTTACGGCCATATCGGCATGCGCATGGAGACCTGGGCCGCCTGGGCGCGGCCTTTCGGCTTCCAGTATCGTTACCCGCTGACCGATCGGCGCATCCTCGAGTTTGCCATGTCGGTTCCGCCTGAGGCGCTGTTCATGGATGACCGGCCACGCGGTCTGGCTTTGGCTGCGCTTGCCGACACCTTGCCGCCAAACATCATGAAATACGATGTGGCCAACGAGAAGCTGCGCGAGACCACGCGGCATAAGGCCTGGCTGCTGATCGCGGAGCGCACCAGGCGCGGCGAGTTGCTGCAAGGCGATTGCCCATGGCTGGACATGCCAGCCATGCGGGCCTGCGCGCTAAGCCCGAAGCCGCAGACCGAGGGCAAGAACGTGCTCGAATTCGCGGAGCTGTTCGCCGCCATGCGCGTCTGGCACATGTATCAGCGCTCTCAGCGGCGTTGAGCAGGCCTACCGCAACACAAGCGGCGCCACAGCCTCCCTCGGCACGCTTGTTCTGACCTGCCCGCTCAGCAGGCTCAGCATCACAGTCAGGCGCTTGGCGTCATCCAGTCGCACGATCTCGGCAATGAGGCCGTCGAAGACACCGCCGGACAGCTTGACCTGCTCGCCAACCTTGTAAGGTTCGGACGGTTTGATGATCGCACCAGCGATCTCGCGGGCCCGCAAGGCCTCGATGAAGCGCTCGTCAAGCGTGCTTGGCCGCTCGCCGTTGCGCAGCACGGAGCGCACCCCGACCGTGGACATCAGCGGCCGCCACTGCTCCCGGCTTGGGTCGACCGCCACGAAGACATAGCCCGGAAACAGCGGGCGCAGCACATCCTCAAACCGCCGCGCATGCTTGATGCGCCGCTTGAACAGCGGGCAATAGACCTCAAAGCCCTGGTTGGCTATCTGCTCTGTCGCCAGCCGCTCGCGCTGCGCCTGCGTGTTGACAACGACCCAGAGCTTGGGCGGCAAGATCGCGCCAACTGTTGCGAGCGCCGCCTCGGGGAAACAGATGCTCATCGTATCAGGCGCTCCCCCCGCACAAGACGCAACGTCTGTCCCGGTCAACATATGCTAAAGCATCGCGCATTCACAAACCCGGTGCCCGCTTTTATGCGCAAGTCGCTAATTATCACGAACCATTTCCTGCCACACCAGCCTTGTCTGTCTGCTGGTTAATCCTGCGTTCCAGTCCGTCTCGCACAGGGGGTATCTGACGACACAGGCGCTCAAGAGCTTTGAAGCGAACTCCGCCTTCTCAGCTTCTGCAAGGACGCGATAGTCACCACGGACAAAATCAGGACGACCGCGCAAGACCTCGGCTTGCATCAAGGGCACGCGCTTGATCGCCATCCAGACTTCCCGAGGTGCCATCTGGACGGAGCGATCGAGGTATCGTGACGCCTGCTGCGGGTCAGTGCCGTCCAGGCGCGCCGTCCAGGCAAGCAGGTACCAGCCCATGCTTGACGATGGGTTCCGCCGCAGAAGCTGACGTGTCGCCTCCGACGCGCAAGCTGCCAAGCGCCTCAGATCATCTGGCTCACCGTCCGCCAATGCCAATTCGAGATCCCGAACAGCGACGAGGGATGCGAGCAGAGCCGCACGCGGGTGCCCATTGCGGGCGTATTCACCGCAAGGGGTCCGCAACTGCTGCAACTGCTCGGCTGAGAATGTATCACCGACAAGCTTCTGCCAGATCACGTCATTATGCTTCGCAGTCAACTCAGGTGTCTGCAGCGCAGAGGCACTCCAGGCAAAGACCAGAACAGAAAGAAGCACCAGGACCAGGCGAACAAGCAACACTGATTGTTGCGACGCCTTATCAGCTCTCGTAGCCATAACGCTTGTAATACTTGTTCTCGTAATATCCATCGCGATGCGAGTCGTAACGCTGCAACGCCTTCATATTGGTCTTGTTCAGTACTGCGCCGAGAAGTTTGTCCTGCACCTCGGGGGCGGACTTCAGCGCTTCGCGCAACACGTCAAAACGGCTCTTGCCCCATTCGATGACCAGCAGGAAATTGTCGACAAGATTGACAGCTGCACGCGCATCAACCACCGGCGCCAGGGGTGGAAGGTCAAGCACGACGTACTGCATCCGCGACCGGAGCGCAGTGATCAATGCCTCCATCTGAGGCGAGCCAACGATCTCGCTGGTGTTGGTCCGGGCCGAGTTCATCACGGCTGGCAAAAAATAAAGCTTGGTTGTGGTGTCGAAGATCAGCGCATCAGACAGTTCGGCCTCGCCGCGAATGACCTCGATCAACCCGATCTTCGCGTCCGGCGCAAGACGGCGTGTCAGCGAGGGATTGCGCAGGTCCAGGTCGACGAGAATGGCGGACTGACCTGAGGCAGAGATCAACGTCGCAAAATTGCAAGCGACGGTCGTCTTGCCTTCATTCGGCATACCGGAGACAAAGCCGATGACGTGCGACTTGCGCGCAAGTCCGCTCAGGTCAAGTGTAACCTTGACCGCTCTCAAGGTCTCGGAAAAGCGCGAAAACGGCTGTTCCATGACATGCCGCATCAGCTTCCGGCGGGAGAGCTGGCCGGCCGGGCTTTCCTCTTCTGCCAGAACAGCCTTATCGGAATCCGCACCGCCTGCGACGGATGGCAAGACACCAAGACACTCGATGT
>JAPLOV010000080.1 GCA_026400565.1 Hyphomicrobiales bacterium | reverse complement strand
GGCGCACCCGACAGGATTCGAACCTGTGACCTCTGCCTTCGGAGGGCAGCGCTCTATCCAGCTGAGCTACGGGTGCAAGACGCCGATGGGCAGGCCAGTTCGGCCTGATCAGAGCGATAGCCGATCTGCAGGCGAGCGGCAATATGGAGTTTGCCGGGAACCTGCGGCCGGACGGGTTGGCGGTTGGCGGGCAAAAGCCCTCGCGGGTTGCGATGATCCGCCGGCCGGTCAGCCCGCCCGATTCAGGCCGCCTCCTTGGCCTTGACCGGGGTGATCATCAGCGATGTCACCTTGTTGCGGCTGCGCCGCATCACCTCGAACCGGAACCCGTAGAACGTGAAAGCCTGTCCAGCCTCGGGGATTAGGCGCGCTTCGTGAATCACGAGGCCTGCGATGGTCGTGGCTTCCTCGTCCGGCAAGGACCAGTCCATGGCGCGGTTGACGTCGCGGATCGGCACCGAGCCGTCGACGATCACCGAGCCATCCGGGCGGGGCCTGACGCCCTGTACCGCAACATCATGTTCGTCCTTGATGTCACCCACGATCTCCTCGAGGATGTCCTCAAGCGTGACAAGGCCCATGACCTCGCCATACTCATCGACGGCCAGCGCGAAGTGGGTCTTCTTGGAAAGAAAGGCCTTGAGCTGGCCCGAGAGGGAACTGTTGACCGGCACGAACCAGGGCAGGAACGAAATCTGCTGCACGTTGAGCTTGGAGGCATCACCGCCTACGGCGTCGAGAGCCCGCAACAGATCCTTGGCATGCAGAACGCCGATGATGTTTTCCGATGTGCCGCGCCACAACGGCATGCGGGTATAGGGCGAAGCCAGGACCTCGCGCACGATCTCGGCGGGCCCCAGATCGGCATCGATGGTGCGCATCTTGGTGCGATGGATCATCACATCCTCGACCGTGAGTTCCTTCAGGTCGAGCAGGCCGCCGAGCATATCGCGGTCAGACTTGACCACGCCACCCTCGCGGTGAAGCAGATCGACCGTGCCCTTGATCTCGTCATGCGCGGACAGCATCGACTGGTTCTCGCCGATCACCACACCGAAGGGGCGTAGAAACGTCCGCACGATTGCCTCGATTGCATAAAGCAATGGCGTGAATACAGCCACCGCAACAGCAACCGGTCTGGCCACCATCAGCGCCACCTGGTCAGGCTTTATGATGGCCAATGTCTTGGGCATTACCTCGGCAAAGATGATTATGAACAGCGACATGAAGATTGTCGCATAGATCACGCCAGCATCGCCGAACAGATTGACCATCACGACCGTTGTGAAGGCTGAAACGCCAACGTTCACAATGTTATTGCCGATCAAAACTGCGCCGATCAGGCGTTCGCGTACCAGCAAAAGACGGGTAACGACGCTAGCCCTTTTGTCGCCTGAATTTTCAAGCGCATGCATGCGGGCACGGGACGCAGCTGTCAGCGCGGTTTCACTGGCCGAAAAAAAAGCCGACAGGCCGAGGCAGAATGCCACAATCAGCAGTGCAACCCAAGGGTTTGAGGTGAAATCGAGATTCTCCATGGGCCTGAAATAGCGCTTCCGGGCCGCCGTTGCCAGTCACCTCGTGTGGCCTGGCGGTCAGGCGCCGGAGATTTCCGTGGCCAGAAAGTCCAGCACGTCTGCCGTGAAGGTTAGCTGTCCGGCCGAAACCTTCTTGTCCTGAGCCATTGCATCCAGCATGGTGTCAGCCGAGCCCACACCGCCCGGCACGTCGGCGAGCGTGGTGGGCATCCCCATTCTCGCGAGATGCCGCAAGACCCGCACCGTATCCTGCCCCGGGCAGAGGCCAAGCCGCGCCGAGAACCGGAACGCCAGCGCAAGCCCGATCGAGACCGCCTCGCCATGCACGATGCGGCTGTTGTCATAGGCCACGATGCGCTCGATGGCGTGGGCGAAGGTGTGTCCGAGATTGAGCAGCGCGCGCTCGCCATGCTCGTGCTCATCACTGAGGACGATGGCCGTCTTGGCTGCGCAACTGACCCTCACCGCATGATCGCGCTCGGCACCACCGGCCATGGCGGCCTCGCCATGCCGCTCGCACCATTCAAAGAAGCCCGGGTCGTTGATGAGGCCATACTTGAGGACTTCGGCATAGCCGGCCTTGCGCTCGCGCAGCGGCAGCGTGTCGATCACTGCCGTGTCGGCCAGCACCAGCGCCGGCTGATGGCAGGCACCGACGAGGTTCGTGCCGTGCCGCGCGTTGATGCCAGTCTTGCCGCCAACCGAGGAATCGATCTGTGCCAGAAGCGTGGTCGGCACCTGCACCAGCCGGACGCCGCGCCGGAGGGTTGCCGCCGCAAAGCCGGCAAGGTCGCCGACCACGCCGCCGCCCAGCGCGACAACCACATCCTTGCGCTCGATCTTCGCGGCAAGCAGGCCGTCGCAAACCTCGGCGAACATTGAGAAGGACTTCGAGGTTTCACCCGGCGGGACCGTGATCCGGCTCGACGCCAGACCTGCCGCACCAAGCGCGCTTTCGAGCGATTCGGCATGCAGGCGGCCAACGGTCTCGTCCGTGACGATCCCCACATGGCGGACCGAACCGAGGGCCGCAATCCGCTGTCCGGCTGCAAAGGCCGGGCTCATCGGGAAGCCTTGATGAACTGGTCGACGGCTTGCAGGACAGCCTCGACGACATTCTCGTGCGGCTCCTCGCGTGACTGCACGGTGATGTCGGCCATGGCATAAATCGGTTCACGCTCGCTCAGCAGCTGCCTGAGTGTGCCTTCGGGGTCTGCCGTCTGGAGCAGCGGGCGATTGCTGCGCTTGCGCACGCGCCGCATCAGGATCTCGGGGTCAGTCTTGAGCCAAACGGAAATGCCGGCCTCCGCTACGTGCTTCCTGGTATCCTCGCTGACGAAGGCGCCGCCGCCGGTAGCCAGCACCTGAGGCCCTTGGCCCAGCAGGCGCGCGATGACGCGGCGTTCGCCGGCCCGGAACTCTGCTTCGCCACGGCTGGCGAAGATCTCCGGGATTGTCATGCCGGCCGCTGTCTCGATCTCGCTGTCGGCATCGACAAAGCGCAGGCCACCGCGCGCCGCAAGGCGCGAGCCGATTGTGCTCTTGCCCGAACCCATCATGCCGACAAGCACGATCGAACGTGTGCCCAGCCGCCCGCGCAGGGTCGAAGCCGGGTCAGCCGGCACGGACGAGATGGCCTCTTCGCTCATGAAAGGCCTCTAGACCATGTCGCGGAAAAGGGGAATCAGGTTTTCGGCAGAGGATTGGGCCTCTGCACAGGAAGCAGCGGCAACCGGCTCCATCTTTACCTTGCACAGCGTGCGTCCTGCGCTCATTTATGGCGTGTTCTTGAGCGCGACGCGCGGCATGGGGGCGGCAGATTGCCAACACTGTTTCGATTTCTTGGCGTCCTCGCCGTTCTTGGCGGGATAGGCTTCGCCGCGATGCTGGCGCTGACCATTATGGTTGAGCCGGAGCAACGCGAGATGAGCGTGCCGATCGATCCGAAGAAGTTCGCCCGGTGAGCGGGCCGCGCCAGTGAGCGGGCGTGACCGGTCACTGGTCGGGCTGTTTCTCGACATGATGGCTTCCGAGCGGGGAGCCGCCAAGGCCACGATGGCGGCCTATGGTGCTGATCTGGCCGATTATGCCGTTTTCACGAAGCCGTCCGGCGGCATTCTGGCAGCCGGCCCCGATCTGGTCAGAGCCTATCTCGAATACCTCAACCACCGGGGGTTGAAAGCCTCCTCGGCGGCGCGGCGGCTTTCGGCCGTGCGACAGCTCCATCGCTTCCTCTATGCTGAGGGCCATCGCGGCGATGATCCCACCGCCGCCCTGTCAGGTCCACGGCGGGCCAGGCCTCTGCCTAAGACCATGAGCGTCAAGGATGTCGATCGCCTCCTGGCCGTGGCCCGCGAAGGCCTCGACCATCCGGCCAGCACGGATGGCGAGCGGCTGCGCTCGGCCCGGATGAGCTGCCTGCTCGAGCTGCTTTATGCCACAGGCCTGCGGGTGTCGGAACTGATGGCACTGCCGGTGTCGGCGGCCCGCACCCGCGATGATTTCCTGATCGTGCGCGGCAAGGGTGCGAAGGAGCGGCTGGTGCCGCTGACCGGCGCAGCAAAGGCTGCGGCGCGCACCTATCTTGACCTTAGGGAAGCGATGAGCCGGCGCGGCACCGCAAAACCGACTGGGCACCTGTTCCCGGCGGACAGCGAAAGCGGCCACTTGACCCGGCAGGCTTTCGCCCGCGATCTGAAGGCCCTCGCCGGGGCCGCCGGGCTGCGCGCCGATCTGGTCAGCCCGCATGTGCTGCGCCATGCCTTCGCCAGCCATCTCTTGCAGAACGGCGCTGACCTTCGCGTCGTGCAGGAGTTGCTCGGTCATACCGACATTTCCACGACGCAAATCTACACGCATGTGCTGGACGAGCGCCTTAAGGCGTTGGTGCGAGACCTTCACCCGATGGGTGATGCCCCATTCGGCGAATAAGGCGCGCGGCCTCCCGGCCAAGGTAATCAGGCAGGGAAATCCGCTCACGGCGCGCGTGAACTATTCCGCTTCGCCCTTCAGGTCGATCGTCTTGAGCACATCGAGCACCGGCATCGAGGTGATGTGGAACCCTGCATCGATGTGGTGAACCTCGCCGGTCACCCCGCCCGATAGGTCCGATAGGAAATACAACGCCGAGCCGCCGATATCCTCCAGCGTCACCGATTTGCGCAAAGGCGAGTTGGCCCGCTGCCAGGAATACATCGAACGGGCGTCGGCGATGCCGGCTCCCGCCAACGTGCGCACCGGCCCCGGCGACAGGGCGTTGACGCGGATTCCGTGCGGGCCGAAATCGCTGGCCAGATAGCGCACGGAAGCTTCCAGCGCCGCCTTGGCCACGCCCATCACGTTGTAGTTAGGCATGATCCGCATCGAGCCGCCATAGGTCAGCGTGAGCATCGCGCCCCCTGCCGGCATCAGGGCAGCGGCGCGCTTGGCCACTTCGGTGAACGAGAAGCAGGAAATCACCATGGTGCGCGAGAAATTGGCGCGGCTGGTGTCGGCATAGCGGCCCTTGAGCTCTTCCTTGTCGGAAAAGCCGATGGCATGGACCACGAAATCAAGCTGGCCCCACTCGGCCCGAAGCGTTTCGAATAGCGCATCAACCGACGCGATGTCCTCGACATCGCACGGGATCACGAGCTTCGAGCCGATGCTCTCCGCAAGCGGCTTGACACGCTTGCCCAGCGCCTCGCCCTGATAGGTAAAGCCGCATTCCGCCCCGTGCTTAGCGAGCATCGAGGCGATGCCCCAGGCGATCGAGTTCTGGTTGGCAACCCCCATGATGAGGCCGCGCTTGTTGTGCATCAGAGGGTTCATCGGGACCTGTCTCGTCAGAATGCGTCAGGTGTCATGGCCAACTGTGGCCAGGATAGCGATCAGGCTGCCTGGGCCAGGCTCATCAGGCCTCCAGCCGCTTCATCACAATGGTTGCATTGGTGCCGCCGAAGCCGAATGAATTGGAGAGCACACATCCCAGCCCGGCCTTGTCGATGCGCTTGCGCACGATAGGCATGTCGGCGAAGGCCGGATCGATCTCATCAATGTGGGCGCTTTCGCACACAAAATCGTTGTTGAGCATCAGAAGCGAGTAGATCGCCTCCTGCACGCCGGTCGCGCCGAGTGAGTGTCCGGTCAGCGATTTGGTGGCCGAGATCAGCGGCGACTTGTCCGCCCCGCCGAAGACCTCGCGGATGGCCTCGATTTCCTTGGCGTCACCCACCGGTGTCGAGGTGCCATGCGGGTTGATGTAGTCGATCTTGCCACCATAGGTCGCCAGCGCCTGACGCATGCAGCGCACCGCGCCCTCGCCGGACGGAGCCACCATGTCATAGCCATCCGAGGTCGCGCCATAACCGACGATTTCGCCGTAGATCTTCGCCCCGCGGGCCGTGGCCCGCTCCAACTCCTCGAGCACGACCACGCCGGCACCGCCCGCGATCACGAAGCCGTCGCGGTTGACGTCATAGGCGCGGCTGGCCCGCGAAGGTGTCTCGTTGTACTTGGTCGACATGGCGCCCATGGCGTCGAACAGCATCGACAAGGTCCAGTCGAGTTCCTCGCAGCCGCCGGCGAACATCACGTCCTGCTTGCCATACTGGATCATCTCATAGGCATTGCCGATGCAATGGTTCGAGGTCGCACAGGCCGACGAGATCGAATAGTTGACGCCCCGGATCTTGAACCAGGTCGCCAGTGTGGCCGAGGCAGTGGAGCTCATTGCCTTGGGCACGGCAAAGGGGCCGATGCGCTTGGTGTTGCCGCTCTCCTTGGCCTTCTCGTAAGCCTCGATCAGCGCGATGGTCGATGGACCGCCCGATCCCATGATGATGCCGGTGCGATCATGGGAGATGTCGGAAGTCTCAAGGCCGGCATCGGCAATGGCTTGGTCCATGGCAATGTGGTTCCAGGCCGAGCCGCCGCCGTGAAAGCGCATGGCGCGACGGTCGACCAGCGCGGCAGCATCGGCCGTTGGCCGCCCTGCCGCATGGCTGCGGAAGCCATGTGCCACGAAGTCGCTTTCGGTCTCGATGCCGGACTTCGCCTCCCGCAACGAGGTAAGGACCTCCTGCGTGTTGTTGCCGATCGATGAGACAATGCCCATCCCTGTGACGACGACACGTTTCATGTGGGGGCCTCCCGAGTGGACCAACTGGAAGGCTGTGAGCCCATTCCAGCGACAAAACACCTCAGCCACATGGCGCGGCTGGCGCGAAACTGCAAGCGCAACACAGCATCTTCTTGGGTGCGCTCATGGCAACAGCGCAGGAACGGGATGATGCGTCCGCCGTCACCGTGCAAGGACCGCAACCAGACATGCTGGCGAGGCACCCTGTCCGGCAGCCTGCTCAGCCCGCTTCAGGCTTGAACAGCCCCACGCGCATGTCCGTTGTGGTATAGATGCGCTTGCCGTCAGCCTCGAGCCAGCCATCGGCGATGCCGAGCACAAGCTTGGACTTGAAGACGCGCTTGAATTCGACGCCGTAGACGACCTTCTTCACCGTCGGCAGCACCTGGTCGGCGAACTTGACCTCGCCGACGCCAAGCGCCCGGCCACGGCCGGGCAACCCGAGCCAGCCGAGGAAGAAGCCAGTGAGTTGCCACAGCGCATCAAGGCCAAGGCAGCCCGGCATCACTGGATCGCCACGGAAATGGCAGGGGAAGAACCAGAGGTCGGGGCGCACATCAAGCTCGGCCATGACGATACCCTTGCCGTTGATGCCGCCGGTCTCGCTGATATGGGTGATGCGGTCGAACATCAGCATCGGCGGCAGCGGCAACTGGGCATTGCCCATGCCGAACAGTTCGCCGCGCCC
>JAPLOV010000071.1:15185-19179 GCA_026400565.1 Hyphomicrobiales bacterium | reverse complement strand
TTCAGTGTGACCCCTGCGTGACACGAACCTCTTAAGTATATGAAAAGATTGCGCTATCTTCCCCTTCCATCATCGGGGCGACCGAAAACGCCAGGGGGATATCAAGGGGACGACCATGAGCGGCGTGATCGCCGCTCTGCCACGTCTATCCAGATGGGCAGGGAGAACAACCCCTCAAGCCGCCGCCTTGACCAACCCGCCCGCCTGCTCGATGAAGGCGCGCACCTCGGCGAGGCCCTGGCCCGTCTTCATGTTGGTGAAGACGAAGGGACGCTTGCCGCGCATCAGCTTCGCGTCGCGGTCCATCACCGACAGATCGGCTCCGACATGGGGTGCAAGGTCGATCTTGTTGATCACCAGGAGGTCGGAGCGGGTGATGCCTGGCCCACCCTTGCGGGGGATCTTCTCGCCGGCTGCCACATCAATCACGTAGATGCACAGGTCGGCCAGTTCGGTGGAAAAGGTTGCGGCCAGGTTGTCACCGCCCGATTCGATCAGGATCAGGTCGAGGTCGGGGAACCTGCTCCGCATCTCGGCGACCGCCGCCAGATTGATCGAGCAATCCTCGCGGATGGCGGTGTGGGGGCAGCCACCAGTCTCCACGCCCATGATGCGCTCGACCGGCAGCGCCCCGGCGACCGTCAGCAGGCGGGCATCTTCCTTGGTGTAGATGTCGTTGGTGATGGCGCACAGGTCGAGGTCGTCGCGCATCGCCTTGCACAGCAGTTCCATCAGCGCGGTCTTGCCGGAGCCGACCGGGCCGCCGATGCCGACGCGCAGCGGGCCGTGGGGGGAGTGGTTCATGAGCGGAACAGCCTCGAATACTGGGTTTCGTGACGCAATGAAGCGATATCGGAGCGGAAGGCGCAAGCGCCAAGATCATCGAGCGAAGCGTTGACAAGCTCGGCTGCTGCCCGGCTGATGGCGGGCATCAGCCCCGCCAGCACGCGCTGGCCATCCGTCTGCCCGACGATGCCGAGCCGCACCGAGGCCGAGACCAGATTGGCGGCAAAGCCCAGCATGAAAGCCGGAAGCAGCTCCTCCTTGGCGATGCCGTGGCCTGCAGCCGCCACGGCGACAGCGACGGGATAGGCGACATCCGGCC
This sequence comes from Hyphomicrobiales bacterium, assembly GCA_026400565.1. GTDB lineage: Bacteria > Pseudomonadota > Alphaproteobacteria > Rhizobiales > Beijerinckiaceae > Allobosea. The sequence goes on along the minus strand of JAPLOV010000071.1, from coordinate 18,074 downwards.
CGGCGACCTGCTTGAGTTCAGCCAGTCCGGGCACCGGATGGGCGGCCGTCGTCGCCAGCAGGAAGGCATTGCCCTGCGTCACGGTTTCCATGCGCCGCTCGGTCGAGGTCGCCATGGCGAGAGCCAGTTCGGCGATGCTTGCCACCTGAGGCCAGTTCCCTGCCGTGGCAGCATCCCAGGTGGCGACGCAGAGGATGGCATCGCTGCGCGCAGCGCCCCGGTCGATCAGGTCGGCGAGCCATGCTGCGAGGCTGGCGGCATCCGGCAGGTCGCCAGCCTCCTGCGCCCATTCAAGGCCATGGGAATAGGCGAACGAGCCGACCGGATAGGACGGCGAGAACCAGGTCAGCAGCAGGAGTTGCGCGGTTTTCAAGTCCGATTGGTGGTCGTGCTTGTCAGTGGTCGTGCTTGGCGCGCGGCGCGTGGCCATGATCATGGCCGTGATGATGCTTGTGGTCATGATCGTGTTTGTGATCATGGCTGCCGACCTGAAGCACATCGTGGGTGTGATCATGGCTGTGGTCATGATTGCAATCGGGACCATGCACGTGGCCGGCTTGGCCATGGGGCGGGTTCACGTGTGCCCTGGCATGGTGATCATGGCCATGCCCATGGTGGTTGCCGTGATCATGATGGTGGTGATCATGAACCTTGTGGCCGTGGTCTTGGTTCTGGCCGTGATCATGGCCGTGCTCATGATCATGGCCGTGGCCCCGGTCTTGGCCGCCATGGTCGTAGGCGCCGCGCTCGGGCCTGAAGGGCCGTGTGACCTTCGTGGTCGAGCAGCCCTGTCCGCGGATCATGTCCGCCAGGACATGGTCGTCCTCGATGTAGAGGGCATCGGCGGTGATTTCCGCCGGGGTGTGCCGGTTGCCGATGTGCCAGGCCACGCGCATCAGCCTGAGCGGGTTCTCGGCGCGCACCTCGATCAGATCCTGGGCGGCAGCCGTGACCAGCACAAGACTGCCATCCTCCAGCTTCAGCGCGTCGCCTTCCGACAGCACGCCCGACTTGTCGAGATCGAGCAGGATGTCGCTGCCATGATTGGTCTTCAGCACGGCGCGCCGGCGCTGGCGGTCCTCATGGGCGAGCACAACGGTGTCGATGACCTTGTCGGCCCTGACGGCGGGCTTGCGGACGATGCTGGTGGCGCGCTGCATGGGACGATCCTCGGAGGGGCCGCGACGGCCCTGTCGCGGACAATGTAACAACACCCGTGCCTTGCCGCAAAGGGGCCGGTGGCACTGCGGCGAAGCGCCCCTGTCCGGATCATTGCGGCTTGACGCCGGCAGCGGGCTGGGCAAGGTCTGTGCGCGACAGGGGAAGTGATCTGGCAGATGGGTGATCTAGCGCTTGCTGCGGGTGTAGCCGATGCCGGCCCGGCGGGTCGGCACCGCACCGTCGGGGTCGATGTCGGTGGCGTCATGGTGGGCGGCGGTGCCCCCATCGTGGTCCAGTCGATGACCAACACCGACACGGCCGACATCGCGGCCACGGTGGCCCAGGTCGCGGCGCTGGCGCGGGCGGGCTCCGAACTGGTGCGCATCACGGTCGACCGCGACGAGGCTGCGGCCGCCGTACCGCATGTGCGTGAGCGGCTCGACCGGATCGGCGTCACCGTGCCGCTGGTCGGCGACTTCCATTATATCGGCCACACCCTGTTGGCCGCCCATCCTGCCTGCGCCGAAGCCCTGGCCAAGTATCGCATCAATCCGGGCAATGTCGGCTTCAAGGACAAGAAGGACCGGCAGTTCACCCAGATCGTCGAGATGGCCATCCGCCACGGTAAGTCGGTCCGGATCGGGGCGAACTGGGGTTCGCTCGACCAGGAATTGCTGACCCACCTGATGGACCTCAACGCGGTCTCGCCGGCCCCGCTCGAGGCGCGCGCCGTGACCCGCGAGGCGATGGTGCAGTCGGCGTTGCTGTCTGCGGCCAGGGCCGAGGAAATCGGTCTTGCGCGCAACCGGATCATCCTGTCCGCCAAGGTTTCGGGGGTGCAGGACCTGATTTCGGTCTACCGCGAACTGGCGCGCCGGTCGGATTATGCCATCCATCTGGGGCTGACAGAGGCCGGCATGGGCTCGAAGGGCATCGTTGCCTCGTCAGCCGCGCTTGGCGTTCTTCTTCAGGAAGGCATCGGCGACACGATCCGCTTTTCGCTCACACCCGAGCCGGGCGGCGACCGCACGATCGAGGTCAAGACCGCACAGGAACTGTTGCAGACCATGGGCTTCCGGGCCTTCGTGCCGCTGGTGGCGGCCTGCCCCGGCTGCGGGCGCACGACCTCGACCGTGTTCCAGGAACTGGCGCGCGACATCCAGACCTGGATCAGCACCTCGATGCCGGAGTGGAAGAGCCGCTATCCGGGCGTGGAGAGCCTGAACGTCGCCGTGATGGGCTGCATCGTGAACGGGCCCGGCGAATCCAAGCATGCCGATATCGGCATTTCCCTGCCCGGCACGGGCGAGGCACCCACGGCGCCAGTGTTCGTGGATGGCAAGAAGGTCGCCACCTTGCGCGGTGCAGGTATTGCCGGGGAGTTCAAGGACATGGTCAGCACCTATGTGGAAACCCGCTATGGTGCGTCCGGCCGTGCGGCCCGGTAGCGTTGGGCGCGTCCCGGCAGGGAACAGGCGGCCTCAGAGGGCGGGCAGGGCGGCATCGCCTGCCCTTGATCGGCCTCATGAATGTGGTAGAGCCGCCCGTCCTTTGTTGCAGCGCCGCATGAGCGGAGATCCTTGATGGCTACCGACAAGACGTCCTTTGCGAAGGATGATCACAGGTTCGGCCTTGATGACCCCGCCCCGAATGATGGCCAGGGTGGCGATCCGCCCGGCCACGGCCACGGCAAGACCGGCTTTGCCGCTCTGGCTCTGGGAGCGCTCG
>JAPLOV010000071.1:0-15166 GCA_026400565.1 Hyphomicrobiales bacterium | reverse complement strand
CGGCGTCGTCTATGGCGATATCGGCACAAGCCCGCTGTATGCGCTGCGTGAAACCATCAATGCTGCCATGAGCGGCAATATCGGCAGCCATGGCGGCCACGGCGCGGCTGTGATCCGCGAGGTTCCGCGCGACATCGTCATCGGCGTGCTCTCTCTGATCCTGTGGTCGCTCGTGTTCGTGGTGACCATCAAGTATGTCCTCATCCTGCTCAGGGCCGACAACAACGGCGAAGGCGGCACGCTGACGCTTGTGGCGCTGGCGCAGCGCGCGGTCGGCAAGGCCAAGGGCACCGGCTGGGTGCTGGGGCTTGGCATGGTCGGCGCTGCGCTGTTTTATGGCGATGCGGTGATTACACCTGCGATTTCGGTTCTTTCGGCTGTGGAGGGCCTCAAACTCGTCACCCCGGCTTTTGAACCTTATGTGGTCTACATCGCTTCAGCGATCCTGATTGGCCTTTTCGCAGTCCAGAGCGGCGGGACACAGAGAGTGGCCAAGTGGTTTGGCCCGATCATGGGCATCTGGTTTCTCACGCTGGCAGGCCTTGGGATCTACCACATCCAAGATGACGTCGGGGTGTTTGCCTCGGTCAATCCGCTTTATGGCGTGATGTTCTTCGTCAACCATCCGGGTGTATCGTTGGTGGTGCTCGGGACTGTTTGTCTGGCCGTCACAGGCGCCGAGGCGCTTTACGCAGACATGGGCCATTTCGGCCGCGGACCGATCCAGAGCGCCTGGTTCTTCATGGTGTTTCCCGCCCTCTGGCTGAATTACCTCGGACAGGGCGCACTGATTTTGCATGATCCGAGCACGATCGATAACCCGTTCTACAAGCTGGCACCGGATTTCCTGATCCTGCCGCTGGTGATCCTCGCGACGGTCGCCACCATCATCGCCAGCCAGGCGGTGATCACCGGGGCCTTCTCGCTGACGCGGCAGGCGATCCAGCTCGGCATCCTGCCGCGCATGGAAGTCAGGCACACGTCCGAGCACACGTCGGGCCAGATCTACATGCCGCGCGTCAACTGGATCTTGCTGGTGGTCGTGCTGGGCCTGGTCTGGTCGTTCCGATCATCCTCGGGGCTGGCCAATGCCTACGGGATTTCGGTGTTCGGTGCGATGACCGTGGATGCCATCCTCGCCTTCATCGTGATCTGGAAAGGCTGGCGCTGGAGCCTTGCAGCGACCTGCTGCGTGATCCTGCCGTTCCTGGCCATTGATGTGGCCTTCTTCTCGGCCAACTTGCTCAAGCTGTTCCATGGCGGCTTCGTGCCGGTGCTGCTGGCGGCGGTGCTGGTCATCCTGATGGCGACCTGGATCAGGGGTTCGGGCATCCTGTTCGAGAAGACCCGCAAGGCGGATGTGCCGCTGCTGGAACTGCTCGACATGCTGGCCAAGAGCCCGCCCCACCGGGTGAAGGGGACCGCCGTCTTCCTGACCGGCGATCCGGTCGTGGCGCCTGCCGCGATGCTGCACAACCTCAAGCACAACAAGGTGCTGCACGAGAAGAACGCGATCCTGACCGTGCGTTCGCTCGACGTGCCGCGCATTGCCGAGGACGAGCGGTTCAGGATCGAGCCGATCTCGGACGGCTTCTGGAAGATGGAGCTTCGCTACGGCTACATGGAAAGTCCGAACATTCCCAAGGGGCTCGGGATCCTGCGCAAGCAGGGCTTCAAGTTCGACATTATGTCGACCTCGTTCTTCCTGTCGCGTCGCTCGATCAAGCCATCGGTCAATTCCGGCATGCCGCTCTGGCAGGACAAGCTGTTCATCTCGATGGCACGCAGCGCCACCGATGCCACGAGCTACTTCCAGATCCCGACCGGACGCGTGGTCGAGGTCGGCACGCAAGTGACCGTCTGATCGCAGCCCCGGCCGGGCCGTTCAGTTGGCCCGTTCGGCAGCAAAGCGAGCGGCCGCGCGCAGGGTGTCCGCCTCCGGCCCGAAGCGCCTCAGCGCGCTGATGGCATCGGTGGCCAGCCGGTCGCGCTCGGCCCGCGCGGCCTCAAGTCCGATGGCGGCGACCAGCGTCGCCTTGTTGGCATCGGCATCCTTGGCCGTCGCCTTGCCCATGATGTCGGGGCTGGCTTCGACATCCAGCACATCGTCAGCCACCTGGAAGCATGCGCCGAGCGCCTGACCGAAGGTCGACAGCGACATGCGCTGACCGAGCGAGGCCCCACCGAGGATGGCCCCCATCTCCACCGCCGCCGCGAGCAGCGCTCCGGTCTTCATGGCCTGAAGGCGGCGCACCTCACCTGGCGAGGTCGGTCCGCGAACTGCCTTTTCGGCATAGCGGCCCTCGGCGTCGAGATCGAGCATCTGCCCGCCGACCATGCCTGCCAGACCCGAAGCGCGGGCGAGGCAGAGCACGAGATCGGCACGGATGGCAGCTTTTGCCGCACTGCCGGCCAGGACTTCGAAGGCCAGGGTCAGCAGGCCATCGCCGGCGAGGATCGCGGTCGCTTCATCGAAGGCCTTGTGAACCGTCGGCTGGCCGCGCCGGAGGTCGTCATTGTCCATCGACGGCAGATCGTCATGGACCAGCGAATAGCAGTGGATCAACTCGATGGCCGAGGCTGCCGGCATGGCTTCGGCGGGTGACACGCCGAACAGCCGCGCGGTTTCGGTGAGCAGGAACGGCCTGAGCCGCTTGCCGCCACCGAGTGCGCCGTGGCGCATGGCGGCCAGCAGGCGTGCTGGCCGGGCGATCTCGTGGTCGCGCTGGCGGTCATCCAGCAGGTTGGCAAGGGCTGTCTCGATGCTGCTGGCTGTCTCGGCCAGTCGCGCAGCGAAGCTGCTATCGGGGCGGCTTGTGCTATCACTCATGGCGTGTGTCCATGGGGCATGTCATGTCCTGCGGGAAAGGCGTGTGCGATCCGGTGTATCGTGCCTGCCTGCGCGTCTCAACCCGAACCGCATCAGCCAGGACAGCGTGTTGACCGGAAGAGCTGATGCCGACAGACCCGGGGCTTCGGGAAAAGCCGGACCGCCGCGCCGGGTGCGCCCGCGCTGGAGGCGGCTTGTGTTGTGGCTGGTCGCGGGCGGGGCAGGGTTTGTCGCAGTTCTGCTGCTGGCTGCCGCGGTCCTGCCAATGCCGTCGACGTTGATGCTTTGGCGCCTTGCGAGCGGCCAGCCGGTGACACGCGTCTGGGTGCCGCTGGAGCGCATCTCGCCGGAATTGGTGCGCGCCGTGATCGCCTCGGAGGACCAGCGCTATTGCAGCCATCGTGGCATCGACTGGGGAGCCTTGCACGAGGTGCTCGGCGATGAGGACGGACCGCAGCGCGGCGGCTCGACGATCGCGATGCAGACCGTCAAGAACCTCTACCTCTGGCATGGCCGCTCCTACATCCGCAAAGGGCTCGAACTGCCGCTGGCAGTGCTGGCCGATCTGGTCTGGTCCAAGCGCCGGACGATCGAGCTTTATCTCAATGTCGCGGAATTCGGCGAAGGGCTGTTCGGTGTCGAGGCGGCTGCGCAGCGCTATTTCAACCGAAGCGCTGCCGGACTCGCGCGCCGCGAGGCGGCGCTGCTGGCGGCAAGCCTGCCCAATCCGCGCCTGCGCAATCCGGCAACGCCGTCGCAGCGGGCGAGGACCAACAGTGTGCGCCCTTCTGTTGAACAACCGTCTGCGTCCTGCCGTCCTGCCATGGCCGTGCCGCGGTGATGATCCCGGAGTTTCGTTATGGCCGTTCCCAAGAAAAAGACGTCGCCGTCGCGCCGCGGCATGCGCCGCTCGGCAGATGCCCTGAAGCAGCCCACCTATGTGGAAGACAAGGATTCGGGCGAACTGCGCCGCCCGCATCATGTCGACCTCAAGACCGGCATGTATCGCGGTCGCCAGATCCTGAAGCCCAAGGGCTGATACTTCTGCCGGCCGCCGAGGCGTGTGGCCGGGTCTGCGGCCTCAGGCGTGGGTTGAGGGCATGTGACCGTGCTGTGCCCGGGACCGTGAAGGCGCCGCTCCATGAATATGCCGCTTAAAGGGCGATCCCAAGGCCGGCTTGCGCCGGCCTTTTTCTTGTGCGGCCAGAGACGCAAACGATGCTGGCCCTGTGACCGGCCCTCAGGCGAGGCGCAACGTGCGCGATTGCGGCACAGGGGTGTCGGCTGCCTTAGCGCCGGCACGATAGCGCAGGCTCGCCACGGCCGGTTCCTCGCGGCGATGACGGCGGTAGGCACTGAAGCCATGGCGGCAGGCGATCAGCTGGGCGAGGAAGCCGATCTCTGTCGCAGACCGGGCCTTGCCGGGGCCCTGGGCCGGTTTGTCCGGCGCGTCTGCCGCATCCGCGTCCCCATCCTGGATCAGCACGAGCGCGCGAGCTGTGCCATTTTGCTCATTTCTGGTGTCAAACTGTCCGGACATGGTGCATTTTCCTGCGTGCAGAGCCGTCTGGGCAGGGACGTCGCAAGATTCGGGCTGCACTTAACCGGCCCTTAAGCAGACGAGTCGCATCGTTCCCCGGCAGAGTCAGGCTGTTGGTCCGCGCCTGCGGCGAACGGAGCAGCCCAGTCGGGAGCCCCAGATGTTCAACGATCCATGCCGGAGCCATGATCTGGTTGATCCGAAGGATGTGCTGAGCTCGATCGGCGAAGTCGTCTACACATGGGATCTGCCCAGCGACGACCTGCGCTGGGGCCCCAATGCCAGTGACATCCTGGGGGATGCGCAGGCCGGCATGCTGAACAAGGGACTGGCGTTCGCGCGCCTGCTTGAGCCGGGTGCGGGCCGCAGCCGGTATGACGCCATCATGGATGCCTCGGGGGCCGATCTCGGCGACGGTGTTCCCTACCGCACGCGTTATGCCGTGCTGCTCGGTGAGCGCAAGATGTGGGCAGAGGACACGGGCCGCTGGTTCGGAGGCATTGACGGCACACCGGTGCGGGCGCGCGGCGTGCTGCGGCTGGAGCGGCCGGTCACCGATACCGATCTTGCTGCGCCCAGCTACACGATCTGGGATCGCTCGGCGCTGGTGCATCGCCTGGACGAACTGATGGCCGACCAGATGCCGGCGGACCGCTCGGTGGTGGTGCTGGCCGCCGCCATCGATGACCTCATGCGCATCAACGACGACTTCGGCCAGGAGGCCACGGACGAGATCCTGATCGCTGTTCAGGAACGGCTGCGCGGCGTCATGCGGACACGCGACCGGCTGATGCGCTATTCCAGCAACCGCTTTGCCATCATCCTCACCGGCTGTCCCGTCGGCCAGATCGAGACGGCTGCGCGGCGCTTCGTGCGGGCGGTCTCAAAGTCCGCCATCGAGACAACGCGCGGTGTCGTGCTGGCCCGCATCCGCATCGGTGCGGCCATCGCACCCGACCTCACGCGGCACGGCGGCACCTTGCTGACGGCGGCGGAGAGCGCACTGCTCAATGCGCGGCGCGGCTCGCTCGAAGCGGTGATGCTGGCACGCAGCACAAGCCCGGCCGTGATCAGCGAAGCAGCCAGCATGGATCACGATGCTCTCGGAGCGCTCAACGAACGACGGATCCGCATGGCGCGGCAGCCGGTCGTGCGGGCCAGCGATCGCAGCCTGGCCTTCCATGAGGGTCTGGTTCGGATCGAGCGCCCGGATGGCAGCTATTTTTCGCCCGGCGACCTGCTGCCCGTGCTCGAACGGCGCGGTCTGGTCAGGCTGTTCGATCACCGCGTGCTGGAGCTGTCCGCCGCCGGCCTGGTCCAGGATCCGTCGGCCGTGCTGTCGATCAATGTCTCGCCGATCTCGCTGACCGATCCGGTCTGGCTCGATGCCTTCCGCCTGCTGATGCGCACCCATTCGGGCCTGAGCGAGCGCCTGATCGTTGAGGTGACGGAGACCGCCACGATCTCCCATGCGAAGGAAAGCCTTCGCGTCATCCACGCCATCAAGGATTGCGGCTGCAAGGTCGCCATCGATGATTTCGGCGCGGGCCACACCTCGCTGCGGCACCTGCGCGAATTCCCGATCGACATCCTCAAGCTTGACGGCGCCTTCACGCAGAACCTGGCCCGATCGACCGACGACCGCTTCTTCGTGCGCACGCTGCTCGACCTGGCCCAGCACCTCAATGTCGAGACCGTGGCCGAATGGGTGGATACGGAAGCGGCCGCGCGGATGCTGGCCGAGTGGGGCGTGACCTATCTCCAGGGTCATCTGACCGGTGCCGCAGAACTCTGGACCCCAGGATCGTCCAGTCTCGTCAGGGCAGCCTGAACGCCGCTCCGTCCGGTCACATCGTCAGGACTTGGTCGACAGCCGGTCAAGCTTGTCGCGCATCGCCGCCATCTCGCGCTTCAGGCTGTTGAGTTCGTCCTCGCCGGCAGCTGCTTTTGCGGCTGGCCTCGCCGGGTCAGCGGCCTTGTCCTGACCGGCTGTGCCGCCATCCGCTGCCGCGCCCGGAATGCCGAACGGCGTGAACATGCGCATCGCGTCACCGAACATCTTGAGGTTGGCGCGGGTCTGCGCCTCCATCGCCTCGACGGCCTTGGAGCCGAACGGCGTGGCTCCGAACGCCTTGGACAGGTGGTCGCGATAGGTGTGCTGTTCGCGTGTCAGGTTGTCGATCGACATTTCCAGATAGCGCGGCACCAGAACCTGCATGCTATCGCCATAAAAGCGGATCAGCTGGCGCAGGAAGGCGATGGGCAGGAGGTTCTGCCCGGTCTTGCTCTCTTCCTCGAAGATGATCTGCGCCAGCACGGAGCGGGTGATGTCCTCGCCGCTCTTGGCGTCATAGACGAGGAACTCCTCGCCGTTGCGGACCAGAAGGGCGAGGTCCTCCAGCGTGACATATGAGCTCGTGCCGGTGTGATAGAGCCGCCTGTTGGCGTACTTCTTGATGACGGTCGGCTCCTTGTCAGCGGCCATGGCAATCCTTGTCCCGTCGGCGTTTCAAATGAACCGGCGCATCAATATGAAGCCGTCACGATAGCGCGTTGTGCGTTGCCTGCAAGTGCCGTGAGCAAGTGCCGTGAGCCATCCGGCGCTGCCAGCCAGTGCACGGAGCCGTGCCAGCGACCATGGGTGGCAGCCGGAGATGGCCAAAGGCCGCATGAAAACAATTGATCTGGATGCTTGACGGATGGCCGTTTGGCTTTGACAACCATCACCTCCTGCCGACAAGACAGGTGCAGGCAAGCCTCGCCGGTGCCGGGCGAACACAACAGAGGGACACATCATGGCTGCACAGGATATCGTGATCGTGGGCGCGGCGCGCACTGCGGTCGGCGCTTTCAATGGCGCATTTGCCGGCACATCCGCTCATGAACTGGGCGCAGCCGCCATCAAGGCCGCACTGGCGCGCGCCGGTGTCGATCCTGCCGATGTCGACGAGGTCATCATGGGGCAGATCCTCTCGGCGGGGCAGGGCCAGAACCCGGCACGGCAGGCGGCCATCGCTGCCGGCATCCCGCAGGAAGCGACAGCCTGGGGCCTCAACCAGCTCTGCGGTTCGGGCCTGCGCGCCGCCGCCCTTGGCATGCAGCAGATCGCCAACGGCGATGCGACGGTGATCGTCGCCGGCGGCCAGGAATCGATGTCGCTGGCGCCGCATGTGGCGCACCTGCGCGCCGGCACCAAGATGGGCGACATGAAGATGCTCGACTCGATGCTGAAGGATGGCCTTCTCGATGCCTTCCACGGCTATCACATGGGCAACACGGCCGAGAATGTCGCCCTCAAGTGGCAGATCAGCCGCGACGAACAGGATGCCTTTGCGGTTGCCTCGCAGAACAAGGCCGAAGCAGCCCAGAAGGCGGGCAAGTTCAAGGACGAGATCGTGCCGTTCACGATCTCGGGCCGCAAGGGCGACATCATCGTCGACGCCGATGAGTACCCCAAGCATGGCACCACGCTGGAAGGCGTCGGCAAGCTCAAGCCAGCCTTCTCGAAGGATGGCACCGTGACGGCAGCCAATGCCTCGGGCATCAACGATGGCGGCGCGGCCGTCGTGCTGATGACGGCGGCCGAAGCACAGCGGCGCGGCCTCACGCCGCTGGCCCGCATCGCCTCCTGGGCGACAGCCGGCGTTGATCCCGCCATCATGGGCAGCGGCCCGATCCCCGCCTCGCGCAAGGCGCTGGAGAAGGCCGGCTGGAAGGCCGCCGATCTCGATCTGGTCGAGGCCAACGAAGACTTCGCTGCCCAGGCGATCGCGGTCAACAAGGACATGGGCTGGGACACGGCCAAGGTGAATGTCAACGGCGGTGCCATCGCCATCGGTCATCCGATCGGGGCTTCCGGTGCGCGCGTTCTCGTGACGCTGCTCCATGAAATGGGCAAGCGCCATGCGAAGAAGGGCCTGACCACCCTGTGCATCGGCGGCGGCATGGGCGTTGCCATGTGCCTGGAGCGCTGAGTGTCGGCCTCCCGGCCCACCACCTTGTATCGCTACCTCACCGGACCCGATGACGCGGCCTTCTGCCATCGGGTGTCGGAGGCGTTGAGCAGGGGCTGGACACTCTATGGCAACCCGACCCTGGCCTTCGACGACAAGACAGGCCGCGTGATCTGCGGCCAGGCCATCATCAAGGATGTCGAGGGCGTCAGCTACGCTCCCGGCCTCGATCTTTCAGCGCAGTGAATCCACAAGATCAAAAAAGATATCAGGGAAGGGAAGATCCATGACACGTGTTGCTCTCGTGACCGGGGGAAGCCGCGGCATTGGCGCCGCCATATCGAAGGCGCTGAAGGCAGCCGGCTACAAGGTCGGCGCGTCCTATGCCGGCAATGACGAGGCCGCCTCGGCCTTCACACGGGAGACAGGCATCCCGACCTACAAGTGGGATGTGTCGGATTACGACGCCTGCGTCGCCGGCATCGCCAAGGTCGAGGCCGATCTTGGTCCGATCGATGTGCTGGTCAACAATGCCGGCATCACCAAGGACGGCATGTTCCACAAGATGACCAAAGACCAGTGGTACGGGGTCATCAACACCAACCTCAATTCGCTGTTCAACATGACCCGCCCGGTCTGGGAGGGCATGCGCGCCCGCAAGTTCGGACGCGTGATCTGCATCTCCTCGATCAATGGTCAGAAGGGCCAGATGGGGCAGGTCAACTACTCCGCCGCCAAGGCTGGCGATATCGGCTTCGTCAAGGCACTGGCGCAGGAAGGCGCCCGCGCCGGCATCACTGTCAACTCGATCTGCCCGGGCTACATCGCCACCGAGATGGTCAAGGCCATTGACCCTGCCGTGGTCGAGAAGAACATCCTGCCGCTGATTCCTGTGGGCCGGCTGGGCGAGCCCGAGGAAATCGCGCGCGCTGTGGTCTTCCTTGCCGCCGACGAAGCCGGCTTCATCACCGGCTCGACCCTGAGTGCCAATGGCGGGCAGTACATGGCCTGACGCCATCAGTTCAACGCGGCAAGAACCGCTTCGAACTCAACGACGAAGCTGTTTTTGCCGCGTTGCACAATGAGGTGCCCTTCTGCCTCGAGGCAGGCCTGCTGAAGACGGATCCCGCCGGGATACTTGGGGTTCAGCGACCCATCCGGCCTGAGGGCGCGCCAGAACGGCGTGATGTCCGCCAGACCCATCGCTCGCATCTCTTCTGCGGCGCGCGCTGCCACGCCGATGAAGATCGCGGTCGACACCGGGCAGGCGATGGTCGTGTTGTGGCGGCGAGCCAGGCAGGCTCTCAGATCATCCAGCGTGGTGACCTTCCCGGCCGGAACCTGCCGGATCAGCGCATCGACCTCTCCGGGCGTCGACACGACCATGCTGGCGCCTGGCGGTCCCCAATGCCGTGCGCCTTCCGGCAACTGCGCCACGATCTTCGGCGAGCGGGACTTCGGCGAGCGGGACTTGCGCAGATGCTCAAGTGCTGACAAGGCCATGCGTGTTCCTTTCCTGGGTTGCCGTGCAAGGCTGTCATCAACGGCTGCATCGATCAATCTGCTGCATCAGGTGCGCTTTCCATTCCAGGTTGCAGATGCTTGAGCTTTCGCGCCCCACCCTGCTCGGCCTTGTCGCGATCCTGCTCTGGGGACTGCTGGCCCTGTTCACCACCGCGACCGCCGGCATTCCGCCGTTCCAGGTCACGGCGATCACCTTTGCCATCGGCGGCGGAATCGGGCTTGCCATTGTCGCCTGGCAGGGCAGGCTCGCCCTGCTGCGCCAGCCGCCCCTGGCCATGGCGCTGGGAATTGGCGGGCTGTTCGGCTACCACGCGCTCTATTTCGCGGCCTTGAAGCTTGCGCCGCCGGCCGAGGCCAGCCTCGTGGCCTACCTGTGGCCCTTGCTGATCGTGATCTTTTCGGGCCTGCTGCCGGGCGAGCACCTCAGTCCGCACCACGTGCTCGGCGCGCTGATCGGCTTTGCCGGCGTCGGCGTGCTGGCTGCGGGCCGCGGCGTCGCCGGCTTCGAGGCCAGCCATCTTCCGGGATATCTGCTGGCAGCGGGGTGCGCCGTGGTCTGGGCGGCCTATTCGGTGCTGTCCCGGCGCATGGCCTCGGTGCCGACCGAGGCCGTGGCGGGCTCATGCCTGATCACGGCGCTGCTGGCCGCGCTGTGCCATCTGGCGTTCGAGACCACCGCCTCGCCGGACGCCTCGGGCTGGCTGGCGCTGATCGGCCTTGGACTGGGGCCTGTCGGGCTTGCCTTCTTCGTCTGGGACATCGGCATGAAGCGCGGCGACATCCGCCTCCTGGGTGTGGCGAGCTATGCCGCACCGGTGATCTCGACGCTGGCGCTGGTGCTCACCGGCGCTGCGGCGGCCACCTGGGCGCTGGCTCTTGCCTGCCTGCTGATCGTGGCGGGTGCCGTCACGGCGTCCCTGCCCGCGCGTCGCTGAAACGCGTGGTCAGGCCGGCGAGGGCTTGCGCGGCACCGGACGCCAGCCCGGCGGGGCCATCTCGAAGCCCTTGAAGTCGAAGCCCGGCGCAACCGTGCAGCCAACAAGCGTCCAATGACCCAGGCTCGTGGCGGTCTGCCACCAATGGGCCGGCACCACCAGTTGCGGCCGCTGCCGCATGCGCAGGTTGGGGCCGAGATGGTGGGCTTCCGCATCATGGCCGTCGGGCGACATGGTGATGACCATGGGCGCGCCGGCATGCCAGTGCCAGACCTCTGCGGCATCGACCCGGTGCCATTCGGAGACCTCGCCAACGCCGAGCAGGTAATAGATCGCGGTCGAGGCGGCCCGGCCATCGGCCAGAAGGCGCGTGTCCCGGAATGTCTCCTTGTAGAAGCCGCCCTCCGGGTGTGGCTGAAGGCCGAGCAGCGCCACCACCTCGGCTGCGCCAAGGCCGTCAAGATCGTGCGTGTTCATGTCATCAGCCCCTGAAATCGTTCTTCATCTGGCGCAGGCGGGCGAAGCTGGCACCGGGATCGGATTGCCCAAGCGTTGCCATCATGGCCGGCTCGCCTGCCCTGAGGAAGGGATTGGTGCGCTTCTCCTCGCCGACCGTGGTCAGCGCCCAGAAGGTGCCGGCTGCCGCGCGCCGCTCCGCTTCGTCCGCCCGTTCGGCGATGGCCGCGTTGCCGGGCTCGACGGCGCGCGCGAAGCGCGCATTGGAAGCCGTGTAGTCGTGCCCGGTGATGAGCGTGACGTCATCCGGCAGGGCCGCGATGCGTGACAGCGAGCGCCACATCTGCGGCGCCGTATCGCCAAAGAGGCGTCCGCAGCCCATGACGAAGACCACATCGCCGACAGCCGCAAGCCTGGCCTCCGCGGCGACCCAGCACAGGTGGCCGGCGGCGTGCCCGGGCGTTGCCCAGATCTCGAACGCGGTCTCGCCCAGCATGACCCGGTCGCCCTCGCCCACGACACGGTCGGGTGTGGCCACCGGGCGGGCCTCGGCAGGGCCGATGATCGCGCAGCCGGTGCGGCGGACGAGCTCTTCCGAACCCTGCACATGGTCGCCGTGTTCATGCGTGATGAACAGATGACTGATGGTCCAGCCCTTGGCGATCGCTGCCGCATGGATCTGGCCTGCCTCGGGCGCGTCGATCGCCGCGCACAGCCCGGTGGCGCGGTCACGCACCAGGGCGCCGCAATTGTCGGACAGAAGTCGGAAGATATGCAGGTCAACAGGCAAGCGGGTATCCTCGGAAGCGTTCGCGACGGACGCCATCATGGGCGTCAGGCCTTGCGCTTGTCCAGCGATCCGCCAATGGTATCGCACCATGAGCACGGATGTCGTCGATCTTCGCAGCTTCTATGCCAGCCCGCTCGGCCATGTCGCCCGACGGTTCATCGGCAAGGCGGTGCTGCGCTTCTGGGACAATGTCGGCGGCAGCCGGCTGGTGGGCATCGGCTATGCCGTGCCTTACCTGTCCTTGCTGCGTGACCAGACCGAGCGCTGCCTCGCCTTCATGCCGGCGACGCAGGGTGTGGTGAACTGGTCATCGGGCAGTGGTTCGTCGTCGGCCCTTGTCGATCCACTGCTGCTGCCGCTTGATGACGCCTCGGTGGACAGGGTGCTGCTGGTGCATGCGCTGGAATCGAGCGAGAATGCAGAGGAACTGCTGGCTGAATGCTGGCGCGTGCTGGCTCCCGGGGGGCGCATCCTGCTGATCGTGCCGAACCGGCGCGGGCTCTGGGCGCGGATGGATGGCACGCCTTTCGGCCATGGCCGCCCGTTCTCGCGCCGCCAGCTCGAACGGCTGATGCGCGACACGCTGTTCTCGCCGGAGAACTGGGCCGAAGCCCTGTTCACGCCGCCCTTACAGCGCCAGTCGATCCTGCGCTCTGCCCCGATGTGGGAGAAGCTGGGAGCGGGGCTCGGCCTGCCTTTCTCCGGTGTCCATGTGATCGATGCCACCAAGCAGTTCTACCGGCGCTCGCCTGCCAAGAGCCGCCGCGCCTTCGCGCTCAGGCAGGTTCTGATGCCGATGCCAGCGCCCTCGCCCAGCGCCGGGCGGCAGGCCCAAACTTGACAGCCACGCCCGAGGTCGCCACATCAGGGCCGAACCAGTGCCTCCCGGCGCGACGCCGCGGCCCTGCCGGTTTGGCCGTCCTGCCGGGCGACCTCAGTTCGAGAGCCCCGTCGCCGGATCAATCCTGACCATGAGAAGTTACCTCGATTTCGAAAAACCCATCGCCGATCTCGAGGCGAAGGTGGACGAATTGAAGGCCATGGCTGCCAAGGGCGATGCGGTCGCGATCGGCGAGGAGATCGCCAAGCTCGAGGCCAAGTCGGACCAGTCGCTGAAGGGGCTCTACATGGCGCTGACGCCGTGGCAGAAGACCCAGGTCGCCCGCCATCCGCAACGGCCTCATTTCGTGGACTACTGCGCCCGGCTGATCACCGAATTCACGCCGATGGCAGGGGATCGCGGCTTTGGCGAGGACGAGGCCGTGATCGCCGGGTTCGGGCGCTTCGAGGGCCAGCCGGTGTGCGTGATCGGACAGGAAAAGGGTTCGAACACCGAAACACGGGTGCGGCACAATTTTGGCATGGCCAAGCCGGAAGGCTATCGCAAGGCCGTGCGGCTGATGGAGCTGGCCGACCGGTTTGGTCTGCCGGTGCTGTGTTTCGTCGACACAGCCGGCGCATTCCCCGGCATCGAGGCGGAAGAGCGCGGCCAGGCCGAGGCCATTGCCCGCTCGACCGAGGCCTGCCTGGCGCTCGGCTCGCCGAATGTATCACTGGTCATCGGTGAAGGGGGGTCGGGCGGCGCCGTTGCCATCGCCACGGCCAACCGGGTGCTGATGCTCGAGCATGCGGTCTATTCGGTGATCTCGCCGGAAGGGGCGGCCTCGATCCTGTGGCGGGACGCCGGCCGCGCGCAGGATGCCGCAACCGGCATGAAGATCACGGCGCAGGACCTGCTGCGCTTCGGCATCATCGACCGGATCATTTCCGAGCCAGCTGGCGGCGCGCACCGGGCCCCTGACGAAGCGATCACGCGGGCCGGCCATGCCATGTCGGCGGCGCTTGCCGATTTGGCCGGGCTCTCGCCGGACCAGTTGCGCGACCAGCGGGCCGACAAGTTTCTCGCCATTGGCCGAAAACTGATGTGAGGCGGGCCTGCGGCGGGTGGCCGCCACAGTTTCGCCGTTAACAAACTGTTGACCATGGTTCGAGATCGCGCCTGCTTGTGGTAACCATCCGGCAAGGCTAACGGATATAGTCAGGTGGCCAGATTGATCGTCCCGTGGCGGGACAGAACCTCGGATATGTGCCTTGCGTTGGAAGCCACTCTCGCTTGTACTGGTCATCGGCCTTGGCCTTGCCGCCTGCGAGGAAAACCGTCCACGCGGGGCCGCGCGCCATAACATCCCGATCCCGGCCGATGTCCAGGCGCTGATGTCCGTCAAGGGCATGAACAAGAGCAGCCCGGTGCTGATCCGCTCCTTCAAGAAGGAGTCGGAACTCGAAATCTGGAAAATGGCCAGCAATGGCCAGTATGCGCTGCTGAAGAGCTATCCGATGTGCCGCTGGTCCGGCCAGCTCGGCCCCAAGAAGCGCGAGGGTGACCGGCAGGCACCGGAGGGCTTCTACGACATCACGCCCGCCAGCATGAACCCGAACTCGTCATTCTACCTGTCGTTCAACATGGGCTTTCCCAATGCCTTCGACCGTACCCACGGTCGCACTGGCGCGCACCTGATGGTGCACGGGGCCTGCTCGTCGGCCGGTTGCTACTCGATGAGCGACGACCAGATTGCCGAGATCTATGCCATTGTCCGCGAGGCCCACAATGGCGGCCAGCGGGCTGTGCAGATGCAGGCCATGCCATTCCGCATGTCGGCTGAAAATCTCGCCAAGCACCGCTACGACGCCAACATGCCGTTCTGGCGGAACCTCAAGGAAGGTTCCGACATGTTCGAGGTGGCGCGGGTCGAGCCCAAGGTTTCGGTATGCCAGGCACGCTATGCCTTCAACCGCACGGGCGATTGCCGCGAAGACCCGACCAAGCAGCAGATTGCTGCCAGCGCAGCCGAGAAGCGCCGTCAGGATGAGGCCCAGGTCGCGGCTCTGGTTGCCAGGGGCACGCCCGCCATTCGTCTGGTCTACCAGGATGGCGGCCAGCACGACAAGTTCACGCAGGTCCTGATGGCCAGCGGCCCCGAGGCCCTTGAACAGAAGGCTGCCTGGGGCTCGCGCGCCGTCGGCGTCAGCCGTCCTGATGCCGTGATCTCGGGCCCGCAGGAAATCATGGTTGCCTCACCCGGCGGCGTCACGCCGCGCCCGGCAACGGCCGCTGCACCTGCAGTTACCGCTTCTGCA
>JAPLOV010000178.1 GCA_026400565.1 Hyphomicrobiales bacterium | reverse complement strand
CGGCTCGGTGCTGCTTTCGCAGCCTGTGCTGCCTGACGGAACAAGAGCCTGATAAAAGGCAGGAATGGGGAGACAACCGATGACCGACGACAGTGACGCCCATCTGGAGACGCCTCTGCTGGACATGCCACAGGCGGGCGGTGACATGCAGCCTTTCGAGCCTGCCGCCAGCCGCACGCCTTCCAAGCCATCCCCGCAACATCCAGAGCGCATGACTTTTCGCAAGCCCCCGGAGACCTCGCCTTTCCTCGACTATGAGGATTACTTCCGCGGCAAGCTCGACGGGCTGAAGTCGGAAGGGCGCTACCGTGTGTTCGCCAATCTCGAACGGCATCGCGGTGCCTTTCCGCATGCCACGCACCGTAAGGACGAGAGCGAGCGCAAGGTCACGGTCTGGTGCTCGAACGACTATCTCGGCATGGGCCAGCATCCGGCTGTGCTGGAAGCGATGCACAGCGCGCTGGACCGCAGCGGTGCAGGCGCCGGCGGCACGCGCAACATCGCCGGCACCACCAATGACCATGTGCTGCTGGAACGCGAGCTCGCGGACCTGCATGACAAGGAAGCGGCGCTGCTGTTCACCTCCGGCTACGTGTCCAACTGGGCGACGCTGTCGACGCTGGCCTCGCAGATTCCGGGCTGCGTGATCCTGTCGGATGCCGGCAATCACGCGTCGATGATCGAAGGCATCCGACACAGCCGCGCCCCGGTGCAGGTGTTCCGGCACAATGACGTGGACGACCTCGAACGCCGGCTGGCCGCGCTCGATCCGCGCACGCCGAAGCTCGTGGCTTTCGAGTCCGTCTATTCTATGGACGGCGATATCGGGCCAATCGAGGCCATCTGCGATGTGGCAGATGCCTATGGGGCGATGACTTATCTGGATGAGGTGCATGCGGTCGGCCTCTATGGTCCGCGCGGCGGCGGCATCGCGGACCGCGAAGGCCTGAGCCATCGTCTGACCGTGATCGAGGGCACGCTGGGCAAGGCCTTCGGCGTGGTTGGCGGCTATATCGCCGGATCGCATGCGATGTGCGATTTCGTGCGCAGCTTTGCCTCCGGCTTCATCTTCACCACCGCCTTGCCACCCTTCGTGGCGGCCGGCGCGGCGGCCAGCATCCGGCACCTCAAGGCCAGCGCCACCGAACGGCAGGGCCAGCAGGCCAATGTCGCCAAGGTCCGCGCGCGGCTGGCCAAGGCCGGCATCCCGATGATGGAGAACCAGTCGCACATCGTCCCGGTGATGGTTGGCGATCCGGTGTCGTGCAAGCGCATCAGCGACCGCTTGATGGACGAGCATGACATCTACGTGCAGCCGATCAATTACCCGACCGTGCCGCGCGGCACCGAACGCCTGCGCATCACGCCGACCCCGATGCACAGCGATGCCGACATCGAACATCTGGTCGAGGCGCTGCAAGCGGTCTGGCAGGACGAAGGCATGTTCAACCGGGGTTGACGGGGCCACGTCCGCAAAAGTGCGCGACCGGAGACAACCCTGCACAACAGAAAGGGCGCTGTCACCAGCGCCCTTTTTCATGAACGTCCGACGTCGCAAGGCTGAAGTTCAGAATATCGCCCGCGTCAGCCCTTTGCGGCCGTTGCCTGTGCGCCGGCCTCTTCAAGAGATCCAGCAGGCGCAAAACTCACTGGGTGCGCTTGCCGTCTGCGCCCCACTGCTTGAGGAACGTGATCAGATTGGTGATCTGGGCGTCGTCCTTCATGCCAGCATAGACCATCTTGGTGCCGGGCGTGACGCCGCGCGGATCCTTGATGTAAACGCGGAAGTTATCCTCGGACCAGGTCTTGTCGAGGGATTTGTAAGCGTCCGAATAGCTGTATCCGGCAGCGGCTCCAGCCTTGCGGCCGGCAAACAGGCCGTTGAGCTGCGGGCCGACGCCGTTGCGGGCCGTTTCGCCGAGTTGATGACAGGCGCGGCACTGATTGAACAGACGCTCCCCGGCTGCCGCATCCTGAGCGAATGCAGAAGACTGAGCCATCAGGCCGAGCGCGACAACCGCACCCGACAGAAACATCGCTGAACGCATGGTAATCCTCCGGTTTATGTTGCCGCATAAGGCAACATCATCATCTTCACGTCAATTCTACGTAGAAATCTGAACGGCAGATTGTCGTGCTTCGAACTGACGCACTGTCCTTAAACCGAACAGGCTGAACAAGGATTGAACAAGCGCGCGCCGCTGACAGCCACCAATCATTATATAATTTAATGCTAATTATATTTTGAATTTATTTTAAAAATGATGCTCTCATTGTCATAGCCGGCACCGGGCTTGCACAACGGAGACGCATCATGGCCGGCGCCGAGATTCTCATGACCAACCTTCTGTCCCCCATCGTGCTAGCCTTCGTGCTCGGCATCGTGGCCGGCCTGCTGCGATCGGAACTGGAACTGCCTGACGCGGTTCTGAAGCTGATCTCGATCTATCTTCTGTTCTCGATTGGCATCACCGGCGGGCAGGAACTGGCCAAGGTGAGGTTCTCCGAGATCTCGGCGCTGCTTGTGGTCACGGCTGCACTTGTGGTCCTGATCCCGGTCTTCAGCTTCCTGGTGCTCAGACGGCTAGCCGGTTTCGATGCCGCCAATGCGGCCGCGGTGGCGGCGCATTACGGGTCGGTCTCGACCGCCACTTTCTTCGCCTCGCTTTCGTTTGCGCGCGCGATGAACACGCCGGCGGAGGGATATATGCCGGCGGTCGTGGCCCTGATGGAGTGGGGTGTGATCGTGGCGCTGTTCCTGGCACGCTGGTCGATGGGCAAGGAGAGCGGCAACCTCTCGGGCAAGACGCTGTTCCTCGACACGATCAGGGGCCGCGGCATCCTGCTGTTGACCGGCGGCATGGCTATCGGGGCACTGATCGGCGAGCAGGGCTATCAGCAGATCGCCCCGTTCTACGAGCAACTGTTCCGCGGCTTCCTGATGCTGTTTCTGCTGGAAATGGGTATGACCGCCGTGCGCCAGATCCGGGGTTTTGCGCAGGTTGGTGTGTTCATGACAGGCTTTGCCATCATCTCGCCGCTGGTCTGGGGCGCGGTCGGGGTCACGCTGGG
The DNA here is from genome assembly GCA_026400565.1 of Hyphomicrobiales bacterium. Classification (GTDB taxonomy): domain Bacteria; phylum Pseudomonadota; class Alphaproteobacteria; order Rhizobiales; family Beijerinckiaceae; genus Allobosea. Next base: position 934 of record JAPLOV010000178.1, on the reverse strand, counting down.
CTGGAGCATCGGGCTATCGCTCGGCGGTGCCTTCGTGCTGGGAGCCGTCAGCGCCAGCGCCTCATTCATCGATGCTCCGGCAGCCTGCCGGGCGGCGCTACCGCAGGCCAATCCGGGCATCTATCTGACTGCGTCGCTCGGTGTGACCTTGCCGTTTAACCTCGTGGTCGGCATCCCGATCTACTACGAATACGCCCGCTGGCTCTATGGCTGAGCAACACCACCCGGCCATCCAGTAAAGAAATCCTCAAGGATTGACGTCATGCTCTGCGAAGAGCGCGACTCGGCGCAGGAGAGCCTAACAATCGCCATGTCGCTTCCCATCGCAGCCGCTATCCAGAGCCAGATGCTGCAAACGCTGCTGAACGCCATGAAGATGGCCGATCAGCCGCTGGCGGCGGGCGACATCGTGCAGGCCAGGTTCCTGGGCTGGACCACGCCGCCTGCCGGCCAGCCAGGCCTGAGGGCCACCACTGGCCAGCCAGCCGGCGCGCCGGCACAGGCACAAACGCAAGGGCAGGCACAGGTCGAGATCGGCACGACGCGCTTGACGTTGCTGATCGCGGCGACGCCTGAACGGCAGGTTGCCCTGCAACCCGGTGCGGTGCTGACCTTGAAGGTCGACAATGCGCAAACCGAGCGCGGTCCTGCGCAGGTGCGGCTGATGGCGATCGGCGAGGCGCGCTTTCAGGGAGATGGCGCAAAGACCAGCGGCAGCGAGGAGATCAGGGCCGCGCAGGCACCTGCTCCCGGCGCTCCTGCGAGCACCGCTGCCAGCAACGCGATGCAAGCCCGCGCCGCTGCCGGGCCACTAGCCGGCGCTGCCCTTGCCCACCAGGATGGGATGGCCCCGCTGTTTGCAGACCTTGCGGCCGTGGTGCGCGCACCCGGCCTTGTGCCGCCGCCCGTGACCTCGGCGGCCCTGCGCGTGCTG
>JAPLOV010000097.1 GCA_026400565.1 Hyphomicrobiales bacterium | reverse complement strand
GGTGGCTTTCGCGTGGCGGGGCTGCGCTTGGGACCTCACTCGCCCGCAGCGTCCGCGCTGTCAAATCCGGGGAGAAGGCCAAGACGGGGACCGGTGATGGCAATCGCCTTGAACAGTGTTCCCATGGCGGTGGGCGCGCGCCCGTCCATGCCGGCGAGGCGCTCAGTGGCGGCGGCAATGGCGGCAGCCTGCGGCTGGGAGGCGTGGCGCATCAGTGCCTCGGCGCGCTCGGCGAGGCCGAGGCGCGCCAGAAACACGCCCTGCGCGATCGGGCCATGGACCCGCGCCTTGTGTGCCACGGCAACAGCCTTCACCCGGGCGAACTGAACCTGCGTGGTCAGGTCGGCCTGCCCCGGCTCGGCCAGCGGATCGACGAAGCGGTGGCGCTGCACCGCCTGCAAGGTGTCGCCGGTCCCGGCCTCGGTGGCACCGTAGTCGATCAGCAAGGCAGCGCCGCCCTGGCTGGCGACGTGGGCTGCGAGCGTTCCCACGAGCGCATCTGCGGCCTGCGGCACTTCCAGCACGGTGCCGGCTGGCAACAGCGCGCCGAGGCCGGCCGTGGCCCCCGGGGCCAGGCCGAAGCAAAGGGCGCCATCGGCGGAAAGCCCGACCAGCCGCTCACGCCAGCCATCGGGCGTGGCCACGAACTGGCGCACCGGCAAGGCATCCAGCAATTCGTTGGCAAGGATGATCACCGGCCCGTCCAGCACCTGCTCGACGCGTTCGTGCCAGATGATGCGGCTGGCCCTTTCGCCAAGCGTCGCTTGCTGGCAACGCCGCAACACGGGGCTGGTTTCCACCATGTGCACCGACACGGCATCGAGACAGGATGGCAGCGCCCGCGCCACCGCGCGCAGCGCATCGGCCATGAGCGTGCCGCGGCCGGGGCCGATCTCGATCAGCCGGCATGAAGCCGGCGAACCCATGTCGAGCCAAACCTGTGCTACCCACAGACCAAGCAACTCGCCGAAGATCTGGCTGATTTCCGGCGCGGTGGTGAAATCACCTTCAGCGCCGAACGGATCGCGCGTGGTGTAATAGCCCAGGGTGGGATGGCCAAGGCAGAGCGCCATGTAGCGCTCGACGCTGATCGGCCCTTCCTCGCTGATCAGCGCAACCAGCGCGTCCTTCAGCGCCGGCATGGCTCAGGCGGCAGCGCGGGCGCGGGCACGCATCACCAGCCAGCCGCCGATCAGCAGCATCGGCAGCGACAGCACCATGCCCATGGTGATGCCCCCGCCCATTGCGCCGAAGGAATGGCCGAACAGATAGCCAAGCTGAGGGTCAGGCTCGCGGAAGAACTCCGAAAAGATCCGCACGAGGCCGTACCCGATGCCGAACACGCCGGCCACCAGCCCCGGCTTGTGAAAGCCGAAACGGCGGACAACGAACGCCAGCAGCACGAACAGCACCAGCCCTTCGAGAAAGGCCTGATAGAGCTGGCTGGGATGGCGCGGCACGGGGCCACCATTCGGAAACACCATGGCATAGGCGAAATCGGGGGCGACCCGGCCCCACAACTCGCCGTTGATGAAATTGGCGATGCGCCCGAAGAACAGGCCGATCGGCACCACCGTTGCGGCAATGTCGAAGATGCTGAACGGGTCATAGCCATGCCGCCTGCCGAACAGGGCAAGGGCCAGCGTGGCTCCGATCAGCCCACCATGGAAGGACATCCCGCCGCGCCAGATCGCCAGGATTTCGAGTGGCTCCTCGATGTAGCTCGCCAGATCGTAGAACAGCACATAGCCAAGCCGGCCGCCCAGCACGACGCCGACCGCCACCCAGACCAGAAGATCGTCGAGTTCGGGCTTGGTCGGGCGCTTCAGCCCGCTCCACAGGCCATCACGGCCGACCAGCCAACGCGCATAAAGCCAGCCGCCGAGCAGGCCCGCGACATAGGCGAGCCCATACCAGCGCAACACGACAGGGCCGATGGCGATGGCCACCGGATCGATGATCGGAAAGGGAATGGCGAGGAAGGACATCCCTCACGGGTGCTGGATCAGACGGCTGCGGTCAAGCCTGAATCGGGCAGGCAGGCGCAGCCTCAGCGCGCGGCAACCGAGCTCGGCCTTGCGGCGGCAGGCGCCGCGGCAGCCGTTGTGCCGCTTGCGGCACGGACCTGCTCCTGCCCGGCCAGGAACTGGGCAATCTGGTCCATGGATTCGGACGCCGCCTTGTTGACGGTGCTCTGGTCAACGCCGCTCCAGTCGCCCGAGCTGTTGCGGGCCACGGTCACGCCCTGCATGCGCTGCGCGCGGCGCTTTTGCGCGTCGAACACGTCCCAGACGAAGGACAGCGCAGTCTGGCCATCGGCGGTGGGCTCGGCGGCCAGATAGCCGCGCACCCGGTAGCGCGGGTTGGTGGCCGGATCGACGATGTCGACGCGGCGGACGCTGGCCTCATCCGGACCACCGGAGATGCTGTCGACCGCGATCGGCACGCCAGGAGCAATGGTAGGCGCGCGGCTGGCAGTCGTGGTTTCGTTGCAGGCGCTCAGGGCGCAGGCCAGGATGGCTGCGGTCAGGATCGGTTTCATCGGACGCCTCCCGCCCCTGGCCACGCCGGGGCTTGTCTGGGTTGCTGCATCTGTATCGGCTCGGCATGCGCACGTCCAGTTTCGCCGCCAGCGTCGAAATGGGCGATGCGTCCCGCAAGGCAGCATGATAAGCAGACGCCAACCTGCTTCCGTTTCCCGAGGACCGCCCGTCATGAACGCCCCGAACCGCCTGCTCGATGAAGTCGCCCGTCTGGTCACCGATGCCGCCGGCGCGGCCCAGGGCGTGCGCCGCGAGGTCGAGACCGTGGTCAAGACCCAGATGCAGCGCATCCTGGCTGACATGGATGTGGTCACCCGCGAGGAGTTCGAGGCCGTACGCGAGATGGCCATCATGGCGCGCGAGGAAAACGACCGCCTTGCTGCACGGCTCGCAGCGCTGGAAGGCGCTGCAAAGCCCTGACATCGCGCCGGGCCTGAGCCGGCACCCGGCTGCCCTACCGACTGCCAAAACCCCAGAATGAGCGCCGGGCTGGTGGCGCTGCCCCCGGCTCCGGACCCGGATCGTCGGGCACACGCGGCAGGCCGTCGGCCAGCATAGCCGGGCCATGCGCGGCCACCGGCGCGTTGGCCTTCGGATCGGCAGGGTCGGGCAACACCGCAGGATCGGGCGCAGCGACAGCAGCGGCCGGTGCCTGCGCCGCCTCGGCAGCTTCTTGGGGGACTGCCACAGCAACCTCGCCTGCCGCAGCAACTGTTCGCAAATCGGCATCATCCGCCGCGCGATCGCGACCGGACCCTGCAGCCAGCACCGGTGGTGGCCCGGCAGCGAGACCGGCCATGGGCGGTGCGGAAGGCTGCTCGAACTCCTCGAAGGCAGGCGCTGCGCTGCCCAGAACAGGCGGCGGCAAGGTCCAGGCAAACGCATCGAGCCGGCCCGACACCGGCGAAACCGGCAGCCATGTCTCTGACACGATGCCGTCGGCCACCCAGGCGTTGTCGCGCGGTGCACGCACCGAACGGGTCAGCCACTCGCGCGCACGGCCGGCGGAACCATGCTCACCATCCTCGATCCGCGCCATCAGGAGACAGGCACGCACGGTCGGAACCGCCGCCAGCAGCGGCGAGAGAGCCTTGCGCGCCAACGGATAGTCGCGCGCGGCGATGGCTGCATCAGCCACGGCGAACACGCTCTCCGGATCAGTCGGCTTGAGCTTCATCAGCGCCTGCGCCTTGTCGAGCTTGTCTTTCTGGCTGTCGCCGTTGCGCAGATTGACATAGGCGGCAGCCAGATCCGGATGCGGCTGCTCGCGCCACGCGGCTTCGAGCACCCTGGCGGCCTTGCGCAGATCGCCCCTGGCCGAGAGCATGCGCCCCGCCAGCGCCGCTGCCGGCGTCAGGCCAGGAGCCAGCTTGAGGGCTTCAAGCGCGGCAGACAGCGCTTCAGTGGGGTTTGCCTCCTGCTTGGCCAGCGCTTCTGCCGCGAGCAAGACAGCGCGATGCCGGCGCGACTCGGTCTTGTCGCTGAGGCGCAAGGCGGCGCGGCGCTCGACGGCGGTGCGGGCCTGGGCCCAGTCGCCCGCGGTGGAGTGGAATTCCAGCAGCGCATCATTGGCCCAGGCCAGCGAGGGCGACAGCCGCACCGCCTCGTCGGCAAAGGCACGCGCGGAGATCTGGTCACCCCGACGGCGGGCCTCGACGAACAGGCCGCGCAGGCCGAGCACACGCGTGGTCGGCTCTTCGAGCATGTCCTTGAAGGCAGCCTCGGCAGCGGGCTTGTCACCCGACAGTTGCGCCGACTGTGCACTGAGCAGCAGGGCCAAAGGCTCGTCAGGGATCAGTTTGCGCGCATCGGAGGCGTGGCGGCGCGCCGCCGAGGGATCACCAGCGCCGATCGCGACCATGCCGCGCGACACAGCCTCGTAACCGCGCGTGCGCTTGCGGGCACGGCTGGCAAAGGAGAACGCCGTTGGCAGGCCCAGCACGAAGCGCAGCAGTGACCAAAGCATCATGCCGGCGAAAATCAGCAGTGCGACGCCAATGGCTGCCATCGCCACCGTCGTCTCGATGGTCAAGCCGCCCCAGACGATCGACACCTCGCCGGGGCGCTCGGCCGTCGACCCGCTGCTTCAGCGCTGCGCCGAACGCTTCGCTGGCACGCCGGGCCGGCTCGGGCAACTGCGCCCAGGCCACCTGCGCCGCAGCCGCATCGCCCCGCTGGAGAGATTGCTCGATGCGCGCCGTGATCGCGGCCGGCGATGAGCCCTCGACCGCGCCCGTGCTGCGCACACGCACCAGACCGTCCGTCAGCTTCAGCAGCCGCTCGGTCCATGGCGCATCCACATTGGCCGGCTCGACGGCCAGAACGGCGCGCAGCTTGCGGAAGTCAGCCAGCAGGCCGGCACCGGAGGGCGCGCCGCCGGCAGCCAGCCCGTTCAGCACCTGCATCGGTTCGGCGGCGGCGCCCGTGGCCGCCAGCGCACGCGCTTCCACGACGAAGGGCCTGCCTTCGGCGAGCGCCTTGCCGAGCCGGTCGGCCAGGATCAGTCGGGCAGCGCCCGTGGCCGGAGCACTGGGCGCGCCGACCGTCTTTCCGATCTGTTCGAGTTCTGCAAGGCGCGGCACCAGCGCCTGGACCGCGTTGACGGCCGTCTCCGAACCGCGCTCGGTCCGCGTCAGCCTGTCGGCCAGTTCGGCGAGTTGCCGAGCCTGATTGGCGCTGGCGTCCCCGGCCGGGGCTGCCGGCCGCTGCGCCAGTTCGGTCACGCGCTGCTGGACAGCCTCGATCTCGCTGCGAAGCGGGGCGCTGGCGGCCTGAAGCTGGCCCTGGACAAGTGCCTGAACCTGCCCCGCCGAAACCCCTTCCGCGCCGCCGGGCCGCGACGTGTCCACACGTGGCTGGGCCTCAATGCGCGCCAGCCTCATCTCAAGGTCACCTGTCGCGACGACGGTGGACGAAGGCATGCCGACCAGCCGCGCAACCTGCGGCAGATAGGTCATGATCCCGGCTCCGGTCAGACCTCCGATCAGACCGGCAGCCACCAGCCCGAGAGCCCCTGCCCCACCACGCCGGGCGGTGACGGAAGGAGAAACAGCAGCAGAGGCAGCAGACGACGCTGCGGGAGCAGCGGGAGATTCCATAACCGGTCTAGCAGGCGCATCACCCGAACTTGCGGGCAAACTCATCGGCCCGGCCAGAGCCTCGTCGGCAGCCGTCGCCCCGACCGGGTTGATCTTTGCGCGTGTCCCGGCCACGCCCTCGCCGGCATAGCGCGAAGCCCTTTCGGCGGCAGGCACGACAGGCTCGTCGGCGGCACTTCCAGTCGGCAGTTCAGAGCTGCTGCCCTGCGCAGGCGCTTGCCGGCGGGCGCGCGAGGAAGCTGTGCGGCTCCGGCCCTCTAGCGCAGTCATCTCCTCGGCAGGGCTGGCGGGCGGGGCTGTTTCGGGTGTGGTGGTCATGGTCATCCCAGGCGGGTCGGCTTCGGAAACAGCATGGACCCCCGCATCCATGATCGGCAATGCGTCCTTCGGCCCGGCCTCGACCAACGCGAGCAGGCTGTCCTCGTGCGGATGCGCCGCGATCTCGACCTTGGCAAGGCCCGCGTCCTGCAACGGTGCTGCGAGATCCTGAGACAGGCAAAGGTGCCGCATCTTGGCCAGAGCATCGCCGAGGCCCTCCGCTGCCGCCAGAGACAGCAAGGTCTCGCTGGCGCGCCGCGAATAGTGCAGAGCCACATCGATCTGGCCGGCACGGAGAGCCTCGCGGGCCTCCTCTGGCAGCTTCGCCACAGCCTCGGCCTTGTAGCGCAGCCACACCGCAACCTCGTGGCCAGCAGCGGCGAAAGCTGCCGGCAGACCGTCCTTGTGGTCCTCTCCTGTCGCCAGCAGAACCCGGTAGCGTGTCGACAGACGTGCCAGCACCAGCCGCGTCAGCGCCTTCTGGTCGCCCGAGGCCGAGGTCACATCCGTGAAACCCGCATCGCGCAGGGCCTGTGCCGTCCGGTCCCCCACCGCGAACACAGGCAGATCAGCGGCCAGGCCGGACGACGCCGGCGACAGGCCCGCCGCGCCGTTCTGGCTGGTGACCAGCAGCGCCGCAAAGCGTCCGCTCGGACGGGGTTGAGCCGTCAGGACAATCTCGAACAGCGGGGCCGCCAGCGCTGGCTTGCCCATCGCGGTCAGCGCCGCCAGCGTGCGACTGGCTCCCGGCTCAGGCCGTGTAACGAGAGTGCTCATCTGTCGCCCTCCACTGGATCAACTTCCGGTCTGGCCGAAAGCCCGCTTCTGCGCAACCTTTCAGGCGTAGACACCCGCCGGCGCGCGCGCCCTCAGCGCATGGCCAAGGTCATCGCCAAGGCGCACCGCGTCGACCACAGGCCCGCTGCGCTCGCCTTCGGCAACGCCCGAGCCATCCGGCGACAGGATTAGTCCTTTCAGCGTCAGGATGCCGCTGCTGATTGTGGCATGGCCGGCAATCGGCGTGCGGCAGGAGCCGTCCAGCACCTTGAGCATCGCCCGCTCGGCGCTGACAGCCGCTCCCGTGGCGGCACACAGCACGGCACTGACCGCCGTGAGGGCCGCTTCGTCGCCGCTGCGGATCACCAGGCCAATCGCGCCCTGCCCGACCGCCGGCAGCATCTCGTCGGTGGACAGGATCGCGCTGGCCTTGTCCGCGAGCCCCAGCCGCCGCAGGCCCGCGATGGCGAGCAAGGTGGCGTCGAACGCGCCGGCCATGAGCTTGTCGAGCCGCGTGCCAACACTGCCCCGGAGCAGGTCGACGGCGCAATCGGGCCTTGCCCGCTTGACGATGGCCTGCCGGCGCAGCGAGGCCGAGCCGATCCGCGCGCCGTTCGGCAGGCCCTGCAAGCCAGCCATCGGCCCGCGCGCAATCAGCGCATCGCGAACGAAGCCCAACACCCGGGAAACGAGGGTCATGCTGCTGACCGTGGCCAAGGCTTTTAGCAAATTCATCGCCCGATTATAAGGGCGACCGGCGCGATACAACGTATTACATCACCAGCACCACCCAGCGGGACAAAACCTGCGCCGGCACGCCAAGCCCCTGTTGTGGCAACCGAATTGCCCGCCAAGCCACTGACAAACAGCCATAATCCCCGCTTGTGCGCCGCTGGCAAAGTCGGTACAATGGCGGACTTTCCTTCAAGCGACAGAAGAACATGGCCAACACTGCTGGGGCGCGTAAAGCAGCCCGTCAATCCTCGAAACGACGCGTCCTCAACGCCTCGCAACGCACCGCGTTGCGCTCCGCGCTGAAAAAAGTCGGCAAGGCCATCAAGGCAGGCGATAAGACCGTCGCACAGCAGGCTTTCCGTGAAGCAAGCAGCGTGGTTGACCGCATCGCTGACAAGAAGATCATTCACAAGAACAAGGCCGCGCGCAGCAAGAGCCGCCTCAATGCCAAGGTCAAGGCGATGGCCTGAATCAGGTCTCGCTGCATAAAAAAAGCCGCTCTTGAGCGGCTTTTTTTATGCCTTTTTTATACCGGCCGGAAACGCCACACCCGCACCCCGGTGCCGCCTTATGCCGCGTCTTCCTTGCGCGCCGGGCCCCGTCCGGGTCGCGTCTTCAATTCGTTGTCCCGGGCGAAATTGATCAGGAAGTTGTAGGCCATAGGCTCCAATTCCTGCAGGCGCACGTCGATCAGCACACATTTGACACCACCGACATTTATCGGCTGCACGTAGGGCGAATACTGCATGCGCTGATCCGCGCCAAAGGCCGACATGATGCCGCACAAGCGATCCGCCCAGTCGCTCGGACGAAAGGTCTTGCCGTCGTGGGTTTGCCCTACGATGACGAACTCGTCTGTGGCGACGGGCATACGGCGCTGGCCTGTGCTCGGGGTGAGGTAGGGGGAGATACAAAACAAGTATAACAGCCGCGTTCGCCCGACCCGGACTCCGCCCAAGGGCGGTGCATCAATGGAGAAATCCATCATTTCAGCAGATCGGAATAAAGAAAAAGTCACATAACCATGGAGTTAGATTGTACTTTTACTGTATTCATGATATATGTTTTGATAAGCGCTTGATGGGAGAGGATCATGCTGCAAATCAATACCATAAAATTTGGGTTTCGCATCCGGACACGGCAGGGACTGGTCGTGGAGAATCTGATGATTCACGGACGTGACGAGGCGGATGCTGAACGCAAACTGCGCCAGATGTACCTGCACTGCGAGATCCTCGATCGATTCATTCAGGCGGGCAACGGCCGGGCGACGCCAATGAGTTTCGAGGATGTCGTTTCCCTCGTCACCAAGTAAGCACAGCCGCCTCAGGACCTGCGCCGACCTGCGCCCGGGGCAGGCCAACACCGCCACGCCAGAATTGGTGGGCAGCCTTGGCTGCCAAGCGTCGCCAAACGCAGGCCAGTCTCGCTGGACAGTC
>JAPLOV010000226.1:5684-15867 GCA_026400565.1 Hyphomicrobiales bacterium | reverse complement strand
CAGACGGCCCATGTTGATGGCCTGCGCGTGCTTGTGCGCGAGGATCTCCTGGCAGGTGCGGACAGGTCTGGCCCGGCGGCGAAACTGGCCGGGCGCTGACGTGAGCCCTGGCGCCGGGCCGGATCGCTGTCGGTGCTGTGCAGTCGCCGGCTGCCCAACTCCGGATCTCTTCACCCATCGCTCGGCTACTTTGCCAATTTGAACATGTTCTCTTTGGCGCGTGAGGAGGCCGTTCTCACCTCGTTTGGTTCAACGAGGAGGTAGACATACCGTCAGAGGTCTTACAAGGCCCTGAACGCCGCACGCCGATACCCTGTCCCAGGCGGGTCAAGCACGTATATAGGTCCCAAATTTTTGGCTCCTGATTTGGCATTGGATCATGTGTGTGCCGCAAAAATCCAAACCGGAATGCGCCTTCTGGAGGCGCTTTATCTGAAGATAGCGTTCCAATCGGACTTCATGTTCACCAGTGTCCAGCCTTCTGCGTGTGCCTGATCGAGCGCGCGGTTCAGGCGGCCAACTGAAGAACTTCTGTCATAAGCGTATTCACGCACATCATCTGTGTGATGCACGATCACACCCAGGCGCCGGCCGCCGGCTTGAGTCGTCCATTGCAGCATTTCAAAATCGCCGTCGGAGTTTCCAAACGCAGCGAGAGGGCGCCGGCCGATAATCTGTTCGATGGCCACCACCTTGCCCGCCTTGTCGTCGATGAACTCGATGGAGCCGTCACGCACCAGCGTTGCGCGGCCATCGCGGGATTCAAATTTCAGCTTCGCTCGCGAGCCGATCACCTGTTCTGGCGGTATGCCGTAAACGCGCTCGGCGAACGCGCGTACGAATTCCACTCCGCCGCCAGAGACGATGTATGTCTTGAAGCCGTTGGCGCGAAAATAATCGAGCACTTCAAGCATCGGCTGATAAACGAGCTGGTCGAATTGCTTCTGAAAACGTGGATGGCGCGCAGACTTGAGCCATTCAGCGACGATCGCGCGAAACTCGGCCGGCGTCATGCCTCCGTGCGTGGCGCCGACGAGCGCCGCGAGGTCGTGCTCGCTCGCCCCCGAGAGGCCTGCAAGTCCCTTGTCGATAACGGCTGCGAACAGAGGATTGTCGCGCCATTGGGGGTTAGCCGGCGCCAATGCCTTCATGCGATCGACGATGAAGAAAGCCTGCGTGTAGATCGGCTGCTCGACCCAGAGCGCGCCGTCATTGTCGAATGTCGCGATACGTTCGGAAGTCGCCACGAAGTCGGGCGAACCCGGCGTCGTGACGGCTTCAACGAACGCGATGATGGCGCGCTTGGCTGCGCCATCATTCCATGACGGGAGGGGAGTGGATTGAGCGACAGCGCTGAAAGCGCAGAACGTCCAAACGATGACAGCAAAAAGCGTCTTCATCATAGTCTCCCCTCCAATCCTGTTATTACCGCGAGCCGCGCGTGACCGTTTCCATCACGCGGTCAAGATTGAAGCTGCCGGGCTTCTGGCGTGGCGGAAATTCCTTGAAGCTCTGGAGCCAGGTCGCAACGTAGCCAACTGCCGGAGCGATCATGAACATGCGATCCAGGTACCAACGCTGGTAGCCCATCGCGTTCTCATGGTCCGCGCGTTCGAACGGGTCCATGCGCAGATTGGTGATCAGCGGCGCGCGAAGTTCTTCGAACGGCGTCTGCCAAACCCGCAGACCTTCGGCATTCTGCTTGAGGAACGTAATCTTCCAGTTCCCGTAGCGGATAGCCGCCACCGAGCCGTCATCGGTCCAGTAGATAAACTCCTTCCGCGGCCACGCGCCCTCGCCCTTCAGGGCGGGGATCAGGTTGTAACCGTCCAGATGCACCTTGTAGCTGCGGCTGTTGGCGGTCATGCCCTTGAGCAGGTCTGACTTGATCTCCGGCGCGCCGGCGGCTGCAAGCAGCGTCGGCAGCATGTCCTCATGCGCGGCGATGTCGTTGATGACAGTCCCCGGCTTGATGACGCTGGGCCACTTGATCATCGTGGGAACGCGATAGCCGCCTTCCCAATTGGTGTTTTTCTCGCCGCGAAACATCGTCGTTCCGCCATCGGGCCAAGTGAACGTCTCGGCGCCATTGTCGGACGAGTACATGATGATGTTGTTGTCGTCGACCCCGAGCTGCTTGAGCTAGTACATGATGATGGTGTTGTCGTCGACCCCGAGCTGCTTGAGCTTCGCAAGCAATTGCCCGACGTGACCATCGTGCTCCACCATGCCGTCGGCGTAAATGCCAAGGCCCGTCTTGCCTTGAGACGCTTGCTTGAGATGCGTGAAGATATGCATGCGGGTGGAGTTGAACCAGATCATGAAAGGCTTGTCGTCCTTGACCGCCTTTTCCATGAACGCGAGCGTCTTCTCGGTAACCTCTTCGTCGATGGTCTCCATGCGCTTGCGCGTGAGAGGGCCAGTGTCGGTGATCTTTCCGCCAGCAAAACTGTGAATGACGCCACGGGGCCCGAACCGCTTCTTGAACTCGGGATCCTTCGGATAATCGACGTTCTCAGGCTCTTCTTCAGCGTTGAGGTGATAGAGATTGCCGAAGAATTCATCGAAGCCATGGTTGGTCGGCAGCATATCGTCACGGTCGCCGAGATGGTTCTTGCCAAACTGGCCCGTTACATAGCCAAGCGGCTTCAGCAGACCTGGCAGGGTCGGATCTTCAATCTTCATGCCTTCCGGCGTGCCCGGGAGGCCGACCTTGGTGAGGCCGGTGCGGATCGGCGACTGGCCGGTGATGAAGGCGGCGCGCCCTGCCGTGCAGGACTGTTGTCCATACCAGTCGGTGAACAGGGCACCTTCGCGGGCGATGGAATCGATATTGGGCGTGCGATAGCCCATCATGCCGTTATTGAAGGCGCTGGTGTTGAACTGCCCGATATCGTCGCCCCAGATGACGAGAATATTGGGCTTCTTGGCAGCAGGCTGTTGTGCAGCAGGGCGCTGCGGGGTCTGCTGGGCGAATGCACCCGCAGCGAACAGCGGAACGACCGCAGCCGCCGCAAGTATTATGCGTTTCCAAAGTTTCGAAAAAGCCTGAGCGGGACCGACCGCGCGGGGCCTCGCCCTTGCTCCACAATGATAAAGGGTTAAAAGAGCCCCGTTTGTCCGGGGGCAAACATTCTGGAGCAAAATAGCGATGAACGGCGAAAAGGCCAAAATCTTTCTTCGGCATAACGGCTGGCTTTTTCGCACCTCGACAGAATTTTGTGACGTTGTTTGCCAGAGGTCGCACTTCAAGAAGTTGCATGCGGGCAAAATTCTTTTCCGGGCGGGAGACGAGGCCCGTGGACTTTTTGGCCTGGTGACAGGAGGGCTGAGCGCCTTCATCGCGCCAAACGACACGCTGCCGGCCTTTGCGCATTTATTTCACCCTGGGAGCTGGTTCGGCGAGATTCCCGCTCTCACGGGGTGTCCCCATGTTGTCGGCACTCAGGCCACGCGCGAATCGACAATTCTTCATCTTCCGGCACGAACATTGAACGAGATACTCGTTGCGAATCCGGAGTACTGGAAGTTTCTAGGCCAGCTTGCCGCCGCTCATATGGAGATCAGCATCACCGCAATCGCGGACCTGATGCTGCGGGACAGCAAGCAGCGGCTTGCGGCTATTATTTTGAGGCTTGCAGGCTGCAGAAGTGCTGGAGAGCCTTTGCTCGAGCATGAGATGCACGTCAGTCAAGAAGACATTGCGGCCATCAGCAATCTCTCCCGCACGACCGTGATCAGCATCCTGAACCAACTTGAGGAGGCGGGACTGATCGAACGGAGCTATCGACGCTTGCGCATTTCCGATCCGGACGGGCTGCGCGCGCTCATCAAGAATTGAACCTTCCACGGGGCCGCCACCCAAGGGGCACGCCTTCTGCCGCAACCATGGCAAGGTGGAGCGCTTGCAGGGACCCGCGCCCAGCGGTCATCTACGGTGAGCGCCTGATCCTCGCGCCAGGTCATTGAACGGCCTGCTTCAGTCGAGCGATCAGTGCTTCAAGATCTCGGTTGCCCGGCGTCAACTTTGACAATTGTTCGGCAGCGTTGAGAGCAAGCGGAACATTCCCTGCAACTTGCGCAAAGGTCATTAAGGCCGATAGCGTTTCGCGGTCGGCGGAGTGGCGGGCGGCGTTGCGCTGCAGGACGTCCAGCGCTTCGGCAGTACGACCTGCCGAATGCAACCCGACAGCGTAAACATAGGCATAGCGGGGCTGGCCGGCATCGATCTCAGCCGCCTGCCCAAGTGATACGAGAGCATCATCGAGCCGCTTTAGCCGCACAAGCGCCAGACCACGTGCATGGTGGAGCCCGGCGTCGCGGGGCGAAGCGGAGAGAGCATTTTGCAGGATCTGCTCTGCACCATCATCACGCCCATCGACCCGCAAGAGGTCGGCGAGATTGATCGCCGCAGGGGCGAACTGCGGGCTAAGCCGCAACGCGGCCCGGAATTCAGCTTCGGCCTCGCGGATCTGGCCCCGTCGTGCGTAAAAGCTTCCCAGCGAAGACCGGCCTTCAGGGCGGTCGGCGTTCTGCTGCTGCGCCGCCACAAATTCACGCGCAGCCGCATCAAAGAAGCGCCGTTCATTCGCAGGCTGTTGCGCCGTTGGAACCGCCGCCAGCAATTGTGCGGCGCGAACCCTGACGCCTTGCACCGGATCCTTGAGCAGTGGGGAAACCAGCGGCCAGATCTGCGCGGCAGGAGCCCGCTCCAGCATGTCGAGCGCCGCAATGCGGACCATGGGATCAGAATTCGTCACGCTGACTTGCGCCAGGGTCAGCAGTTCGGGCGAGACATGCGACACCAGTTCCGCGAGCGCTGTCGCGCGTGCGATGCCGGGAACCGCCGGATCGCCTGCGACCGCTGCAAGCATTCCGCCAGCCCCGATTGCGTTGGTCGCAGCTGCGCTGAAGGCAGGCGCATAGGTCTGGAACCCCTTGCGGACTGGACCATGCCAGCTTTCGATGGCGGTGGCCGCCCAAGCGGCTGTCTTATCCTTGTGACAATCATTGCAGGAGTTGGGGGCGCCAGTTGTCACGGACAGGTCCGGCCGCGGCACGCGGAAGCTGTGATCGTGGCGGTCGTCGACCACCATATAGGTGCGGACGGGCATATGGCATGACGCGCAGGTCGGCGCTGGCGTGAGGCTGGCGTGCCGATGGTGCGAGGGCGCCGAGAACTTCTCGCGAGAATGGCATTGCAGGCAGACGCCATCTCCCGCGAAACGAGGCTTGGCGCTGTGCGGGTCATGGCAATCGCTGCAGGTCACGCCAGCGGCGAACATCTTGCTCTGCTTGAATGAGGCGTAATTGAAGACCTCATCGAGCATCTGGCCATCGACATGGAACAGCCCGCGGGTCAACGGCGAGACCTGATGGGTATCTGATAACCATTGTCCCGGCTTCCAGTCTTCTGAAATCTGACCGCGCCTCGCATGACACATGCCGCAACTCTCGACTTCAGTGCGTAAGGTGGAAGGCGGAATGCTTCGCTTCGCGTTCCCCGTGACAGGATCAACTGGCCAAGTGGTGTTCTGACGTTCCAGATAGCGGACGAGAAGGCCCATCGAAGAGTCTTCCAGCTGCTTTGAGGGCCACCGGGCCTGCTTGTTCCGCGCCCAGGAGATGTGGCGGGAGCCTTGTCCGTGACAGGCTTCGCAGCCGACGCTGATTTCCGAAAATTTGGTCGCGTACGTTTCCGTTTTGGCGTCGTAGTTCTTGCGCACACCGGTGGAGTGGCACTCCGCGCACATGAAGTTCCAGTTCTGGTTCAACTTCGTCCAGTGCAGGATGTCAGTATGGTTGATCCTTTCGTCCGGATAAAGATGAAACCAGCGCTGCCCGCCCTGATCCTTTGGACGCGTATCCCACGCGATGGAGAGCGCTTGCAGGCGACCGTCGGGAAATTCGATCAGATACTGCTGGAGTGGCTCCAAGCCAAAAGTGTACTTGATTTCGTAGGTCTGCATCGAGCCGTCCGGGCCATCGGTCTCGACCATGAACTTTCCGTCGCGCTTGAAGAAATGCGACTGGACCCCATGATTGTCGAAACGGGCGTCTGCGAAATCCCCCCGCACGGTGGCTCCGGCGGCATGGGCCATGGCGTGTCGGTGATGGGAGCCGCGCCACGCCTCAGCCTGCTTCTGGTGACAGGAGGCGCATGTCTCGCTTCCGACGAAGGCCAGCGGGCCGGAAGGAACGCTCTGCCGGCTCGACATCGAGTCGCTGCCAAAAAGGAAGTATGACAGCGCAACAGCCCCGGCTGAGACGATCATTGCAACCAGAAACAGGCGCGCGCCCGAGAAACGCCGAGCGGGTTTGGACGCCAATGGAGCAGTGGCCGGCTCCTGCCTGCCCTTGCCTGCGCGGTCTCTTTTTCTGTTCTTCATCGAATTGACTAGCCCGCTTAATGCATCGATGCTCTTTATAGTCCGCGCTTTTCTGCCTTTGAAGGCGTGAAGCGGCTCATTCGACCATGCCTCGCTGCTCCTCCCGCATTGGTGGGGTGAGTGAGGATCTGCGGGGTTTGCGGGTTGCGGTGGAGGGGTTCGTGAGGGGCGCTGAAGGCCCCGTCGTTCAGGTGACGAGGCGGGTATTCGCTCGAGGACGATGCGCAGGATAGGCCTTCGCCCTGCCGCTTTCGAGATTGGTGACGATGAAGCGGGTATCGGCACCCTGCGGGCTGACCTCGACGCGGGCGATGATGCGCTCGGTCCGGCTCCAGCTGGCGGCCCCGCCGAAGAACTCCGTGAAGCGCCGGACCTTGGGTGCGCCTGCCTCGACCGACGCCGTGACGCGCGCGGTCGTGCTGGCCTCCTATGGTTGCCAGATGCCGGCGCAGGGTGGAGGTCGGCGCGACGCCGAGGATGAAGTCGATGCCGTTGGCGCGGCGCCAGTCGATAACGAGCGGGCTGCGGTCATGGCCGTCGCCCCGGATCAGGATCCGTGTCTTCGGCCAGGTGGACCGGATTGCGCTGACGAGGCGGCGCAGATGCGTGTGAATCGGCATGCAAAGTTGACCCCCTGAAGCCGTCAACCGTCGCTTGACACTTGACATATTGCCGCGTGGCCGGGTCCCGGCGCGCCTCAGAGGCAAAACTTGCAATGTCCGGCAAAAACCCGTACATTAGACGGAGAGAGTGAGGTTCACCATGTCCCCATCAACCACCCGCACCATGCGGCTTGAGGCCCGGATTTCGCCGGAGGCGCTAGCGGTCGTCCGCCGTGCCGCCGAGCTTCAGGGCCGTTCCCTGAGCGACTTTGTCGTCTCGGCCGCACAGGAAGCGGCGCAGCGTACGATCGAGGCTGCGCAGGTATTGCGGCTGGCGGTCGAGGATCAGCAGGCGCTCGCCGCGTCCATCCTGAACCCGCCGGAGCCCAACGACGCCTTGCGCCGGGCTGCCGCTGCTCATCGCCGCCTGATCATTTCAGCCTAGCGTGCCGCCTTCATTTCGCATCGAGGCGCTGTCCGCTTCCCACGACCGCCAAGGCTTCTCCTGCGGGGTCGAGGCTCTTGACGGCTACCTTGCCCGGCAGGCCGGTCAGGACATGCGCCGCCGCGTGTCCAACTGCTTTGTCGCCCTGCCCGAGGGCGGCGGTGCCATTGCTGGCTACTACACGCTGGCCGCAGCCAGCATCCCGGTCCAGGACCTGCCCGAGGAACAAACCCGCCGCCTGCCCCGCTATCCGGTGCTACCGGCGGTGCTGATCGGCAGGCTCGCTGTCGGTCAGCGCTTCAAGGGCCAGCAACTCGGTGCGGCCCTGCTATTCGATGTCATTCTGCGCGCGCTCCGGGCGGAACCGGCGGTGCTCACAGTCATCGTCGATGCCAAGGATGCGACGGCGGCGGCGTTCTACCGGCATCATGGCTTTCAGCAATTCAGTGCGCGTCCGCAGACGCTGTTCCTTCCCATCGATACAGCGGCCCGGCTGCTGCAAGCCGGCTGACGCGGGCTCGGCAAGAGCCCGGTCCGCACAACCTGAAAGATAACCCGCTTGCTGCCGAGGGGGCGTTTATGTGCGCGCCCCTAGCCTCTGCGATGGCGGCGCGGGCGCGCTTGGCGGCGTCGTCCTGCTCTTCCTGTAGCGCGCGCTTGATATGTACGTTCGTTCGACGTACATTCGTGCCAATGATGGAGATCGCCATGACCAGCAAGGCCAGCCCTGCCAAGGACCGCGTTACCCGGGATGACCGTCTCGGGTTCCGGCTCGACGAGCAGACCAAGGGGCTGATCGAGCGCGCCGCGCTTCTCGAGCGGCGCAAGATCAGCGACTATTGACTGACCGCCATCACCGACGCTGCGCGCCGGACCATTGCCGAGCATGAGACGCTGAGCCTGTCGGAGCGGGATCGGGCGGCGTTCTTCGAGGCGCTCATCAACCCGCCCGCTCCGAACGAGCGGCTGGCCCGAGCCTTTGCGGAGCATGGCCGCCGCATCGGCATATGACCCGTGGCGCTTGCACCTGATCTTGTCATCGTCGCGCTGGGCGACGGGCACGACCGCGCCGGTTTCACCTGCGGAGTCGAGAGCCTTGACCGCTACTTCCAGACGCAGGCCGGGCAGGATGTGCGTCGCCGCGCCAATGGCGTGTTCGTGCTGGCGGGCAAGGCCGATCCGGCTAGGGTGCTGGGCTACGACACGCTTTGCGCCACAGCGCTTGCCCAGGGCGATGTGCCGGAGGTGGCACGCAAGGTCATCCCGCGCTATCCGCTGGTCAGCGCCACGCTGATCGGGCGTCTGGCGGTAGCGAAGGACAGGCAAGGACAGCGGTTGGGCGCGACCCTTCTGGCGGACGCGCTGCGCCGCGCGTTGGCCAGCGCCGAGACCGTCGGATCGTCGATGATCGTGGTCGATGCGCTGGACGAAGGCGCTGCTGCCTTCTACGTCGCGCACGGCTTTCTCCGGCTGCCGGACTCGATGCGGCTCGTCCTGCCGATGCGGACAGTGGAGCGGCTGATGGCGGGGCCATGACCATGGGAAAGCGCAGCGTGCCGCAGCGTGGAGATCGGCCGTTCAGTCCCGCACGGCGATGGGCGATCCTGTCGCCATGCCCCGCGCGTCCAGACCTCGCCCGCCGACCACATCTTGCGGTTCTCTGGGCTTGTGAGGCGGTCGATCCTGTAGGTCACATGCTTCTCTTCGCAGTCGGCGCGATGGCCGCTGCATGATGGGGTCAGGAGGGTGGCCGTCCCGATCTTAGGTCCTTGCAGGCTCTGTTGACGCTGGCAAGTCATCGCGCCAGTACCGTTCGGCATCAAGAAACCGTTTCCACGAGTGCTTCAGGACGCTGTCGTGTGTTTCGGCCGCATTGGCATACCACCCTGTAATGGCCCCCGCGGCAAAGGCCATCTGCGTGTTGCCGGCGCCTGTCAGTTCCGCCACAAGGCTCCGCGCCATGGCTGCATCGTTCAGGTGGCCGAGATGGTCCTGCATTTGCGCTGCGCAATCGGCATAGCGGCGCACCTTGCCCTGTCCCTTGAACAAGTGGCCGAAGAAGTCGGCCGCGTAGCGCAGGTTCTTGAGGCGAATGCGCAATTCGTGCTTTTCTTCGATCGACAGGCGGTCAAAGTGTTTCCCGGCCTTGACCGCTCGCCTGTCCAGCCGTTCGAGGCACTGGGCCGCGAACGCGATCACCGGCTGGGTCAGCAGGGCAAGATCGGCACCGTTGCGCCAGCCATGCCGGGCAACATAAGCATCGAGCCGCAGCACGAATCGGGACGTTGCGGTATCGTCCAGCAGGGCCTGGACCTGTTTGTGGCCATGCGCCGAGCGCTCGGCTGCGCTTCGGAGGATGGCGGCAAGGCCCTTGTCTCCGGCGAAATGGGCAGCGGGCCCCGACCGCACCAACGAAGCGAAGACGTCCCAGTCACGGGCCATGCCCATGGTCGAGGCGATGGAGCGCGCTTCCTGTCGCATGTCGCCGAGGCCCGCCTGCGGCAGAGCGCGCGCGAAGAGGGCGAGGACGGCCCGAAGGCGACGCATTGCGACGCGCATCTGGTGAACGGCTTCCCCGGCATCGCCCTCCTGGAATGCGGGCCAGTTCCCCGTGAATTGCTTGAGGCAATTGCGGATCACGATGGCCAACGCTTCGTCCACCGTGGTTTCGCGCCCAAGGGCTGCCAGCGTGGCCTTCGCAGCGGGCGGGCGGGCACCGGTCAGAAGCTGCACGCCCCGTTCGGCCT
>JAPLOV010000226.1:0-5646 GCA_026400565.1 Hyphomicrobiales bacterium | reverse complement strand
AGCGTTCCCAGCCGCAAGGGGAGCAAGTCCAGCAGGGTCAGTCCGAGCTGGTAGACGTCATCCGGGTCGCCGTCTTTCAGCTCGATCTCGATCTCGCGCAAGGGAAGTCGGGCTTCGCCAGCACGGACGAAACCGTTATCGATGGCGATCTCCAGCGTGCTGCCACCGATCCGGATCGTCCGCGCAGTCCTGCGGATCTCGGTTGCGCAAGCAGGCTCAAGGGGCCTGCCTTTGGTCAGGCGAAGCAGTTGATTGCGCACATCCGGTCCGAACACGTCGAGGTCCGGTAGTGGGTGCCGCACCATGACCTCGATCTCGCCGCGCGCTACCGCCCCCTCATTGTCAGGCGTCCATTTCAGTGTCGTCAGGTAGCCACCCCGGATGCGACGCATGCGCAAGGCCACCTTCTTGCGGCGCAGCAGGCCATCGGGCGTATCGAAGTACACGGTCTGCAGCCGGCGCGTCACGGCCGGCCCCTGTTCCTCACCCGGGAGCTTGAGGGCAAGCGCTCGCTTCAGACCGACGGAATCGGTCAGGAACTTCAGCTCCTGTTCCCGCCTTGCGTCGCGGATCACGGAGGCCGCGACCGGAACCGGCAACGGATTGGGTTGGACTGGCACGATCGAGCTCATGTTTTCGCGTCCTTGCGCTTCTTGCGCGGGCGACGCAGCGGGGCTTCGTGCCGCCGGGGCCCGGCGGGTATGCCGGGAAGGATCGCCTTGGCGCCGAGGGCAATGATGGGGCGATCCTTCGCCGGTGTGGCCTGCAGAAAGCGGACAGTGTCCGAGCCGGGTTCGAACACGCCCGCAGTGAGAATGCCCGTCACCACCGCCCCGGTATCAACATTGATCCGTCCCGGCCGAATGAGGGGCTTGCCTTTCGTCGGCGTGTGGCCGTGGACGACCGTGTAGGGAACCCCGTGCGGTCGGCTGAAGAACGGCTTGCGGACATTCATCAGCGTCGATGGCAATTGATCCTCGAGAGGAATGCCGGACATGACACCAGCATGGACAAACAATCGACCTTGCTCGATGTGCATGTATGGCAGGGCACGCAGGAAGCCGAGATGCCGGGCACCGATGGCCTCGACGGCCCGGTCTGGCTTCATGTTCTCTCGAGGCAGGCCGTACGACTGCAGTGTGGCGACGCCGCCCTTGTCCAGCCAGCGGGAGAAGGCGCGGCCAGCTCCCGGGACGAGAGCGTCGAGGATCATCTGTTCATGGTTGCCGCGCAAGGCCACGAAGCGATCCCCTGCCCTTAACGGTCCCCTGAGGACCTTATCGACAACCTCGCGCGTGGCCGGCCCCCGATTCACCATGTCACCGAGGAGGACGATGACAGCATTGCGGTCGAGACGCTCCGCATCGGCAGTCAAAGCCTCCAGCAACGCGCCGAACTGCCAATCGAGGCCGTGGATGTCCCCCAGGGCATAGATGACCGGGGCCAGGACGACGGCATCCTCCGTGGCGCCATCGGGCACGCCAGAGGCCTGCCTCGATCCGCTGACGATATGAAGGATGCTCCGAAGGATCGATGTCAAGATGAAGCCTCTGTGTGGGCTATGTTCCGGTCCGCCGCGCCTCGAGACCAGCCGGTCAAGAGCGTTATTCCGCGCCCATGCGACCTTGCGACGTTGATACGATGCCTCGCGTCACGCTTCTGTTTGGCCGTGCTCGGCAGTCCAGTAGCATGCCATCGGCGTCGATACCGACGTCCCATCGCCTTGGGATTCTTTTTTCAGGCGATTCTGTCGTCGCCGCAAGCATGGCGAGAGCTGACATTTCGATGACACGTCAACCCCTGCCCGTGACGATCGGTGATCTGGCGGGGCATGTCACATTCCTGTCATACCAGGAACCGACATGGGACTGGGTCCTCCTCACGCTTTGAAGTGCATTATGGATTATTTCCGCCGGTTCAATTTCCTCTTCTCGACGCCGTTCTTCGAAGCCGATGATCTGGAGGGGCTTCGCTTCACCCAGATCGTCACCGAAATCGAGAGATCCGGCTTCGAGGTCGTGAAGGCGCGACGCCTCGAGGATGCGGCGATTGCTGTGCAAACCGATGCTGCGATCGGATGCATGGTCGTCGACTGGGGAAAAAAGGGTCTTGAAGGCAAGACAGCCGACCTTATCAACCTTATGCGACGGCGTGGTCTCGACTTCCCGATCATCCTGCTGATCCGAGGCAAGAGGTTCGAGGATGTTCCGGTGGAAGTCCTCGATTTCATCGATGGCTACGTCTTCCTGTCTGAGGAGACCCCGGGGTTCATTGCCAAGAACCTGATCAGCCGGCTGATGCAGTATGCCGAGACACTCAAGACGCCGTTTTTCGGTGCCCTGGTGGATTATGCTGAGGAAGGCAACCAGCTCTGGACATGTCCTGGGCACAACGGAGGCGTTTTTTACAGCCGCAGCCCGATCGGCCGCGTGTTCATGGAACATCTCGGCGAGGCCGTGTTCCGGGACGACCTTGACAATTCTGTCCTCGATCTGGGCGACCTGCTGACCCATGAAGGGCCGGCGCTCCAGGCACAGAAGGAGGCAGCCCGGATTTTCGGTGCCGAGAAGACCTATTTCGTGCTGAATGGCACCTCCACGTCGAACAAGGTTGTTCTCTCAGCCCTTGTGACCGACGGCGACCTTGTTCTGTTCGACCGCAACAACCACAAGGCGGCCCATCACGGCGCCCTGATGATCAATGGCGGGATTCCCGTCTATATTCCCGCCGAACGAAATGTTCATGGCCTGATCGGTCCCATGCAATGGGCGGCCCTGGATGAGGAGGTGCTGCGGGAATGCATCCGCAGGCATCCGCTGGTGACAGACCCGCAGGCCTGGTGCAAGCCGCGGCCCTTCCGCGTCGCGGTTGTTGAGCAGTGTACCTATGACGGCACGATCCACAGCGCCGAGATGATTCTCGCGCGCATCGGGCATCTGTGCGACTATATCCTCTTCGACGAGGCCTGGGCGGGGTTCATGAAGTTCCACCCGCTGTTTGCCGGCCGCTTCGCCATGGGGCTCACGCAACTGGACGAGAACGCGCCGGGCATCATCGCCACGCAATCGACGCACAAGCAGTTGGCGAGCTTCTCGCAGGCGTCGCAGATCCACGTGAAGGACCGTCATATCCGCGGCCAGAAGCGGCGGGTCGAGCACCGCCGCTTCAACGAGAGCTTCATGCAGCACGCCTCGACATCGCCGTTCTACCCGCTTTTCGCCTCCCTGGACGTCGGGGCGCAGATGATGAAGGGGCGCTCGGGAGAGGTTTTGTGGGATGACACGATCCGCCTTGGCATCGAGTTGCGCAAGAAGATCCGCGCTGTCCAGCGCGAGTTCGAGGAAAAGGCGACCCAGCCGGAGCGCCGCTGGTTCTTCTCCCCGTTCGTTCCGGAGCGTGTTCGCATTCCCGACGCCGCCCGGCCGGGCGGTTCTCACGACGCGCCCTGGGAGTTGGTGAGCACCGACCAGCTCGCGAGCGATCCCGATACCTGGAATCTGGGCCCCGACGATGGCTGGCACGGGTTTCCCGGCATGGAGCAGGGTTTCGCCATGACCGATCCGTGCAAGCTGACGCTGCTCACGCCGGGCTTCGACCGGCAGACCGGCACCTATGCCGATCATGGGATCCCGGCGCCAGTGGTGGCACAGTATCTGCGCGAAAACCGGATCGTCGCCGAGAAAAATGACCTGAACTCTCTGCTCTTCCTCCTGACCCCCGGCGTCGAGGCCAGCAAGGCTGGAACGCTGATCAGCGGCCTTGTCGCGTTCAAGAGGCTGCATGACGACAATGCGTTGATCGAAGACGCGATTCCCGAGTTTTATCGTCGCCGGCCGCAGCGCTATGCGGGTGTCCGGCTGCGGGACCTGTGTGCGAGCATGCATGCCTTTTTCAGAGAATGGGATGTCAGCCACTTGCAGAGGGCGCAGTTCTCCGCCCGGCACTTGCCGGAGATCGCCATGTCACCGCGCAAGGCCAGCCAGCACCTTGCGCGCAACGAGGTCGACTATGTCCCGATCGACAAGCTGGAAGGCCGGATCGCGACGACACCTTTCGTTGTCTATCCGCCGGGGATTGCAACCGTGGTGCCGGGCGAAAGGCTGACAGAGCGATCGCGCCCGATGATCGACTATCTGCGCATGTTCGAGGCCTGTTTCAGGGAGTTTCCCGGTTTCGAGGTGGAAATCCAGGGCATCTACCGGGAACAGGACGAGAATGGGAAAGTGAAGTTGCATACCTATGTCGTCGCGGAATGAGGCATCAATGACGGCAACCCCACGGGATAACGGGATGCCGATCCTCGTGAGACCTTCCCGAGACGAGGATGTCGAGGCGATGCTGGCCATCTATCGCCGGCACATTCGGCGCGGCGTCGAGGACAATGTCGAGGACAGTGGTGTGCCCGATCCGGACGATGTCAAGGATCGGCGCAAGAACCTGCGCAGCCGCCGGTTCCCGCACCTCGTCTCGACATTGCATGGCGAGGTCGTGGGCTACGCCTATGTCGTCCTGTTCCGGAAACGCCCGGCCTATCGTTTCACGGTCAAGCATTCCATCTACGTGCATCACGAGTATCTCGGCCGCGGCATCGGAAGGGTTCTCATGAGCGCCCTCATCGAGGCCTGCGCTGCTGCGGGATTCCGGCAGATGATCGGCTACGTGGATGCCGACAATGTCGCCTCGCTCGGGCTCCATGCCGCGTTCGCGTTCGAGCAGGTAGGCCACCTGAAAGGTGTCGGCTTCAAATATGGCAAATGGGCTGACAGCATCATCGTCCAGCGCTCGTTGGGGCCGGGATCGACGAAGCCGCCGTTTCAGGCGGCGCTGCGCTAGCCAAGGCTTGAGACAGCTGTGATCGTGCCCTGCTGTCGCGCTCCCACGCCAACACTCTGCCTGACGCTCTCCTTGAGCGATGTCACCTGAGCCGATTCCAGGATATCCTTACGAAGGTCCGCTGCCTGGTGACGGCTCTTTCCAGCACCTCGCCTTCGTGGTCCACCGCTCACCGGAGGCAGTGCTTCACGGTGAGCAGATGTCCACGTCGCTTGTCTGATCATAGCGGAAGCCGCAAAGCCATCAAACCAGGCCGGCGCTGCGCTAGCCAAGGCTTGAGATTGATCCACCCTGACGACAGGCGTTCAACCACGAACCGCTGCGAGCGCTTCGCGGGGGCTTTGCACGGATGCCTGGGGGCGGAACCCTGGCTTTGCAGGCGTCATCACCGGACGCGGACCGACACCGGCCTTGCAAGGGCACTGTCACGTTGACGGGATGCAGAGCGTTTCGCGGTATTCCGGTGTGATGAATAACGTTCGACACGCCCGCAATCGAGGCCACCGCTTTCCTGCTGCTCTCAACGGCATCCAGGGTGTGTTCTGGTCATCAGGTTGGGCCAGAACGAACTTCAAACTTGATTAAGCCTAAGGGGCAACGTCATGAGCGCCATGGAATGTTGTGTGTTAGGGCCTCATCAAGATCAGATCGGATTGGGTGGCTTTTCTCATGGAACGGAAATTCTTCAAATCCGGGACCGAGTTCCTCGTCAACACGCAGACAGCGAATGACCAGTACGAGCCCACCATCACCAGCCTGACCAATGGCGGCTTCGTGGTGAGCTGGTGGGATGTTTCCGGCACGCTCGGCGAC
>JAPLOV010000241.1 GCA_026400565.1 Hyphomicrobiales bacterium | reverse complement strand
GTTTCCCCTTTCTTCGCGCGCTGAACGATGCCAGCGACCTCGACCTCAAACTCGCCGGAGGTGACCGACAGGCACTCAACCGAGCCGCGCTGGTGGCCTTCTGATTCGAGCGTGCCCCCAGGATCGGACGACACAGCGTACCATTGCAGCCACTCCACCGTCTTGATCCAGCCGACAATGGCAAGCCGCATCCTGCCGTCCTCCGACACCAGGATCGGTGTGTCGGCTCTGGTCGATTTCTCGATGAAGGCCTCTTCCTCGGCATCGGAGAGGACGCGCTCGATCGAGACATCGAGCGCCTGCGACAGGCGCCAGATGGTCGCAAGCGTCGGATTGGTCTCGTTGCGTTCGATCTGGCTGATGATCGACTTGGCGACGCCGGATTGCTCGGCCAGTTCGGACAGCGACAGGTTGTAGGCCTTGCGCAGGCGCTGGATGGTCTTGCCAAGATTGCCGGAGATGATCTGCGCGCCGCTTTCCAGCTCGCGTGGCTTGTCCTTGATCTCAATCCCCATGGCTTTGGTCCCGTTGTCCGTCAAAACGAACATGTGTTTGACAATCAGGACGACCATGCCCGCGAAGGGGCGCTGGCGCAAGGGGAGGACGCGGTTACGCCGCTCCGCCGTTGCGATGCAGCATCAGCCCAAGCGCCACCATGCCCGCGAAGGCCAGCAGGCCGCACAGGGCCATCACGGCCAGCGCCACACCGGCTCCGGGCCCGTCGATCAGCACGGCAAAAGCCATGGGGGAGAGCGACTTGGCGACCAGTGTCGGCATGGCGATGGCCCCGAGCGTGCGGCCATAGTTGGCGCGGCCGAGCAGGCCGAGCACGATGACGCCGCGCGCGATTGTGACGAGGCCGTTCGAGATGCCGTAGAGCACCGCAAACGCCACGACGCCGACAACCGTCGCGGCCAGCGTCAGAAGCGCGGCGAAAGCCAGCGGCAGCATGCCGGTGGCAACATAGCCCAGCCTCATCACCGGATAGGCCCCGCCCATGGCCAGTTCGATCAGCCGGCCCGCCGATTGTGCCGGTCCGATCATCGTGCCGACGGAGACCGCCTGTGCTTCGCTGAGGCCAAGCGCGCCAAGCAACGTGGTGATGTGGACCGACATCCCGTTGCTGACCAGCCCGTGCATCATGAACACCAGCGCCAGCAGCGCGATGATCCGACCGCGCAAGGCTTCGGGCGCGCTGCCGCCGGCCTCTGACGGGGAGGCTGCCTTGGTGTCTGCGGGGCTCTTTGTGGCGGCGTGAGCCACCTCGCCTTTGTCGGTGACGAGACCAAGCCCATGCAGCAGGACGCAGACAACACCATTGAGAACTGCATAAACCAGGCACAGGGCGCGCCAATCCATGAACGAAAGCAGCCAGAGCCCGAGCGGCCAGAACACGGTGGAGGCAAGGCCGCCACCCAGCGTGAGCAGTGTGATGGCGGTGCGGGCCTTGCTGCCCGCGATCCGCGCCAGGGTGGCGAAGGCGGGGTCGTAGAGGCTGCCGGCCATGCCGAAGCCGATTGTCGCGTAAGCCGCATAGAGCATCACGGGCGAATGGGCGAAGGCCAGCATGAGATAGCCCAATCCGCCCACCAGCGAGCCCAGCGCCATCAGGCCGCGCCCGCCGCGCGCATCAATCCAGGCGCCGACGCGGGGCGCGATCAGGCCGGAGCACAGCATGGCCAGGGAGAACGCACCGAAGATCAGCGTCTTGCTCCAGCCCGTCTCGGCCATGATGCGCGGGCCGATCAGGGTGACGCCGTAGAACAGCGTTCCCCAGGCGATGATCATGGTGATCGACAGGACAACGAGTGCGCGCACCGCGCCGGGCGGCCAGCCATCGAAGTCCATGTTCAGACGAGACAGACGCATCAAGCCGGACCTATTTCGAGATCGAGGCGCCGGCCTCGCGGTTCACGGACTTGAGCATTCCGAGTTGCTTTTCGCGCCAGATCACGAAGATGCCGGCGGCAATCACCACGGCAGCACCGGTGAGCACCACCTGTTGCGGGATGTCGCCGAACAGGAACCAGCCCAGTGCGACAGCCCAGATCATCGAGGAATACTCAAACGGCGCGACCAGCGAGGCATCGCCGTGCCGGTAGCTGCTGGTCAACAGGATCTGCCCAATGCCGCCGAGGATGCCCATGAGCAGCATCAGACCGGTATCGGCGAGGCTGAGTGGTGCGATCCAGCCCAGCACGACGCTGCCCAGGCCAAGCATCGAGCTGAGCAAGGTGAAGTAGAACACGATGGCGCCGGTGGTCTCTGTCCGGGTCAGGCGGCGGACCTCGGTCATGGCCCAGGCCGAACAGAAGGCCCCGGTGAGCGCAAAAGCCGCCCCGGTCGCAGCCCCGCCACTGGCAACGGCGGTCAGGGTGCCGAGGTTGAGGTGGGGGGAGAGCATGATCAGCACGCCGATGAAACCGAAGGCGACAGCGGACCAGCGATAGATGCGCACGGTCTCCTTGAGCAAGACGGCGGCGAGCACCACCGCGACCAGCGGCGCGGCATAGCCGATGGCGATGGCATCGGGCAGGGGCAGGCTGCCGAGCGCAATGAAGCCGCAGAGCATGCCGATACTGCCGACGACGCCGCGCCTGAGATGGTCGCCGAAATGGGAGGTGCGGATGTTGGCGAGCAGTGGCCCCCGGAAGGACAGCCAGGCCAGCAGTGGCACCAGCGCGAAGAACGAGCGGCAGAAGATCAACTGGCCGACCGGATAGCGCACGCTGAGTGTCTTCACCACAGCCGCCATCAGCGTGAAGGCCAGGGTGGACAGGAGCTTCAGCGAGATTCCAAGGAGCGGCTTCAAGGGCTTGGTCTTGCAGGCAGGGGGATTCCCAGAGTGTTGCCAGACCGTAGACCACGAGGCATGGCCTGCGAACCCGCAATCGGTGCAGGGGCGATGCGCATCCGCCGGAACTGCCGATTTCAGATGTCTTTCAGCGCCTGTGTCATGTCCGCGATCAGATCGTCGATATGCTCGATGCCGATCGAGACCCGGATGGTGGCATCGCTGACGCCGATCCGGTCGCGCACCTCCTTTGGCACGCCCGAATGTGTGGTTGTCGCCGGATGGCACACCAGCGATTCGGTGCCGCCGAGGCTGACTGCGAGCTTGAAGATGGACAGGCTGTTGAGCACCTTGAAGGCTGCCGCCTTGCCGCCCCGGACATCGAACGAGAAGGTTGAACCTGGACCTGTGGACTGGGACTTGTGCACCCGGGCTGCAGCCGAGCCGCGCGGAAGCGCTGTCAGATCATGGACCTTGTCGATGGCCGGATGGGCCCGCAGGAAAGCTGCCATCTTCTTGGCGTTCTCGGCGGCCCGGTTCATGCGCAGGCCAAGCGTTTCGAGCGAGCGGCCGAGCATCCAGCAGGAGTGTGGATCAAGCTGCGTGCCAATGGCCGAACGCAGGGCCTTAACCGGCTTGATCATCTCGGACGAACCCAGCGCCGCGCCGGCGATCAGGTCCGAGTGGCCGCCGACATACTTGGTCAGCGAGTAGACCGAGACATCGGCGCCTTGCTTGAGAGGGGTCTGGAAGACCGGGCCGAGGAGGGTGTTGTCGCAGATGATGACCGGGCGCATGCCATCCTGCAGGGCGGCGATCTCCTCGGCGACGGCACGCACCAGCGCGACATCGACCAGCGTGTTGAGCGGGTTCGACGGTGTCTCGATCATGATGACCGAGAGCCTGCCCTTGCGCTTGCGGGCCAGCGTCAGCGCCTCGCGCGCGGCGGCGCGGATGGCCTTACCCGAGAGCCCGTCGGCAAAGCCGACGCCGGCCATGCCGAATGTGCCAAGGGTGCGCGTGACCAGTGTCTCGGTGCCACCATAGAGCGGCTGCGAGTGGAGGATCACATCATTGGGCCGGCCATAGGCCATGATGGTGGTGGCGATCGCGGCCATGCCGGAGGCGAAGAGCAGCGCTGCTTCCGCCTGTTCGTAGATGGCGAGGCGGTCCTCGACGATCTCGGAATTGGGATGGTTGAAGCGCGAATAAACCAGCCCCGCCGCTTCACCCTTGGGCGCGGCCTTTCGACCGGCCACCACGTGGAAGAACTCCTCGCCATCTTCCGCCGACTTGAACACGAAGGTCGACGTCAGGAACACCGGCGGCTTGACCGCGCCTTCCGAGAGAAGAGGGTCATAGCCATAGCCCAGCATCATGGTTTCGGGATGCAGCGCGTGGTTGCCGATCCGGTCCTTGGAATAGCGCGCTTTCGACATGGAGAATCCTTCGGGTTCGCGGCCATTGTAGCGGATAGGGGCGCTCCGGTTGCATCGCAAAAGTCGGTGTCCCCCCTTTCATCCGCCATGGCGATATTACCGGTTCTTTCGATATCACCGGTTCTTGCGGTCTCCGTTGGGCCGACCTAGACATCACCGACTGACAGAAAGACACACCATGCGCTTTTCCGGCACCGCCTCCTACATTGCCACCGACGATCTGAGCATTGCGGTCAATGCCGCCGTGACGCTGGAGCGGCCGCTGCTCGTCAAGGGCGAGCCTGGCACCGGCAAGACCGTGCTGGCCGAGGAGATCGCGGCGGCGCTCAAGGCCCCGCTGATCACCTGGCATGTGAAATCCACGACCAAGGCCCAGCAGGGGCTCTATGAGTATGATGCGGTCAGCCGGCTCAGGGACAGCCAGCTCGGTGATCCGCGCGTTTCGGAGATCAGCCACTATATCCGGCGCGGCAAGCTGTGGGAGGCCTTCACTGCGCCTGAGCGCCCTGTGTTGCTGATCGATGAGATCGACAAGGCCGACATCGAGTTCCCGAACGACCTTCTGCTCGAACTCGACCGCATGGAGTTCCATGTCTACGAGACCGGCGAAACCATCAAGGCGGCGCGGCGGCCGGTTGTCATCGTGACATCCAACAACGAGAAGGAGCTGCCGGACGCATTCCTCCGGCGCTGCTTCTTTCACTACATCCGCTTTCCGGACGCCGAGACCATGGAGGCGATCATCGCGGTGCACTTTCCCGGCATCCGGAAACGGCTGATGGAAGAAGCGCTGAGGCTGTTCTTCGAGATCCGCGAGGTGCCGGGCCTGAAGAAGAAGCCTTCGACGTCGGAACTGCTCGACTGGCTGAAGCTGCTCGTCGCGGAGGATATCGGGCCGGAGGTGCTGCGTGAGCGCGATCCGCGCAAGCTGATCCCGCCGCTGCATGGCGCCTTGCTGAAGAACGAGCAGGATATCAGCCTGTTCGAGAAGCTGGCCTTCATGGTTCGGCGCGAAGGACGGTGAGGGCCGTTCCCTTCAGCGCTTGACCCAGGCTTCCACAGGCCCGCTGAGCTTGATGGTCAGCGGCATGCCAAAGCGGTCCTTCGACTTGCCGGCGGCGACGCGCACCCAGCTTTCGGAGATGCAGTATTCCTCGACATCGAAGCGCTCGGTGCCCTTGAAGCGGATGCCGACATCGTGCTTCAGCACCTCCGGATTGTAGAACGGGCTGCGCGGATTGACCGACAGCCGGTCCGGCATCGCGGGGCTTGCGGCAGGCGTTTCGTCTGACATTGGGCGCGCTCTCAAGAAAGACTACGAGTGAGTCGCTTTCTTAGGCCGATCAGCCCGAGAAATCCAATGTGCAGGCTTGGCGGGCGCTACCCCAATAGCACGGCGTGCATGATGCGGCCTGGCAGGATGGTGAACGCGCCTGCGCCCAACAGCCCGCTGGCTGCGCCGATCATGAAGGCCTTGTGCGAGTTGATGTTGCCGCGCCGCCGCTGAAGGATGCCAATGGCCAGCGATACCAGACTCACAACCGACAGAATGTGGATCCAGCTGTAACCGCCGGAGCGGACGATGCCGAACGAACTCACGCAAACAACCAGCATGCATAGCACCCAGGCCCAGCCGATGCGAAGGTGAACAGCTGTGCCTTTCTGCATCAGCGTGATGGCCACAAGCAGCAGGACTGAGCTGGCAGCGGCCAGTGTGTGAAGCTGGATGTTCAGTGGTGCTGCCAGCAAAGGGGCGAGGCTCATGATTGCGTCAGGTCCATGATGGATCGGGCTTGCACTTTGAAACTAGGTCCAAAGGAGAGATTGCCTCACTGCTGTTGTGGATTGAGATTGGATGAATGCGTAACGCCCGATCGGGCAGGCATCCGAGGATGACGATGATCCCGCAAGACCCGATGACGTGGACGATTGCGCTCGGCAACCTTGCCCTGGTTCTGGTGCTGTATCGGCTGATCAGGGGTCGTCGGACACACTGAGCTGCCGCCGATTGGCGACAGCTCGTTGCTTTGTTGCAGCGTCTCAGTTCTGGGTTGGCTTCGTGTTCTGTTCCGGATGGACCGCCTGTGCGGCATCCTGCGCATGTGTTTCGCGGCTGCGTTCGCGCTCCTGCATGAAGCTCTCGAACTCCGTGCGGTCCTTGGCGCGCTTCAGGTCGTCGAGGAAGGAGGCAAAGGCTTCCTGCTCGGCCACCAGCTTGCGCCGCTCTTCCTCAAGCCGCTCCAGCGTGGCCTGCTTGTAGTCCTCGAACACGGCATTGCCGCTGTTGCGGGCCAGATCGCGGTTGACCGGCGAAGCCCAGGGCGCACCGGCCATGCCGGCCAGACCCTGCATGCTGGCGAAAGCCGGCTCGCCGGGCGCGAACTTCGACGACATGATGTTCCAGAACAGGATGGCCAGACCGATCGGCCAGAAGATGATGAAACCGATGACCATGGCGGCGATGTTGATGCCGGACCAGCCATAGCCGGGCCGATACCACTTGCCGCGCCACTCAGCCTTTCGTGCGCGCCACTCGGCTTTTCGCTCGTCTTTCCAGGCCCGGTACTCGTCACGGCTCATGCTGCGCCGGTTTGCGTCCTGGCGGTTCCAATTCTGACTGCAAGATCCCACGTCACTCTCCTATGTTAATGTGACTTACATTCACATAAAGAAGTATGGGCGTTTATTCAAGTGATGCGGTACCAGGTTGCCGAAATTTAATGTGGCGAGGCCCCGTCAGGTGACCTGCACGAGATCCCAAAGATTGCCGTACAAATCCTTGAAGACCGCAACTGTGCCATAATCCTCAACCTTCGGCTCGCGGACAAATGCGATGCCGCATGTGCGATAGGCCTCATAGTCGCGCCAGAAGTTATCGGTCTGCAGGAAGAGGAACACGCGCCCACCCGCCTGATTGCCGATGCACTCCTCCTGATGCGAGGTCGCGGCGCGGGCAAGAAGCAATGAACATCCATCTGCTCCCGGTGGCGCGATAACAACCCAGCGTTTGGCCTGCTCAGGTTGCGCTTCATCCTTGACCAGCCTGAATCCGAGCTTGCCAACGAAGAATGCAATGGCCTCGTCATAGTCCCTGACCAGAAGCGCAATATGGGCAAGTGACTGTTTCATGGCTTGATGGCCCCCTTGACCAGGCGCTCGACGCCTTCCAGCAGGAGTTCCTGCGGGTCCACGCCGAAGCCGTGCTGCAACTGGCCGCTGGCTGCCAGCATGGCCACGCCGTGGGACAGCGCCCAGACCTGACATGCTAGTTTCAGCGGATCGAGCCCGGGAGGAGGCGGATCGCCGATCATCGCCCGCAAGGCCTTGATCAGGGCTTCGAAACCGCTGTCGCCGATCGCCTTGTCGGTGGCGGCCAGCGGACCATGCGTGCCCATGAACATGGCAGCATAGGCGCCTGGCTCGTCCTGCGCGAAGGCAAGATAGGCCAGCCCCATGGCGCGGAATGCGGCAATCGGGTCGGAATGGCCGGCGAGCGCGCCCTTCTGGCGGGCTGCGAAATCCTTGAAGCCGCCAAGCGCCACCTCGGCCAGCAAGGCATCCTTGTCGCGGAAATGGCGATAGGGCGCGGCGGCACTCACGCCTGCCCGGCGCGCGGCATCAACCAGCGAGAAGCCCTGCGCACCGCGCTCGCTCAGCAGCTGGCGAGCGGCCTCGATCAAAGCATCTCGAAGGTTGCCATGATGGTAGCCTTTCCGCGCGGCCAGATCGGATGTTAACGGGCTTGACATTGGTTCTATGTGGCCGAACGCGGTGGGCGTGGCAAGCCGTCTTGGCAAGCAGCCGTGCGCATGACTATGTAGCGTGTCGATTGCCTGCCCTCGAACAGAGCGCCACCCCTTTTCATGCGCCGCCTGATGCTTCTTCGCCATGCCAAGTCAGACTGGCCCAATGGCTTCAGCGATTTCGATCGTCCGCTTGCGCCGCGAGGTCGGCTGGCTGCGCCACTGATGGGCCGCTATCTGCGCAGCGAAGGGTTACTGCCCGATCTTGTGATCGTCTCGGCGGCGCGGCGCACGGCGGAAACCTGGGATCTGGTCTCGGGCGAGCTCGGGGAAGTGGTGCCGCACAGCCTCGATCCCCGCATCTACGAAGCGCCCTTCGAGACAATTCTGGCGGCGATCCACGATGT
Organism: Hyphomicrobiales bacterium; assembly: GCA_026400565.1. GTDB lineage: Bacteria > Pseudomonadota > Alphaproteobacteria > Rhizobiales > Beijerinckiaceae > Allobosea. The sequence continues at coordinate 1,212 of JAPLOV010000241.1, read as the reverse complement.
GGGCCCTGCGGTGCGGACCTTGCTGGTCGTCGGGCATAATCCCGGCATGGAAGAACTCGGCGAGGCCTTGATCGGCTTCGGCGACCGTTTCGCCGCCCAGCGGATGCGCGCCAAGTATCCGACGGCCGGGCTCTGCGTGCTGGATTTTGACATCGAGGACTGGACGGCGGTGGCGGAACGCGGCGCGCGGCTTGACCGGTTCGTCACACCGGCCACGCTCGGGAGCGGACCGGACGAATGAGTGCCGCCTCACCGGGCTGGCTGGACAGCGTCCGGCTGGCGGTCCTGTCGCTTGGCGAAGCTATTGCCGGGGTGGCCAACCCCACAATCCGGCTCGGTGTCACGGGCCTGTCGCGCTCGGGCAAGACCGTGTTCACCACGGCGCTGGTTCATCACCTGATGATGGGCACGGTGTTGCCGGCCCGATCAGGCAGTGCCGCGATTTGCCTATGAGACCCATCTGGCGGCGCTGACTGGTCCGGACCGGCACTGGCCGCAATCGACCCGCCGGATCAGCGAATTGCGTCTCGACATCGACTTCGAGCGGCAGGGCGGCTGGAATGGCGGGCCGTCCACGCTGACGCTGGACATCGTCGACTATCCCGGCGAATGGCTGCTGGATCTTGGCCTGCTCGACATCACCTATGGCCAGTGGTGCCGGCGCGCGCTGGCCGATGCGCGCAAGGCGCATCGGCTGCCTTTGGCCGGGCAATGGCTCGGCCTCATCAAGGGGCTCAACCCGCAAGGCGAGGCGGACGAGGCCGTGGCGCTGGCGGCGAGCGACGCGTTCAAGGCCTATCTCGCCGCCTTGCGCGCCGATCCGGAGATGGTGGCCGTGACACCGCCGGGGCGCTTCCTGATGCCGGGCGATCTCGAAGGCTCGCCGGCGTTGACCTTCGCCCCGCTCGACATTGCAGCGGATGGGGTAGCGGCAACCGGCACATTGGCCGGGCTGATGCAGGACCGCTTCGAGGCCTACAAGAATTTGGTGGCCAGGCCCTTCTTCCGCGATCATTTCGCGCGGCTCGACCGGCAGATCGTCCTGGTTGACGTGCTGGCGGCGCTGGATTCAGGGCCGACGGCGCTGGCCGATCTGGAAGCGGCGCTGGGCGATGCCCTGGCGGCGCTCTCGGTTGGGCGGAATTCCCTGTGGTCAACCCTGTTCAGCCCGCGCATCGACCGTGTGCTGTTTGCCGCCACGAAGGCGGATCA
>JAPLOV010000228.1 GCA_026400565.1 Hyphomicrobiales bacterium | reverse complement strand
GGCGACAACGGCTCGGGCATGCACGTTCACCAGTCGATCTGGAAGGGCGGCAAGCCCATCATGGCCGGCAACAAGTATGCCGACCTGAGCCAGGAGTGCCTGTGGTACATCGGCGGCATCATCAAGCATGCCAAGGCGCTCAACGCCTTCACCAATCCCTCGACCAACTCCTACAAGCGCCTCGTTCCCGGCTATGAAGCCCCGGTGTTGCTGGCTTACTCGGCCCGCAACCGTTCGGCCTCCTGCCGTATTCCATGGACCCAGTCGCCGAAGGCCAAGCGCGTGGAAGTCCGCTTCCCCGATCCGATGGCGAACCCCTACCTCGCCTTCGCCGCCATGCTGATGGCCGGCCTCGACGGCATCCAGAACAAGATCGATCCGGGCCCAGCCATGGACAAGGATCTGTATGACCTGCCGCCGAAGGAACTGAAGAAGATCCCGACCGTGTGCGGCTCGCTCGACGAAGCGCTGGCCTCGCTCGACAAGGATCGCGGCTTCCTCAAGGCCGGCGGCGTGTTCAACGACGACTTCATCGATTCCTACATCGAGTTGAAGAAGGGCGAAGCAGACCGTTTCCGCATGACCCCGCACCCGCTTGAGTTCGTGATGTACTACTCGCTCTGAGACCATCCGGTCGAGCATCGGCACAAGATCAAGGGCGCAGGCTTCCTGCGCCCTTTTTACTTTGATTGGCCATTTTCAATGGCCGGCCTGGTTCTAGTCGCGAGCCGGAGCGTTTGCAGGAAGGCTCGCGACCCTGTGAGATTCTCCCCAGCAACCGTGTGGTTTGGCACGGCACTTGCTAGGGAATTCGCGTTGGCTTCGGCCTCACGCGCTTCCTCCCGACCGTGGATACGGTCTACCTCAGGCCGGGGCAGCCATGCCCCGGCTTTTTTGTGTCGGGTTGCTGTTTAGCGGGGCGCGGAGAACGGCGGCGCGCCGGTTCACATCATCGCGAAGGTCAGGCCGCCCGCGACCAGCACGATCCCGGCAGCCCAGGTCAGCCAATGCGAGGCCTGCGACATCTGTGCGGGCAAGGCCTCGACATCCTCGAACCCAAAGGCCTGACCGGCCATTTCGGCGTCGCGCGACAGGCGCAGGTGATCGAACGGATTGTCACGCAGAGCCACAATGTCATCCTCCCGCAATGTCCGGAACCGACCGCCGCGCCTTTCGCGACGCGGCTGGCGAAACCGAACACCATGAGACTGGCACATTGTTGTTAAGAAACGGCGACGTCCGGGAGCTGTCGTGGCAGACAGCGGGGATGCAGCCCAAACCACTTCGTGGCGCGCCCGGATGTCGCAGCGTGATGTCACGGGCCTGCATGTCACGGCCCTGTCATTCCGCGATTCGACTATAGATTTTCAAGCTGGCTCTCTCGCGGCCAGCCAGAGCCGGCCGAGAGGCGGGCAGACACACGAGGAAGGGTATCGCCATGACCACGACCCACAACAAGTCCCAGGCTGCGGAAGAATCCGAAAACGCCGGCACCAACGGCTCGCCGAACACCACCCTTGGCGAGGTGATCGCTGCCCGGTTTCACAGGCGCGACCTGCTCAAGGGCACTCTGGCCGTCACCGCCATTGCAGCCACGGTCTCGCCGCTGGCGCTCTCGGTCGCAGGCAAGGCCAATGCGCAGGGAGCCAACACCACACCCTCATTCAACTTCCGAGAAGTCGCCGCAGGCTCCGACGAGCGGCACCATGTTGCCGATGGCTATGATGCCGACGTACTGATCAGCTGGGGAGACAAGGTGCTTCCCGGTGCTGCCGCATTCGATCCGCAGACGCAGACTCCGGCGAAGCAGGCAGCCCAATTCGGCTACAACAACGACTACCTCGGCTACATCCCGATCGAAGGCTCACGGCGCGGCCTTCTGGTGGTGAACCACGAGTACACCAACGAGGAACTGATGTTTCCCTCCCTGTCGGGCCGACAGGACCTTCGAAATGTGCGTTTCAAGGAGATGACCAGGGATCTGGTCGACATCGAGATGATGGCCCATGGCGGCTCAGTGCTGGAGGTGGCACGCGGAGCCAATGGCAAGTGGTCGGTTGTCGACGGCTCGCGCTTCGCCCGCCGTATCACCGCCGAGACACCCATGGAGATCACCGGACCGGCCGCCGGTCATGATCGCATGAAGACCAGCTATGATCCTGCTGGCCGCATGGTGCGCGGCATGCTCAACAATTGTGCCGGCGCGACCACGCCCTGGGGCACCTGGCTGACCTGCGAAGAGAACTTCAACGGCTATTTCTGGGGCACGTCCGAGGGCCACCGCGAGGCTGCGAACTTGCGCCGCTATGGTGCGCCGGGCAACTGGTACAACTGGGGCCAGCACCACGAGCGCTTCGATGTCGCCAAGGAGCCCAACGAGGCCAATCGCTTCGGCTGGGTTGTGGAGATCGACCCGATGGACCCGGCCTCGGTGCCGAAGAAGCGCACCGCGCTGGGCCGCTTCAAGCATGAGGGTGCCGCCAACATCATCAACGGCGATGGCCGCTTCGTGGTCTACCAGGGCGACGACGAGCGTTTCGACTATGTCTACAAGTTCGTCACCGAAGCCTCCGTGGACCGCGCCAACCCTGCCAACAACCGCGACATCCTCGATCGCGGCACGCTGCATGTGGCGCGCTACAACGCCGATGGCACCGGGGAATGGCTGCCACTGGTGTTTGGACAGGGGCCATTGACCGCGGCGAACGGGTTTTCCAGCCAGGCGGACGTGTTGATCGAGACACGCCGCGCCGCTGATCTGCTCGGCGCGACCAAAATGGACCGCCCGGAAGATGTCGAAGCCAGCCCGAAGACCGGTAAGGTCTATGTGTTGCTGACCAACAACACCCGCCGCACCGCCGCACAAGTCGATGCCGCCAACCCGCGCGCCGAGAACCGCTTCGGCCATATCGTCGAAATGACACCGGACGGCGGCGACCATGCCGCCAGCGGGTTCACGTGGGAGGTCATGCTCCGGTGCGGCGATCCGGCCATCGCGGCTGTCGGCGCGACCTTCCACCCGTCCACCAGCAAGGATGGCTGGTTCGGCATGCCGGACAACTGTGCCTTCGATGCCGACGGCCGCCTGTGGATTGCCACCGATGGCAATGCGCCGTCCAAGACCGGGCGCGCCGACGGGGTCTGGGCGCTCGAAACCGAAGGGCCGGCGCGCGGCACCTCGAAGCTGTTCTTCCGTTGCCCGAACGGCGCGGAATTGTGCGGCCCCGAATTGACGCCGGACATGGAAACCTTCTTCGTGGCCATCCAGCATCCGGGCGAGGCTGACGAGGATGATCCGAACGCCAAGCCTGTGACCTTCAACACGCCGTCAACCCGCTGGCCGGACTTCAAGGACGGCGTTCCGCCACGGCCTTCGATCGTCGCGATCACACGGCGGGGTGGCGGCAGGATCGCGGTCTAGCGAGGCCAGCCTTCCGATGACGACAGCTGACGACAGCTGTCATCATCATGCCATCTTTGACTTGTTTATGATATGTCAACGAATTCGGGAAAAACTTCCCGATAGAGCAGAGTGGTCGCGCGGATGTACCGCGATCCCTGCCTCAGGACGGGTGGCCTTCAAGCCGCCCGTTTCGTTTTTCAGGGCCTCGTCAACCCGTTTCGGCAGCGGCGCAAGCTCAGGCAAGCGCCAGAGCGCGCCACGCTGTCGCCAGCGAACGGGCCCTTTCGCGCACCTCGTCCGCTGACAGCCCCGGCTTGTAGAGCATCGAGCCGATGCCGAAGCCGCTCGCCCCCGCCGCGAGATAGGCCGGCATCGTCGCAGGGCTGATGCCGCCGACCGGCACCATCAGCGTGCTGGCCGGAAACACGGCGCGCATGGCTTTCAGGACAGGCGGCGTCACGAGTTCGCCCGGGAACAGCTTGAGCATGTCCGCGCCGGCTTGAAGCGCAGCGAAGCCCTCGCTCGGTGTCGCGATGCCCGGGGCGGAGATCAGACCCTGTGCCTTTGTGGCCGCGATCACCGCAGCATCCATATTGGGCGAGACGATCAACCGGCCACCTGCATCCGCGACGGCCTTGACCTCAGCCGCTGTCAGCACGGTGCCTGCGCCAACCACAGCGCGATGGCCGTGACGCGCCGCCAACGCTGCGATCGAGGCCAGCGGCCCGGGCGAGTTCAGCGGCACCTCGATCAGGCGAAAGCCTTGCTCGACCAGTGCATCGCCGATGGCCGGGATTTCGTCAGGCGTGATGCCGCGCAGGATGGCGATCAGGGGCAGACCGGAAAAGGCCTCGGCGAAACTGGTCATGATATCCCCGCAGCTGACAGGATGGCCGCCTGACCGGCAACGACACTGTCCTCTGGGGCCGGTGTCAGCGTTCGCCCGAGCAACCGCGCCGCTTCGGTGTAGCGCCGCACCAACTCGCCGTTGCCCACGACAATGCCACCTCCCCTTTCCGGCAAGGCAGCGCAGAGTTCGGCACCGATCAGAACGCCCGACAGGTAATCCGCCAGTTCAGCGCCCGGCAAACGCTCGAAAAGGCCCAGCGTGCGTGCGCCGAAAACCGCATTGAGCAACGCGCCGGCGCCGGTCAGCCCGCGCGCGGCCAGCACACCTCTGGCAAAGCCCTCGCCTGGCCCGGCAGCCACGCCTCCTGCGTCGTCCGTCATCAGGCGGCCAAGGATGGTGTGACCCTTCAGGGCCGCAAAGACCTCGCCGGTCATGAAGCTTGCAAAACGGACGATGTGCGCAGCCTCGACCACGATGCACTTGGAATGGGTGCCGGGCATGATGAAGATGCCCTCGTGCAGGCCCATCAGCGCGAGGGCGCCGAACACCTGGGTTTCCTCGCCGCGCATCACATCGGGGATGCCGCCTTGAGGATCCTGCATCACGCCGGGCACGAGGCTGATCGGCCCCAGCCCGGGCTCCTGCCAGGTCACGAGCCATGCGGCGAGATTGCCCAGGCTGGCCGGCGCGGGAACATAGGGCGCCTCGACCCAGCCCTGCCGGCTGCCGATCATGCCGGACATCACGATGGGCAGCGCACGGGCCTGCGAGGGCATGTCGGCCAGAAGGCTGGCAAGCACCGCCGCGTGCTCGCCGGGAGCGACGGTCAGAATGCCGCGGTGCGCGCTGGTCCGCGCCACGATCCGGCCGCCACTGAGGGCATGGGCACGGAACGACGATGTTCCCCAGTCAACACAGATCAGATCGCAGTTCATCATTCGCGGCCAGCCCCTTGCCAGACCCCCAAGACGCCATGGCCCGCTTGCCAACGCAAGACAAACACGAACAGGCCACCCATGTTCCTGTTTCATTTCCGCATTGCCGGCGCGGCATGGCATACAGGGCGGTGAACGAATCGAGTGAACATCATGTCTGACAGCGATCTCTTTGGCCTTGCGGGCGGAGCCGCATCGACTGCGGCAACGGTTTCTGCAAACCCCACCGCAGCGCCCGTGACGGCAGCAGCCAAGCCAGCCGCGCCCAAGGCAGCAGCCCCCGCCCAGCCCGGACCAGGCCAGGGCACGCCCGGCGAAGCAGGCTACAGCGCGTCCGACATTGAGGTGCTCGAAGGGCTGGAGCCGGTGCGGCGCCGGCCGGGCATGTATATCGGCGGCACCGACGAGAAGGCCCTGCACCATCTCTTCGCCGAGGTCATCGACAACTCGATGGACGAGGCGGTGGCCGGCCATGCCACCTTCATCGAGGTCGAACTGGAAGCCAGCGGACACCTGTCGATCACCGACAATGGCCGTGGCATCCCGGTCGATCCGCACCCGAAATTCCCCGGCAAGTCGGCGCTGGAAGTGATCATGACCACGCTTCACGCGGGCGGGAAGTTCGATTCCAAGGTCTACGAAACCTCCGGTGGCCTCCACGGCGTCGGCATCTCCGTGGTCAATGCCCTGTCCGATTTGCTCGAAGTGGAGGTGGCCAGGGCGCAGGTCCTGTATCGCCAGACCTTCTCGCGCGGGCTACCCGCGAGCGGGCTTGAAACCATTGGCCGTGTGCATAACCGGCGCGGGACCAAGGTGCGCTTCCACCCCGATGCGCAGATCTTCGGGGCAGGCGCAAAGTTCGATCCGGCGCGGCTGTTCCGCATGGCCCGCTCGAAGGCCTACCTGTTCGGCGGGGTCGAAATTCGCTGGAAATGCGACCCGGTTCTGCTCGAGGGCCGCGACATCGCCCCTGAAGCAGTGTTCAAATTCCCCGGCGGCCTGAAGGATTATCTCGCCCGCGACATCGAGGGCAAGGATCTGGTCGTCGACAGCATCTTCTCCGGCAAGATCCAGAAGCAGGGTGGCCATGGCTCGCTGGAATGGGCCATCGCCTGGCTGGCCACGGGCGAAGATGGATTTTCATCAAGCTACTGCAACACCATTCCCACCGGCGAAGGCGGCACCCATGAGCAGGGCCTGAGGGTGGCGCTGCTGCGCGGTCTGCGCGACCATGCCGAACGAATCGGCCAGTCCAAGCGCATTGCCAATGTCACGAGCGACGACGTGATGGCGACCTGCGCCGCCATGCTGTCGGTGTTCATCCGCGAGCCGGAATTCCAGGGGCAGACCAAGGACAAGCTGGCGACACTGGAAGCGGCGCGCATCGTCGAGAGCGCGGTGCGCGATGGCTTCGACCACTGGCTGGCCGCCTCCCCCGCGCAAGCCACGCGCCTGCTCGACTGGACGGTGGACCGCGCCGACGAGCGCCTGCGCCGCCGGCTCGAAAAGGAGGTCTCGCGCAAGACCGCGACGCGCAAGCTCAGGCTGCCCGGCAAGCTGGCCGACTGCTCGAATGCCGGTGCAGCCGGGTCAGAACTGTTCATTGTTGAAGGTGACAGCGCCGGCGGCAGCGCCAAACAGGCCCGCAACCGGGCCACGCAGGCTGTGCTGCCGCTGCGTGGCAAGATCCTTAACGTTGCCAACGCCACGCGCGACAAGCTGAACGCCAATCAGCAATTGCAGGATCTGGCACTGGCGCTGGGCTGCGGGCTGGGTTCGCAATATCGCGATGACGACCTGCGCTATGAGAAGGTCATCATCATGACCGACGCGGACGTGGACGGCGCGCACATCGCTTCCTTGCTGGTGACGTTTTTCTGGCGGCAGATGCCCAAACTGGTCGACAAGGGGCACCTGTATCTCGCCATCCCGCCACTTTACCGGCTCAGCCTGGGCGGCAAGTCGGCTTATGCGCGCGACGATGCCCACAAGGATGAGCTGATCGCCAGCCTGTTCAAGGGCAAGAAACCCGAGATCGGCCGCTTCAAGGGCCTTGGCGAGATGATGCCGGCGCAGCTCAAGGAAACCACCATGGACCCGAAGGCGCGCATCCTGCTCAAGGTCGTGGTCGAGCACGACGCGCGTGACGAGACTGCCGACACGGTGGAGCGCCTGATGGGCAACAAGCCCGAGGCGCGCTTCCTTTTCATCCAGGAACGCGCCGCCTTTTCCGGCGATCTGGTCGACATCTGACCGGCAGGCGCGTGGGTGCGCCCATCGCGCTCACCAAGCATTAACGCTGCCGCGGCATGATGATGGGGAATGCATCGAGCCGGGAGCCTTGTCATGCGTGGCATTTTGCAGAACTTGCGGAGCTTCCTCCGAGATCAGAGCGGGGCTTTCAGCACCGATATCGCCAAGGCCGCCATCGCTATCACGTTCCTGTCGGTGATCGCTGCCAATGTGATGAGCAACCGGATTGCGCCAGCAGAAAAGAGCGCCATGGCGGCGATTTCCGGTGAGGCGGCCAAGGGGCGGCTAATTGACAGCAACGCGACAGGGTCGATCGTGCGGAGCCCGGGCGTGCCCCGCACAGAGCCGGTAATTCTGCCAAGCCAGGCCCGCCCGCCTATCCGGAGACTCCAGCGTGGCCAGATGGCCGCAGCCGGGGATCGTGACCAGCGTGGCAGCCGGAATGGCAGCGGCGATCTCCTCGGCCTCGCGCACCGGGGTCAGGATATCCTCGGCTCCAACCAGCACCAGCGTCGGCACGGCGACGGCCCCCAGCCCTGGACGGGAATCGGGACGGCCCATGATGGCGCGCTGCTGGCGCACGAACGCCTCCGGACCAGTCTCGCTGGCCATGCGGCGCACGATGTCGCGCAAGGCCCGGTCCTCTCGGCGCGCCGGCGCGACCAGCCGGAGCCACATCATCGCCATGACGTGCTCGAACTGGCCCTGCTCGGCAAGCGCGATCATCTCCGTCCTTAGCGCGTTGGTCTCCGGCGTCGCGGGCTTGGCCGAGGTATCGAGCAGGGCCAGCCGGCTGACACGCTCAGGCGCGCGGCGCATGACCTCGAAGGCGATGTAGCCACCCATGGACAGCCCGCACAGCGCAAAGCGCGGCGGCGCTGCTGCCAGCAGGCGCTCGACGATACCCTGGAGGCTGTCATCGAGCCTGTGCTCGGCAACCGTCGCAGACCGATCCACCCCGAGACGGGCCCATTGCGGTGCATAAAGCTCCGCCGTGCAGGTCAGGCCGGGGATCAGGACGAGCGGTTCGGACATGGTCATTTTCCCGTGAAAATCATGAACTTCGTTGACATTTATGGCCCTTTGCCGCAAGTCTTGTTCAGTCCGTCGGCGCGCATGAACCTGAGCCGCGCCATCGGTCGCCTCGTCCGGAAGAGTGGGAACCGGTTTTTCGAGAGACGGGGCGACAAACAGCGATCTGCGGCACGAGCACCTGTTCGCCCCGCTCATTGCGAAGCGCGCCATGTCCGCCAACATCCCGAGCCATATCACATGTCATTTTCCGAACTGGGCCTGAGCGACAAGGTCCTCGCGGCCGTTACCTCGGCCGGCTACACCACCCCTACCCCGATCCAGGCGCAGGCCATCCCGCATGTGATGCAGCGCAAGGACGTGCTGGGCATCGCCCAGACCGGCACCGGCAAGACGGCGGCCTTCACGTTGCCGATGATCACGCTGCTTGAGCAGGGCCGCGCACGCGCCCGGATGCCGCGCACGCTGATCCTTGAGCCGACCCGCGAACTGGCAGCGCAGGTCGAGGAAAACTTCATCAAGTATGGCGTCAATCACAAGCTCAACGTGGCGCTGCTGATCGGCGGCATGTCCTTCGGCGACCAGGACGTCAAGATCACGCGCGGCGTCGATGTGCTGATCGCGACGCCCGGCCGTCTGCTGGACCATTACGAGCGCGGCAAGCTGCTGCTGACCGGCATCGAGATCCTCGTCATCGACGAAGCCGACCGCATGCTCGACATGGGCTTCATCCCTGATATCGAGCGGATCACCAAGCTGGTGCCCTTCACTCGTCAGACGCTGTTCTTCACTGCGACGATGCCGGCGGAAATCACCCGCATCACCGAGCAGTTTCTTCATAATCCCGTCCGCATCGAGGCCTCGCGCCCGGCGACGGCCGCGACCACGATCACACAGAGGCTGGTGGCCTCCCATGGCAAGGACTTCGAGAAGCGCGAGACCCTGCGCCGCCTGATCACTGACGCGGTGGACTTCAACACCGCCATCGTCTT
>JAPLOV010000006.1 GCA_026400565.1 Hyphomicrobiales bacterium | reverse complement strand
GCCAACATCCTCGAGGTCTCGCATGGCCGGCTGCTGCTGGACGTGCCGGCCAAGGGCGTGTCCATCGACATCACGGTCGAGACCCGCGGCGCGGACCATGCCCGCGAGATCCTTGCCGCGCTGGTACAGGACGGGCTGGAGCCAAGACGGCAGAATGCGCCGGGCTTTCGCGATCTGGACCGCCACAAGGCTTGAAAGCCGGTGCCCGGGACATAACATGATGACGGGAAAGGATCAGCGTTCATGACATCGCCTCTTGCCGTAACGACCAGCTCCCTTCAGGAGCGCGCCATCAGCCAGTCCGGACGCACCGGCGGCGTGCTCGTGCCGCGTCTGGTCGCCTATGTTATCGACCTGTCCATCGTCGGGCTCATCGGCCTGATTGTCGCGATGAGCGTCAGCTTCCTCGGACTGATCACCTTCGGCATTGGCTGGATGCTGTTCCCTATCGTCGGCATCTGCACGGCCATGGCCTATGCCGCCATCACCATCGGCGGGGTCCGGCAGGCCACGATCGGCATGCGGGTTTCCGGTGTCAGGGTGGAGCGCAGTGACGGCGGCGCGCCGGACGGCATCACGGCGGCGGCGCATTGCCTGCTGTTCTATGTGGCAACCTTCACGGTCGGGCTCTACCTGCTGACGCTGGCGATCGGCGTGCTGCGCCGCGACGGCCGCATGGGCCACGACCTGCTGACAGGGCTGGTGCTGGTGCGCGATTGAGGAGTCCACTCAGCCGCTTGTGGCGCGCTGTTCGACAAAGCTCCAAAGCACTTCAAGTTCCGATTCATGGATCTCATGTCCTGAATCATGGGTGCAGAACTGCAACTGGCCGGGCCGCGCGCATGCCGACCAGAGCAGGCTAGTGCGCCCGGCCAGTGTGAAGGTGCTGCTTGGCAGCGCCGGGCAGGCATTGCCCCTGAGCCAGACGGCCCAATCGCGCCGGATGTCAGCCTATCTGAACAACCCGCCGCGCAAGGCCCGCCCACCGATGGCACCGGGCCGTCGGTGTGTGCCGCGGACATGGACGAGATCGACGGGCGCGCCACTGCAAGCCTCCGGCGAGGGCTCCCGGAAACCGCCTGGCAGTGGGCCATGAACGGCGAACAGGCCCGGTTGACGGCAGGCGCTGTTCCAGACCATCGACGCCCCATGGCTGAAGCAGGCTGCGACGAAGCGGCGGGCATCGACCGGAAAGCGCGCCTTCACATCGGCTACCAGTGCGGCGATGAAGGCAAACTCGTCGCGATGCTTGCCGGGCGCGCCAAGATAGGAACAGGAGTTGCCTTCGCCATGCGGCGCGATCAGCAGCACGCCGCGCTTGTCGACCAGCGCCCTGAGCGGCGGATCCAGCACCACGTATTCGGCACTTTCGCGCCAGCCATGGAAAATACCAGGCCGGACGGGGCCAGCGCCAGGTAGCGACCTCCGGCAATGGCACAGCCGGGTGATCGGGCGCTGGCAGTGGCGCTGTCAGCAACGGCCTGATCGGCACGGCCCGCCACCGAAGTGCCCAGCAAGGCGGCAAGCAGGACGCCCAGCGCGGCAACGGCGCGGATCGTGAGGCCGTTTATAACCCGATCCTGCCCCGCTGCCGAACAGAATGCACCTCACGGCTGCGCGAACGATGCGGCCGGCCTCATTCCTTGGGAAATTCGAGCCCCATCTCGCGATAGCGGGCAGGATCGTTGCCCCAGTCCTCCCGCACCTTCACGAACAGGAACAGGTGCACCTTCGCCTCGGCGGCTTCGGCGATGTCATGACGGGCCGACTGGCCGATGGACTTGATGGTCGCGCCATTCTTGCCGAGCACAATCTTGCGCTGACTTTCACGCTCGACAAAGATCGTCTGCTCGATGCGGACCGACCCATCCGGCTTCTGCACCCAGCTCTCGGTTTCCACCGTCGAGCGGTAAGGCAGTTCGTCATGCAGCCGCTCATACATCTTCTCGCGGGTAATCTCGGCGGCGAGAAAGCGCAGCGGCGCATCGGACATCTGGTCTTCGGGATAGAGCCAGGGGCCTGCCGGCACGCGCTGGGCCAGCCAGTCGAGCATGGCCTTCACACCCGAGCCTGACAGGGCCGAAATCATGAAGGTTGTCTCGAAACGGGCCTTCTCGTTGATGCCTGTGCTGATGCCGAGCAGCGCTTCCTTGTCCTTGAGCGTGTCGACCTTGTTGAGCACCAGAAATTTCGGCTGGGGAATCTCGGCGAGACGGGCCAGCAATTCCAGCGTCTCGGCGTCGCGGTGCTTGTTCACGTCGATCAGCACGCCCACAAGGTCCGCGTCCGTTGCCCCGCCCCACGCGGACGTGACCATGGCCCGGTCGAGCCGGCGCTTGGGCCGGAAGATGCCGGGCGTATCGACGAAGACGATCTGCGACGGGCCCGCCATGGCGATGCCGCGCACCTGGGTGCGCGTGGTTTGCACCTTGCGCGAGACGATCGAGACCTTGGCTCCGACAAGCTGGTTGAGCAGCGTCGACTTGCCGGCATTGGGCGCGCCGATCAGCGCCACGAAGCCCGCGCGCATACCTTCGCGTGGTTCCATGCGCCCGGAGGGCACCGGTTCGTTCACGTCACTCAAGCCCGACTTCTCCTTCACGCCACAATCCTTCGCGGCGGAGGAAATTCTCCGCTGCAACCTGCTCCGCAATGCGCTTGGAGCGCCCTTCGCCAACCCCGTCCGCCAGCCCGTGGACATGGGCGGCAACCTTGAACACCGGCGCATGATCGGGCCCGGAACGGCCGAC
>JAPLOV010000170.1:23817-27517 GCA_026400565.1 Hyphomicrobiales bacterium | reverse complement strand
CGCCATGGCCAAGGGCTACTGGATTGCGCGGCTCGATATCACTGATCAGGACGCCTATGCCCGCTACCGGGCGCTGAACGGCGTGGCTTTCGCCAAGTTCGGCGGGCGCTTCATCGTGCGCGGCGGACCCTATGACCTGGTCAAGGGCCAGGGCCGGCAGCACAACGTGGTGATCGAATTCGCGTCTGGCGAGATTGCCCGCGCCTGCCTCGCCTCGCCCGAGTATCAGGCGGCGCTGGCCGTGCTGGGCACGGCAGGCACCACGGACATGGTCATCATCGATGGCTATGATGGCACGCAGCCGGGTGATGCTTAACGACAGAATCGTCGCGTCATTAACCAAGCCTTGAGGCCCGGTGTGCATGGTGGGCTCACCGGTGCCTGACGGCCCGCGAGCGGCTGATCCTGCCACGATAAGGTCAAGATCGCGCCGCGCGAACGTCAGGATTTCCGGTCAGAAGAGGGCTGCATCACCCCCGGTGCAGATTTCAGAGGATCAGGGTTTCCCATGTCAAGCGACGTCCAGCGCCGCGAACCGCGCATCAGCGCAAACTTCCACGACAAGTCGGCCAGCGACCTGTATGCCCGCCATTATCGCGCGATCGGCATTGCCGCAGTGGCGGCCGGTGCCAGCCCGCGCAAGGGCCTCAAAGCCACGCCGTCGGCCCGCGATATTCCCGCCATCCTGCGGTTTGGCCCTGAAGCCGAATGATGTTTTGACAGCACACTGGATTCGAGACCCATGACTGTCACCCGGCGCTCGATCCTCAAGGTCGGCGCCGGTTTTTTATTGGCCGGTGCCAGCGGGGCGGCCTATGCTCGCTATCTGGAACCGGGCGGCTCGGTCGCTGTCACGCATTATGCGCTGACGCCGCCGGGCTGGACGGCCGGGCTTTCGCTGCGCATCGCTGCCCTCGCCGACCTGCACTGCGGCAGCGCCCACATGCCGCTGGCCCGGATCGACGAGATCGTCGAACGGACACACGCGCTCCAGCCCGACCTAATCGTGCTGCTGGGCGACTACATCACTCGCGAGAGCCGCAACCTGCACGGACTGAAACCACAGCAATGGTCGCGGGCGCTTGCCCGGCTCAAAGCCCCGCTCGGCGTCCATGCCATTCTCGGCAACCACGAATACTGGGATGACCCGGTGGTGCAGCGGGCGCGGCGCGGCGACCCTTTCGCCAAGATGGCGCTGCTCGATGCCGGAGTGCCCGTTCTGGAAAACAAGGCGCGACAGCTCAGCAAGGATGGGCGGTCGTTCTGGCTCGCCGGACTGGCCGACCAGCTTGCCTACAGGCTGGGCTACCGGGAGGGCCGGGGCATGATGTTCCAGGGGCTCGACGACCTGCCGGGCACGCTGGCGCAGGCCGCCGATGGCGCACCGGTGATCCTGCTCGCCCACGAGCCCGACATCTTCGCCGGCCTGCCGGACACGCCGGGCAAGGCCCAGGTGGCGCTGACGCTGGCCGGGCACACCCATGGTGGACAGGTGCGCCTGTTCGGCTGGTCACCCTACATCCCGTCGGAATTCGGCAGCCGCTACGCCTATGGTCGCGTGGTCGAGGACAATCGTTCCATCATCGTCTCGGCCGGGCTTGGCACCAGTGGCCCGCCCGTGCGCTTCGGCATCCCGCCGGAAATCGTGCTGGTCGACCTCGGATAGGGCGAGCCGCGCCAGTCTCTTACCTGACCACGACCTTGGCGCCGACCTTGACGCGGTTGAACAGATCGATGGCATCGACGTTGCGCATGCGGATGCAGCCCGAGGACGAGGCGCGCCCGATCGACTCCGGCTCGTTGGTGCCGTGGATCCGGTAAAGCGTGTCGCGGCCGTTCTGGTAAAGATAGAGGGCGCGAGCACCCAGCGGGTTGGCCGGGCCGCCAGCCATGCCGCCGGCGCGGTTGCGCAGGTGCGGCCAGCGCTCCAGCATCTCGGCGGGCGGGGTCCAGCTTGGCCATTCGGCCTTGCGCGCGATGTCGGCATTGCCGGTCCAGCCGAAGGCCTCGTTACCGACGCCGACGCCGTAGCGGATGGCCTTGCCACCGGGCATCACGAAGTAGAGCAGCTTCTCGCCGGTATAGACCATAATGGTGCCGGGCTTCTCGTCGGTGCGGTAATCGACCTCGAAGCGCTGGAACTGCATTTCCAGCTCATGGTTGGGCACAAGCGCCATGAACTGTGCATCGCGCGCATTCAGGCTCGGTTCTGGCACGCCGCGATAACTGCATGCGCCAAGAGCAGCGGCAATGGCAAGGAGCGCGACGGCGCTGCGAATCGGAGACCGATGTGACATGATGAAAGGGTGCATTGGTCATGGTTAACCAACCCTTTGCGCCCATCAGAAGCGCAATCGCGGACGCCGCAGGCTTCTGATCAAGTCGTTTGCATTTTGGCAACGCTGGAGAGCATGATCTTGAGCACGCTTCTGTTGAGCCATTCCGCTTGCCTCGACCATGCCACGCCGCATGGCCACCCGGAGCGGGCGGACCGGATCAGGGCCATCGAGAAGGCCCTGTCGGGGGAGGCCTTTGGCGCGCTGGTGCGGGAGGAGGCCCCGCGCGGCGAGGAGGCCGCGATCGTGCTGTGCCATCCGGAGCGGCATCTGGCGGCGCTGCGCAACGCCTCGCCCAGCGAGGGCATCGTGCATGTGGATGCCGACACGGTGATGTCGCCCGGCACTCTGGAGGCGGCCCTGCGCGCGGTCGGCGGAGCCACGGCGGCGGTGGATGCGGTGCTCGCCGGGCGGGTGCGCAATGCCTTCGTGGCGACGCGGCCGCCGGGACATCACGCCGAGCATGCGACCGCCATGGGCTTCTGCTTCTTCAACAATGCAGCCATTGCCGCGCGCCATGCCCGCATTGTCCATGGGCTGGGGCGGGTCGCCATTTTCGACTGGGATGTGCACCACGGCAACGGCACGCAGGATATCTTCTGGGCTGATCCCGACGTTCTCTACATTTCGAGCCATGAGGCCCCGCTCTATCCAGGCACGGGCTCGCCGTCGGAGCGCGGCGAGCATGACACGATCATGAACGTGACACTGGCGGCGGGCGATGGCGGGGAGGCCTTCGAGGAAGCGATGTCGTCGCTTATCCTGCCGCGGCTCAATGCCTTTAAGCCGGAACTGGTGATCATTTCCGCCGGCTTCGATGCGCACTGGCGCGATCCGCTCGCCAACCTCAACCCAGGACTACTCCCAGGCCACCCGAGAGGTGATGGACATCGCAGACCGGCACGCCGGCGGTCGCATCGTCTCGGTGCTGGAAGGCGGCTATGATCTCGCGGGCCTCGGCGGCTCGGTGGCCGCCCATGTGGCGGAGTTGATGAAGGCCTGATGCCGGCCCGGCTGTCGGGGCCCGGCTCGCCCCTCAGCGCTAGCCGCTGACCCGCTCCACCTGCGCGCCGCAGCGCGACAGCTTGGTTTCCAGGGCTTCAAAGCCGCGATCGAGGTGATAGACGCGGCTGATCGTGGTCTGGCCCTCGGCGGCAAGCGCGCCGATCACCAGCGAGACGGAGGCGCGCAGGTCGGTGGCCATGACTGGTGCGCCGGTCAGCTTGTCGACGCCGTCAACATAGGCAGTGTCGCCATCGAGTCGGACCTTCGCGCCGAGGCGTGCCAGTTCCTGCACGTGCATGAAGCGGTTTTCGAAGATGGTCTCGCGGATGCGCGAAGTGCCCTTCGCCATGCTCATCAGT
>JAPLOV010000170.1:0-23802 GCA_026400565.1 Hyphomicrobiales bacterium | reverse complement strand
CTGCAAGTCGGTGGGAAAGCCGGGAAACGGCTCGGTACTGACATCGACCGGCATCAGCGCCTGGCTGTTTCGGCGGATGCGGACTCCGCCTGCCTCCGTGGTGACGCTGACGCCGGCCTGTTCCAGCACCGTTAGGGCAGCCTGAAGATCGGAGGCGCGCGCCCCTTCCAGCAGGACATCGCCACCGGTCATGGCCACCGCCATGGCATAGGTGCCGGTCTCGATCCGGTCCGGAACCACGGCATGACGCGCGCCGTTCAGGCGGGTCACACCCTCGACTTGCAGCGTCTGCGTGCCGATGCCCTCGATACGGGCACCCATCTTGATGAGGCAATGGGCCAGATCGACAACCTCGGGCTCGCGCGCGGCGTTCTCGATCGCGGTGCTGCCATGGGCCAGCACCGCCGCCATCAGCGCGGTGTGGGTGCCGCCGACGGTGACCTTGGGAAACACGATGCGGCCGCCTTGCAGGCCTTTCGGGGCCGTGACGATGGCATAGCCGGCCTCGATGGTGATGACGGCACCGAGCTTTTCCAGCGCCATCAGCAGGAAGTCGACAGGCCGCGTACCGATGGCGCAGCCGCCGGGCAGGGATACCTTGGCCTCGCCCATCCGGGCCAGCAGCGGCGCGATTACCCAGAACGAGGCGCGCATGGTCGAGACCAGATCATAGGGCGCGCAGGTATCGACGATGGTGCGGGCGCAGAGCGACAGGGTCTGCCCCGTCTCCACGGTCTGGCCGAGGCGCTTGCCCGGCACATTGCGGTCAACCCCGTGGTTGGAGAGGATGCGCGCCAGATTGGAGACATCCGACAGGCGCGGCACGTTCTCGAGCGTCAGCGTGTCATCGGTGAGCAGGCTGGCAATCATAAGCGGCAAGGCCGCGTTCTTGGCGCCCGAGATCGGGATGGTGCCGTTCAGTCGGTTGCCGCCGACAATGCGGATGCGGTCCATGTCAGTCTTTCATCTGCTGGGCGGATGCCCCTGGGCCACGGCTTGGGCCAAGCGTTGGCCAAGACTTGGGCAAGGTACCGCCTGATGGGCGTTGTGTCAGGCCGGACCGTTCTTGAGATCGGGCCTTGACCGTGCGGCAGGATCATCCTGCCGTGGGGATTCGTGCTCGGACACGTCTTGCGGGGACGCATCATGCAATATCGGGCCGGCCAGCACATCCGGTGATGCGGAAGCCCTGCCCCGCGCCTGCTGCTTGCGCCGCTTGAGGTTTTCCCTCAGGGCTGCTGCCAGACGTTGGGCATGCCCGTTTCTGGCCTTCTCGTCCTGTGCCGGATGATCAGCCATTGTTTCTCCTGTCGGGCTCAACGACAGCGCGGCACACCCTGGGCTGCATGCCTGCCGTCTCCGGCCCGATCACCATTCGCCTGATGCGATACTTGGCTTGAGCAGAATTCTCAAGGGTTCCGGCACCACACGGCTGATCTCATGGAGGCTGGGTCTCTTCATCGCGCCATGGGCGGGGCAACGAAACCGCCGGTGATCTGTTCCAGTATGCGGCCAACGGCGATGACCTGATGGTCGCCGCCCGCAGGCCCGATGATCTGGACACCGAGCGGCAGCCCGCCGGCCGAGCGCATGACCGGCGCGGACAGGGCCGGCAGGTCGCCGCCCGAGGCCAAAGCGGCCCAGACCAGAAAGTCGAGGTACGGACGGGCCTCTCCATTCACGGTCAGCGTGCGGGCGTGCAGGTCCGGCCCATGGTCATGCGCAAGGAAGGCCACTGGCGCGGGCGGGGACAGCACCACGTCGAAGCGCGTGAACAGGCGGGCCCATTGCCGCTTGATCGCCAGCCTTCGCTGGCTGAGTTGCTGGAAAAGCCCCGGCGTCATCCGCGCACCGCGCGACTGCAAGGAGCGGTGGGACAGGTCATTCGGCGAAAAGCCGGCGGCCATGGCCTGGATCTTCGCCCGCACTTTGGGCGGCAGGCCATGGGCGACGATGGCGTGGTTGAGAAGGGCGAAGACCTCGAAGGCCTCCTGGAAACTGAAGCCCGGCCGGGTGCTTTCGTCGATGATCGCCCCTTCGCCCTCGAGCAGGCGCGCTGCCCGGTCGACACCCTCATGGACGAGCGCATCGGCCTTGGCGAAGGGATCGTCGCGCCAGACGCAGACCCTCAGCCCCCGCGCATCCAGCCGTGCCGGCTGAGCGAGCGCGACCGGCGAGGGTGAGCCGGGCTCGCGCCCGCCAACCAGCACGGACAGGATCAGGGCGATGTCATCCGCCGTGCGGGCAATCGGGCCGGCCACGACCAAATCGGCATTGCGCGGCGAGCGGCGCTCCGGCGGCGGCGGCACCATGCCCCAGGTCGAGATCAGGTTCCATGTGGTCTTGAGGCCGAACACGCCCGTTGCCGCCGCCGGCCAGCGGATCGAACTGCCCAGATCGGAGCCAAGCTCGAAGGCGCTCATGCCGGTCGCCACCGCAACGCAGGCCCCGCCCGACGATCCACCGGGGCTGAGCGCCGGGTCCCACGGGTTATTGGTAGTGCCATGGAGCGGATTATAGCTCTGGAAATCGCCGGAAAATACAGGCACTTGGCTCTTGGCCATGATGATGGCGCCTGCGGCCCTGAGCCGGGTCACAGCGGCGGCGTCTTCCTCGGGCATGCGCTCGCGATAGGCATTGGCACCCGCCGTTGAGACATGGCCGGCCACATCGAAGGCGTCCTTGATGGTGATCGGCAGGCCTTCGAGGGCACCGTCCTGCCCGGCCCTGCGGCGCGCATCGGATGCCAGGGCAGCGGCGCGGGCCTTGGCCACATCGAGCGCCACGACCGCATTGAGCGCGGGGTTGAGCCGCTCGATGCGGGACAGATGAAGCTCCAGCAATTCGGCAGCCGAGATGCGGCCTCCCGCCAGCAAGGCAAGCTGGGCTTTGGCGCTGCGAAGCGTGATGTCGGTCATGGCTGATCTTCCGGCACTCTGACCAGAAGCGATACTGCGCTGGCCGGCAACAGGCAAACCACGAGGTCGGGTTCACGGGACCTGTTCACCGTTCGCAGAAAAAACCATCGCCTCCGTGCAGGTGCGTTGCTAGATGAGGGCGCGATGACAGGGTCCGGGTCTCAGGTGCCCGGTCTCTTCTGGAAGGTTTTGGACAACAGGCATGGCTGCAACAGATCAGGCTCTGGCGGAAGGGTTGCTGGCGCTGTTCCAGCGCGAAGGCTATGGGCGCGCCGAACCCGGCATCCTGCAGCCGGCCGGGATCTTTCTCGATGTCTCGGGCGAGGACATGCGCAAGCGCATGTTCATGACGCAGGATGGCGACGGGCAGGAATGGTGCCTCAGGCCGGAATACACGATTCCCGTCTGCCATGACCATCTCGCCAGCCGCCATGCCGGCGAGGCGCGTGGTTATGCCTATCTCGGTCCGGTGTTCCGGATGCGCAGCGGCGAGCCGGGCGAGTTCCTCCAGGCCGGCCTCGAACTCATCGGCCGGACAGATTCGGAAGCGGCCGACGCCGAGGTGCTGGCCATCACCTGCGAAGCCGTGGCCATGGCCGGGCTTGCCGCGCCCCGGATCAGGCTCGGTGACGTGGCGATCCTCAAGGCTGTGCTCCGCGGGCTGAACCTGCCAGCTGCGGCGCAGCGCAAGCTGATGCGCGCGGTCAGCGCCGGCGAGGGCGAGCGTGCATTGGCGGCGCTGGACACGGTGGAGGCACCGGGACAGGACACCCATGCCGGGTTGTTCGCCGCGCTTCAGGGCCAGGATCCCGGCGCGGCCAAACGCTTTGTCGAGGATGTGCTGTCGATCGCCGGCATTGCCAGCGTCGGCGGGCGCTCGGCCGGCGACATTGCCAGCCGCTTCCTGGCGCGCGCCAGCGAACGCGAACAGACCATTGCGCCGGAAGCCCGCCAGATCATGGCCGGCGTGCTGGCGGTGGAAGGCGACCCGGACGAGGCAGCGACAGCCCTGAGGGCGCTGGCAAAGGATGCAGGGCTCGACCTTGCCGGCGAACTCGACGTGCTGGAAGCCCGCACCGGCTTCATGGCGGCGCGGGGACTCGATGTGGCGGCGATGCAGTTCAGCGCCGGCTTCGCCCGCAATCTCGACTACTACACCAGCGTCATGTTCGAGCTTCACGACCCAGCACCCGGCTCGCCCAGGCCCGTTGCCGGCGGCGGACGCTATGACACGCTGCTCGGCAAGCTTGGGGCCGAAAGCCCCATCCCTGCGGTCGGGGCCTCGATCTGGCTCGACCGGCTGACCCGGAGGCCGTTATGAGCGGGACCAGCAATCCAGCCCTTGTCCTGGCTGTGCCGTCCAAGGGCCGGCTTCAGGAAAATGCCTCGGCCTTCTTCGCGCGGGCCGGGCTCGGCTTTGCCCAGCAGCGCGGCGAGCGCAACTACCGTGGCACCATCCAGGGCCTTGCCGATGTCGAGGTGGCCTTCCTCTCGGCCTCCGAGATCGTGGCGCAACTGGCCAGCGGCGCAGCCCACATGGGCATCACCGGCGAGGATCTGGTGCGCGAGCAGGTGGCCGATGTCGACGGCACGATGGAACTGCTGACGCCGCTCGGCTTCGGCCAAGCCAGCGTGGTCGTGGCCGTGCCGCAGGCCTGGATCGATGTCGCCACCATGGACGATCTCGACGATATCGCCGAGGATCTGCGCGTCCGGCAAGGGCGCAAGCTGCGCGTGGCCACGAAATACATCAACATCACCCGCCGGTTCTTCGCCGCGCATGGCGTGACCGACTACCGCATCGTCGAAAGCCTCGGGGCCACGGAAGGCGCGCCGGCTGCCGGCACGGCGGAGATCGTGGTGGACATCACCACTACCGGCTCGACGCTGGCCGCCAACGCGCTGAAGGTGCTGGATGACGGCGTTATGCTGACCTCCGAGGCCAATCTCGTGGCGTCGCTGAAGGCGCCCTGGGGTGCCCGCGCCCGCAAGGCGGCCCGCGCGATCCTGATGCGCATTGCCGCCGAGGAAGAGGGGCGCAAGCTCAGGGAGGTCAGGGCCTGCATCGCCACGGTCGATCAGGCCTTCGCCGACACCTTGCAGGCACGGCATGAAGCCCGCCTGCCTTTCGGGGTGCAGGCACCAGGCGGGATCGTCACAATCCACTGCCCGCACAAGGCGGTGTTCGATCTGGTCGACGACCTGACGGCTGCCGGCGCGACCGATGTCACAGTGCGGTCGCTGGATTATGTGTTCCGGCAGGACAACCCGCTGCTGGAAAAGCTCCTGCGCCGCATCTGATCGCAGCCGCGCGCCAAAAAAGAGGCCACCCCGGGGGAGGAGGTGGCCTCACAGGAAACAGCCCATCCGGGGGAGGAGCGGGCTGTCATTGGGGAAGGAAGTCCAGAAGACTTCATCGGTAACTACGTAGCTTTACGGAAGGCGGATCACGGGCTGCCCAGAATTTTTCCGGGCTCCGCTGTGTGATCAGTCATGCCGAGGCCCGCGCATGACGGGCTGAGGGGTGCAGCCCCGCCCTCCCGCGGAAATGCCAACTCGCCAGTTGAACAACGCGGCGCATGTTTCTATGGTCCCGCTTCCCTCGTCAGCAACCGGATATCCCGATGGCGCGCCGCTCACGTTCGTTTGCCCTCGCCCTGAACCTCATCGCCGCGACGTCGCTGGTCGCCTTGCCGGCCATGGCGCAGCAGTCCGGCGGGCAGAAGAACCCGAACTTCGACCCGAACGTGCCGCAGCCCCGACAGGACAAGCAGTTTCCGGTTGGGACCGCCTGGTCGCTCCAGAGCATCGGCGGCAAGCCTGTCTCCGGCGAGCGGCCTTCTCTGACCGTTGACGACCAGTTGCGCGGCAAGGGCTTCGGCGGCTGCAACACCTTCTCGGCCACGATGTATCCGCTGCGCGAGCAGGGCTTTGCCGTGGGGCCGGTAGCGGTGACGCGCCGCGCCTGCGAGACCGGCGTGATGGGCACCGAGCGCGCGTTCCTGGTGGCGCTGCGCAATGCCCGCAAGTGGGACGTGGTCAACGGCCAGCTCGTCCTGCAAGGCGCTGCGGAACTGCGCTTCGTGCGCGCCCTGTAGAGCATCATCCCGCCAGTTGGGCTCCGGTTGGCGGATAAAGATAACGCTCAGAGCCTGAGCCAAAAGCCATTTTGGCCTCGCGATCCTCCGCACACCGAACTGGATTGCGGCAAGCGTGACGAAGGCCATGAGGGATTAAGCGAGGTTTTCGAAGTCCTTTGCGAGGCGTCGGTTTCGGCCAAACCATGCGAATGCTCTCTCAACAACCCATCGTTTCGGGATCACCCCGAAGTCGACAGCATCGGGTGTCCTACGGACGATCTCCAGCCGCAGCGGATAGCTGGCTGCCGCGGCCTCGAAGGTCTGCTGCGCGTTGCATCCGCCATCGGCGAAGATGCATTCAAGCCCTGGGAAGCGGCTGCGGATCTTGGTGAACAGCAGGACCGCGCCATCCCGGTCCTGAATGCCAGCGGAGTGGATCACGACGCGCAACGGCAGGCCGAGAGTGTCGACAAGCGCATGGATCTTGCGGCCTTTTATCGTCTTGCCTGCGTCATATTCCACGGCGTCGGGTGTGTTGGGGGTTGATTTCTGGGCTTTACACCGCCCTTTTCTGCCGACTGGAGCGTCTGGCTGTCAATCACGCCCGCTGTCGGGCTGGCCTCGCGGCCTTCGCGTTCACGCAGCGACGGCTAAAGCGCAGTCCATATAGCCTCCCAGGTGCCCTGGATCTGGAACTTGCGGAAGATGGTGCAGACCGTCGTGCGCGCGGGAAACCCATCGCGCGGCAGATAGCGCCACGGGCACCCTGTCCGTAGAAGATAGATAATCGCGTTCATCGCCTCCCGGATGTCCGTCTTGCGCGGGCGCCCGCCCGGCGTCGCAGGCGGGATCAAAGGCTCAAGCACTGACCATTCCCGATCCGTCACATTGCTCGGGTCGGTCTTCGTATCGCGCAGATACATCTTGCGGTGCTCTGCCGTCCACATCGTTCCATACTTTCCTGGATGGAACCAGGACACAGAAGACACCATGCACTGCAACAGTCTTTTGGGTCAGACTCTGATACTACAGTTGCATATCATGACGTTTCCGGTAGCGGGCGATCGCTGCCGCGGCCTGATGTCTTCATCGCCAGAGCGACCATCTCATGACGAAGTCGAACGGGACGGAGGCTTTCGTCAGTTTCGCCATGATCCGCTTGAGTTCGCTGGGCGACGGGACGAGGGTCCTCAGGCGGCCAAGCATTCTGCTGGATTGCGTTCGGTTGGACGCCTGTCGTTCGGTTTGGCTGCTGCGCTGCGCCATTGCGCGGTGAGCCTGGCGAGGAAGGCGGCGGCGAACATGACCAGCGTCATGTGGCGGTGCCAGCCATGCCCGGTAGCGGGCCTCGCAATGGTCGAGCCCGAGATCGTCCTTGGCGCGCTGGAAGGCTTCCTCGATGGTCCAGCGCAGGCCTGCGGCGCCGGCCATCTCGGCGAGGCTGGTCTCTTCGGGCGCGAAGATGAAGGAGAAAGCGAGCTTCCCGGCGTCCTTGCGCGAGCGCCGGAACAGCAGCCAGCGCGCAAAACCCTCGTTCGTGGTCCATGGCATCCTGATCGCGGCCCAGTCGTAGAGACGCAGACCCTTGGACCCCTCGCCGGCCGGCAGCGCATGCCAGTCTTCGGCGGCCTGATCCTCGGCGAGCTCGGCCGGGTCGGTCTGGATCAAGCCCTCCTCGATCAGGAAGCGCAGGTTGTGGTTGGAGCGGATCGCCAGGACGTATGACTGCCCGCGCTCCTCCAGCATGTGGCGCAGGGCAGAATCGGAGCCGTGGAGCGCGTCGGCCAGGACGAAACTGCAGCACGCCCCGGCTACGGCAGCCGCATTGAGCGCCGCGGTGATCATCTCACGGGCGATCGCGATCCTGCCTGATAACGCGATCCCGGCGGGAACCGCAGCCTTCGCCCGGCGCTTCTCGTCCTTCGCCCAGCTCTCGGGGAGACACAGCCGCCGGTCGATCAGGGCGGCGCCATGCCGGCTGGCCTAGCGTGCAAACACGGCCGACCTGAGCGTTCTCGATGCGGCCCGCCGTGCCCGTGTGCTGGCGCGCAACGCCCACCGAATGCTTGCCCTTCTTCACGAAGCCCGTCTCATCCACCACCAGTATGCCGTTGGCGTTGCCGAGCGCCTCGAAGACGCAGTTGCGCACCACATCGCGCAAGCCGTCCGCGTCCCAGCGCGTGCGGCCGAGCAGCGCCTGGCCCGGTGGGGGGCGCCATGGCCCGCTTCCTCTGACAGCATCCAGCCCGTCTTGCGCAGTTCACGCCGCTCCAGAACAGCGCCCATCCGGGCCTTCAACGCAGCAAGTTCGCCTCGCCGGTCGATCAATCCCCCCGTCCAATCCGACACACCCATCGTAGCCTCCGCCCTCGCAAGGGCGAGCCAGAGCAATGTTCGCACCTATATTCAACTGTAGCATCAGGGCGCTGCGCCGGAATGGTGCCGCCCCGCTCAGGCAGGCGAGAACAACCTCCCGCCCTCTTCTGCCGGTTTCATGGTGATGATGCGGTCGTGCATGACCTTCAGCGTCGAGCGGTGGCCGATCGAGACGATGGTGGTCAGCGGCAGCGCAGTGCGCAGCACCTGATAGATCGCCTCCTCCAGCGGCTCGTCCAATGCAGCCGTAGCCTCATCGAGGAAGAGCCAATCCGGCTTTGCCAGCAGGACACGGGCGATGGCGACACGCTGCTGCTCGCCGAGTGACAGCACCTGCACCCAGAATGCTTCCTCATCGAGCCGGCCTGTCAGATGAGGCAGGCTTGCGGCCTTGAGCGCCGCGATGATGGCTTCGTCCGGGTAGGTGCCGGCCACGCCCGGATAGCTGACCGCATCGCGCAAGGTGCCGAGTGGCAGATAGGGGCGCTGCGGCAGCAGCATCACGCTCTTGCCGGCAGGCGCGGCGATGGTGCCGTCGCCAAAGGGCCATATGCC
Organism: Hyphomicrobiales bacterium; assembly: GCA_026400565.1. Lineage (GTDB taxonomy): Bacteria > Pseudomonadota > Alphaproteobacteria > Rhizobiales > Beijerinckiaceae > Allobosea. The sequence goes on along the minus strand of JAPLOV010000170.1, from coordinate 14,873 downwards.
GGCAATGGCGCGGAACAGGGTGGACTTGCCAGAGCCCGACGGGCCGACCAGCAAGGTGCGCTCGCCCTGTTTCATGGACAGTGCGGCAACCTGCACAATGGGCTGTCCACCGGGCAGGGTCAGTGTCAGGTCCGACAGCCTCAGATGATCATCCGGCGTGGTTGCGAGGTTGATGCGGCTTTCGGCCTTGATCGTCTCGGCGCGCAACAACGAGGCATCGAAGGTCGACAGGCGGTCTACCACGGCCTTGAAGTCAGCCAGCATCGAGTAGCGATCGATGAAGAAGGACAAAGCCGCATCGACACGGGCGAAGGCCTGGCTGGTCTGGGTCAGCACGCCGAGCGTGATCTGGCCGGCGAAGAAGAACGGGGCCGTGATGACGATGGGCACGATGCTGTTCGACGAGCCATAGAGCTGGATGAAGGCCGACAGCCATTTCTGCACCCGGACAATGTCGAAGAAGTTGCGGATGACCTCGCCGAACTGCTGGCCAAGACGCTTGGTCTCGGCCTTCTCGCCAGCCAGCAAGGCCACCGGCTCGCCATACTCGCGAAGGCGGGCAAGCCCGAAGCGGAAATCGGCCTCGTAAACCTCCTGCTGGAAGTTGAGCCGGATAAGACGCTTGCCGATCAGATGCGTGACCAGCGTACCGATCGCCGCATAGGCGAGCGCGATCCAGAACAGCAGGCCGGGAATCTTGGTGTCGAGGCCGGGCAGGGTGAGGTTGGCCGAAAGGCCCCAGAGGATGACCGAGAACGATACCAGCCCAGAGATCTGCTGGATCATCGAGATGGTCAGCGAATAGGTGGTGTCAATGTATTTGCGGATGTCCTCGGAGATGCGCTGGTCCGGGTTGTCGACGCGTGCATCGCCAAATTGCAGGCGATAATGGGTGCCATCCTCCAGCCAGCGGCCGAACAGCTTCTGCGTCAGCCACGAACGCCAGCGGATCTTGAAGGCCGAGACGATCAGGAACTCGATGAAGTTCGAGGCGATCAGCACGCCGACCAGAGGCAGCCAGACCTTCCACAAAAGACGCCAGAACTCGGTCGCGTTCTTGGCCTGGATGGCATCGAACCAGTCGCGGTTGAAGAAGGACAGACTGACCGAGACCCAAACCTGGCCCAGATTGATCAGGATGATGATGGCCAGCAGCGCCATGGCCACCCAGCGTACCGGCAAGGTGCGGTCAGGGCCGAAGCCGAGATTGTAGGTCGCGGTCTCGTCGGTGGAGAAATACTTGTCGGTGATCTCGGTAATCTGGCGCATCACCGGCACGCGCGACATGCCGAAGGCGAGCAGCGCGAAAGCGGCAGCGGTGAAGGCGGTCAGCGGCGGCGGTACCACGCCGGACCAGCCGGCGGGCAGCAGGCCCTTGGCCGCGATCAGCGCGATCAGCCCAACATAGCCCATGGCATAGAACACGATGAAGAAGCGCAGGAACGGACCGATGTTGCGGCTCATCACCAGTGCCGCAGTCATCAGCACGCCAGCAATCGCCACATAAAGCGGGATGCCATCGAACCAGCCCCCGGCCAGAGCGCCGACAAGACCGGCAGCGGAGGCGAGGCCCGACAGCAAGACAAGAATGTTCATGGGGAATCCGTCCGGAATCTGCTTCGGCTTCCGTTACACACCGGAACGGGCCGGTTGTGAACACTTCTTTGCCGGCGCGGAGGCCCGTGATCGTTCACGTTGTGGAGGGACCGGCTCTGGCACCCGGCGCTGGCGCGGTGCGCCTCACGCGCCGGCGGCGACCTCCGCCGTGCTGCCGGCGAGCATGGGGAACAGCGGGGCGAGCAGGGCCTCGTACTTGGCGAGGTAATCCTTATAGGAGGTCCCGCCGGTGCCGACCTCGACGCCGACGCGGGTGAGCTGCACCTCGGCGAGTTGCAGGTGGGCACGGTGGAAGGCGAGCTGGGCCCTGTCATAGGCCGCCATCAGGCGCGTCAGCGGGCCCGCTTCCGGATGTGCGTCGAGCCAGGCCGCGGGATCGGCAGCGCCCTGATGGCGGGCCACCGTCACAAACTGTTCGGCATAGTGCCTCAGGCTGTGTTGCCGGTGCGCCGCGATCCAGCCCCGGACCTCGGCGCCGTAGTGGCGTTCGAACTCGCTTTCGGCGACATGGACCTTGCCAGTCGCGTCCGCCGTGCCGCCTTGCCAGTAGCGGTCCTTGATGCCGCTCATGATCTCGATGCGGCGGAACTGCCAGGACTGGAAGCCGCTGGTAGGACCGAGCGCGGTGCGGAACTCGGCAAAGCCGCGCATGCCCGACAGGATCGGCATCGTGGCGTTGACCGTGCGCCAGAACTGGATGACGCGCTTGAGGAAGTAGGCCGCCTCCGACAGATCGCCGATCGTGCCAGCGTCAGTGTCGATGCCGGCGCGGGCCAGATCCAGTGTACGGTCAAGATCGATGATCATCTGGTGGAAGGACAACTCGCAGACCTGATGCACCGCGATGAACAAGTCCTCGTCGACCGAGGCCGTCACCGGCTTCTTGCAGGCCAGCAGCACGGGCAGGTTATGATAGTTCCAGTAGTGGTTGTTGCTGACATCGATGGACGGGTCCATCGGCGGCATCGGTCTGGCGATGTAGGTCATCTTGCCCCCGAATGGTTGTGGTGGCTTTGCGGCCAGGTCAGGAAGCCGCATGCTAATGGCGTGCCGCCGGCGGGGCAAATCCGGCGCTGCAATGGCCACGAGGGCACGACGCCGCCGGAGCATGCGCATGACAAAGCCCGCCGGCGAGGCGGGCTTTAGAAAGGCTGGCGAGGCCATGCGAGAGCTGGCTCCCGCGGCGGCACCAGATTTTACTTCGGTGCCAGCACCATGACGACCTGACGGCCTTCGAAGCTGGGTTCTGACTCGACCTTCACAAAGGTCGCGGTCTCGGCCTTTACGCGGTTGAGCACTTCCATGCCGAGATGCTGGTGGGCCATTTCGCGGCCGCGGAAGCGCAGGGTGATCTTCACCTTGTCGCCTTCCTCAATGAAGCTCTTGAGCGAGCGCATCTTCACTTCATAATCGTGCTTGTCGATGCCGGGTCGGAGCTTCAGCTCCTTGATCTCGATGATCTTCTGGTTCTTGCGCGCCTCGGCGGCCTTCTTCTGCTCGGCAAAGCGGAAGCGGCCATAATCGAGGATCTTGCAGACAGGCGGGGTCGAATTGGGCGAGATCTCCACCAGATCGAAACCCGCATCCTCGGCCATCTTCAGGGCGTCAGGGGTCTGCACGACGCCCTTGTTCTCACCATTCTGATCGATCAGCTGCACCTCGCGCACGCGAATGTCGCGGTTGATGCGGGGCCCATCTTTCTGGGGCACGGGAAGGGCACGAAACGGTCTGCGAATGGGAGTCTCTCCTACGTGATCACGCTGCGTAGCGCTGTAATCGCACAAATTGCACAACCGGTGCGGATGTCAACGTCTCGCTGCCCGCACTGCCCGATTTTCAGCCTGCAACGCGGCTCGAATGCTCAGCGACCGAGCAGCGCGGTGTAGACGTCCAGCGTCTCTCCAACCATGTGCTCCAGCGAAAAGCGGGCCTCGACATGCTGTCGGGCGCGCCGGGCCAGCGCATCACGCTGGCTCGGACGCAAGGCCAGCACGTCGGCAATCGCATCGGCCAGTGCCGGAGCATCACCGGGCGGCACATGCCAGCCAGTGCGCTCCTGCGGCAGGCATTGCGGCGGGCCGATCACGGTCTCGGGCACGGCGCCGAGGTCAGAGACGATCACCGGCGTGCCCATGGCCTGCGCTTCCACCGCCACACGCCCGAAAGCCTCCGGCTCGGTGGACGGCACGACCACCACCGCAGCCGCAAGGAACGCAGCCGGCATGTCGGTGCAGTGGCCGACCCGGCGCACGCGCCTTTCGAGCCCGCCGGCCGCAATCAGCCCATCCAGTTCGCGCACGTAATCATCCCGGCCCTGGGCATCGCCGGCCAGAATGCAGACGGCATCTGACAGGCGGCCCTGCTCCTTCAGCAGGCGGGCCGCCTCGATCAGCACGCCCTGGCCCTTCCAGCTGGTGAGACGACCGGCAAGCAGCACGATGCGCTGCTCCGGCTCGACGCCCCAGGCCTGCCGCAGTGCCCCGATGCGCTCCGGATCGACGGCGGAGGGCAAGTATGCCGAGAAATCCGTGCCGCGATGGATGACGCGGGTCCGGCTGCGCGCGAACGGATGCATGCGGGCAATCAGGTCGGCGGTGTAGGCCGAGTTGGCGATCACCACATCGCCGCGCGCCATCACCGAATTGTAGAGCACCTTCACCGCCGACGCGCCGGCATAGGAGCCGTGATAGGTGGTGACGAACGGCAGCCTCATGGCGCGCGCCGCCGCCAGCGCCACCCAGGCCGGCGCCCGCGACCGGGCATGGACCAGATCGACCTTCTCGGCAGCGCACAGGCGCGACAGCTTCCGGATATTTCCCAGCATCTTTAGCGGATTCTTGGCGGCCGCCGGGAAGGGCAACCAGACGCCGCCCTTGGCCTGCAATTCGGCCACGAGGCGCCCGCCTTCGCTGGCCACCAGCGCCCTCGCACCCGCGGCGGACAGGGCGGCAGCGATGTCGACCGTGGTGCGCTCGGCCCCGCCGGCCTGCAATTCGGGGATGATCTGGAGGATCGTCCGGCCGGCCAGCGGATGGGTGCCAGGATCGGCAAATAGGGCTGTCTCGTCTGCACGCACGCTCTGGACCACATCCCTCTCGCCATGCCATCAGGCACGAATCATGCCGCCCGTCATCAGGACGATGCGAGGAGACATAGGTTGAAGCAGCCAGCGCCGCAATTTCTGACACGCCATGATCCACCGGCGATTCGCCGTCTGGCCTGGCTGGCCGAGCCAGGCAGCGACAGCGCGCCGAGCATCATCTGGCTTGGCGGCTTCCGCTCGGACATGCGCGCCACCAAGGCCGAGGCATTGGCAGGCTGGGCGCGCTCCAAGGGCCGGGCCTTCCTGCGCTTCGACTACACCGGCCATGGCGAGAGCGAAGGCCACTTCGAGGACGCGACCATCTCGGTCTGGCTAGCCGATGTGCTGGCCATGATCGAGGCGGAAGGCGGACCGGCTCCCATTCTGGTCGGCTCGTCGATGGGGGGCTGGCTGGCCTTGCTGGCGGCGCGGGCGCTGAAGGCGCAGGGCCGTGCACTGTCGGGGCTGGTGCTGATTGCGCCGGCGGTGGATTTTACCGAGACGCTGATGTGGGCGCAGTTCCCTGAGGCCATCCGTGACGAGATCGAGCGCACTGGCCAATGGCTGCTGCCATCGGACTATGCACCAGAGCCCTCCCCGATCACGCGGGCGCTGATCGAGGATGGCCGGCAGCATCTGCTGTTCGGCGCGCCGATTGAGCCCGGATGCCCCGTCACCATCGTGCAAGGCATGCAGGACGAGGATGTACCCTGGCAGCATGCGACAACACTGATGGAGCATTTGCCGGCTGACGACGTGACGCTGACGTTTGTTCGGGATGGCGATCACCGGCTGTCCAGACCGCAGGACATCGCCCTGCTGATTGCGGCGGTGGCAGCCATGGCTGGGCGCTGAGCGAACCGCCCGCCGTGATGGCGAGCGCAGCGACGCCATCCAGAAGCGTCACGCAAGCAGAGTTTACGACGCATTCTCCCTGCCGAGGCGACCAAAACCCATCGATGAGCGCACTGGATTGCTTCGCTGCGCTCGCAATGACGGGGTTACTGGTGTTTTCAGCAGCCCGTCAGTGGACGCTGACCGTGACCAACTGGTTCTCCCAGGCATTGGCGGTGAGTTCGGCGCGGGAATCGGCGATCATGATCGGGGTGCCGTCCGCACCAAGCAGCGCGAACAGGTCGATATCGGCCGGCAGGTCCCGGGCCTGCGGCACCAGCTTGCGCACCTCGTCGGCGCGCATCGGGCGCACATAGGCCAGATGCCCCATGCCGAGGGCGGCCAGGTCCGCAAGCGTGAAATCGATGTTGCGATCAGGTGTCGTGGTCTTCATCACGTCCTCCTCGGGCGTTGCACACTGTCCTTGGTCGCACATCAGTCGCGCGACAGGATATCGATCTTGCGGACGATCCGCTCCGGCTCCGGGCGGGCCAGATCCACCGACAGGAGGCCGTTCGCAAGATCCGCGCCAAGCACCTCCATGCCATCAGCCAGCAGGAAGGTGCGCTGGAATTGCCGCGCCGCGATGCCCCGATGGATGTAGGCGCGCGACTTGTCGTCGAACTGCCGACCGCGAATGTTGAGCTGGTTCTCTTCCAGCGTGATGTCGAGCTGTTCGCGCGTGAACCCTGCCACAGCCAGCGTGATGCGCAGCCGCTCCGGTTCGTCATCGGTGCGGTTGAGCCGCTCGATGTTGTAAGGCGGATAGCCGTCATTGGTCGCCTTGGCGACCCGGTCGAGTGCCCGCTCGATCTCGTCGAACCCGAGCAGGAACGGGTGCGACAGCGAAGGATGTCGTGTCATCGGCGAAGCCCTATCAGGCACTTCGTTGAACCTACACCACGCCCGCCTCATGCGGCACATGGGGTGACAGCACGCCGCCACGATCGCGATATGGGGGCGGCCGGCAGCAGCGGCAAGGGGAGCGGCATTGAGGGCACGTTCAGCCGTGCGGCCACGCTCCTCGCCGCCTTGTCAGCGAGCGAAACGGGCCTTCAGCCGCCGGAGGGCAAAGCGCGCCTCCTTGCCGGCGCGCAACACGCGGCCACAGAGGTCATGACGGATATCGAGCGCCGCGCGGCACAGATCGAGCCGCCCCGGCCAGATCTGGCCATCGGGATCGGTGAACTCCATCATACCGCTGTCAAGCGCAGGCCGCCCCTCGGCCAGCAACCGCCGAGTCACGGCCATGTCGAGGAGCACGCCCGGCGAATGGCGCGCATGGCGCTCATCGAACGCGGTTTTCCAAAACACGGTGAGGCCCGCTGCTTCCTGCAGAAGGCCGATGGCGACCGGCTCGCCATCGAGGCAGATCATGTCGACCGCGATCCGGTCGTCCTGCGCCAACCCGCGCACCACATGGCGCACATAGGCGGCATCATGCGGATTGTTGGCCAGGGCGCTGCCCTTGCGGCCTTTCCAGCCGCGCGCCTCAAGCGCGATGAAAGCCTCGACGGCGGCCAGTGCCTCTTGCCCACGCAGCGTCGCATGGTAAACCTCGCCGAGGCGGGCCAGCGCTCGCTCCTGCGCCTGGCGCTTCTTGTAGGACGAGCCCATCGCCGCCCTGAGGACTTGCTCGGCATTGTCCTGCGGGCCACCGGCACCGGACAGCACCGCACGCTGCCAGCGCTCGTTAAAGCTCAGGCTGACATGGGTCGGCAGCAGCGGAAACATCGCGGCGGGCAAGGAATGGACCAGGACAACACCGGGCAGGGATGGCTCGCGCGCGATAAATCCGAGCAGGGCTGCCAGTACCACGCGCTCGCAGCCTGTGGCCAGCAGCGGGTGCGACAAGGGCTCGAAATCCGGTATGAGCGGCGCCTGCAGGGCCGGAAGCCCGAATGTCCAGATCTCGCGGATGCGGCGCAGGCACCAGAGCCCGACGCAGCGCCGCCCGCCCTCCTGCAACGCGTGGGCTGCCAGGATGATGAGGTCATTGTCCGGTACGAAGGCCCGCACCCCCGCCACGACGGCAGGCGACAGGAATGGATTGGGGGCGGCCGACGTCTTGCTCAGCGCCTCGAAAGGCGCGTTCCATGTGACATAGTCCGCCGCAGCGATGCGCGAGACCAGCATGGCCCCGCTATCGGCCGCCACAGGGACGGAGGCCCGTGGCTGGGCAGGTGCAAGGATGAGCGGGGCGGGATCAGCAAGGCTCATGGACAGGATCCGGGCTGGTGGACGCCGGCCGCGGTGATGCCGGCCTGCGATACGAGAGCCTGTGGAAAGCGTGCACGAAGCTGCCGAATGCGCGGCGCACCGCGATGGCCGAGCCTGCGGCGGCCACCACGCTCGCGGCCAGCATGGCCAGCGCAACCCCCATGGCTCCCAGAAGCGGAGCGAGCAGCACCGACACCACGAGGTTGACCGACGCTGCCAGCGCGAAGATGCCCGTGACAACTGTCTGGCGGTTGGTCATCATCAGCAACTGTTCGGAAGGGCCGATCGCAGCGCGGACAAGCAGCGCCAGCACCAGCACCGGCACAACACCGGCACCTGCGCCAAAACCGGGCCCGAACACCGGCAGCAGGAGCGGTGCCGCCAACGCCACCAGAGCACCGAACAGGAGCGATGGCCAGAAAGTCCACAAAGCCGCCTTGCGTGCATAGCAGACTAGTTCGTCCAGCCGCCCTTCGGCGTTCAGCGCGGAAAAGTGGTGGGCCGCAGCATAGGACAGGCCGAAATGGACAAAGGCCACCACGCCAACGATACGGGTCGCCGCCACATAGACACCGGTCTCAGCCGAACTGGCAAAGGCCGACAGCACCAGCACGTCGGCATATGCCATCATCAGGAACGCGGCATCGGCCAGCATGGCCGGCAGCGCCAGCGCGGCCCAGCGCCGTGGCTCGGCACAGGCGACTGTGCCCGCCAGCTTCGGGGCCATGCGCCGCCCAAGGAGCACGACCAGAACCAGCGCCGCCAGCCAGGTCGAGGCGACATAGGCCCCAAGCGCCACCATCAGCAGGTCGGAGCCGGCCAGCCAGCCGACCAGGAACAACAGCGGCAGCAGCAGCGGCTTCAGCAGAAAGGTCACACCCTGCGCGAGGTCGGTCCACTCGTTGGCCATGGCGAAGCCTTCTACCACATCAATGAGCGCGAGCGCCGGCAAGGCCAGCAGCGCCAGCGACAGCACAAGCCGCGCCTCGGGCGAGATGCGGAGCGGCATGAGATGCACCGCGCCAAGGCCCGCCAGCACGATCGCCGCGCCCGCCAGCAGCGGCACCAGATGGCTCCAGCGATAAAGGCCCGCCAGCAGCCCACGGGCGTCGCGCGCCTCGTATTCCGGCTGGAAGCGCTGCGGGGCCATGGCAAGGCCCGCCGTGGCAAGTCCGAGCAGCACCAGAACCCAGGTGACGGCCATGGAAAACAGCCCGAAGCCAGCCGCGCCGAGCAGGCGAGCCAGCATCACATGGGTGGTCAGCGTGATGGCCGCATTGGCGATCCGGGCCAGTACACTCAAGCCAGCCGCGCGGCGGGTGCGCGCTTCGATGCTGTCGGCCAGCAGCGCGCCCTTCAGCGCAGCAAGTCCGGCACGCACACGGCCACCCGATGCCGGGGCAAGCATCAGCGACATGGTGGCAACCCGGGCGGGGGAGTGTGCATCAGGACCATGCACCATGCGCTAGCATGATGCCGTTTAAGGGCGTCTTGAGCGATGTGGTGAACACTTCACAACCGGTGGTGCGGAAAACCGGCAAGTCGCCTGAAGGTCGCCTGAAGGGAGAATGGTACCGCCACCCCGGCTTGAACGGGGGACCTCTAGATCCACAATCTAGCGCTCTAACCAACTGAGCTATGGCGGCACGGGGAGAACGCATGCCCAATCGGCAAACCCCTCGCGGCGCGAACGTCTAGGCGCAACCGCCGGCAATTGCAAGATGCGCGCGGGGTGATACGCACATCACAGCCGCGCCTATCGGGTCCGGCGCGGCGGACGGCCTGGGGGTGCGGGCCACGCAAGGTGGCCCGCTCCAGGGGTTCAGCGGCGGGTCAGGCTCTTGCGCGCCGTATCCGACACGACCTTAATGGTGTCAGTGAGTGCATCGGCGCTGCGGCGAACCACACGGGCGTGGATCGTCACGATCTCGGAAGGTGAGGTCGAACGGGCGCAGGCTTCCAATTCGATCAGGCCGGCCTTGAGCTCGGCACAGCCGTGATCGAGCAGTATCGCCTGGATGTCGCCCATTGCGCGTGTGGCCGCCAGCATCTGCCCGGTCATGACAGCCAGCATGCCGCCCCCCAAAGCCGGAGACTTGAGGTCGGCAGCAGTGAAGCCGGGCAACTGGAAGCTGGGAAGCGACGGCATCATCGCCTGCATGTCGAACATCGGTGCGAAAAGGTCACCGGCTGCAGGCTTGGATGCGGCAGGCTTGGCAGCGGGCTTGGGAGCAGTGGCAGGCTTGCTCGCTGCAACCGGCGCAGCAACGACCCTGGGAGCGGCAACCTTCGGAGCGGACGTCTTGGGAGCAGACGTCCTAGCTGCCGCAGGCTTGGCAACAGCAACCTTCGGAGAGGCAACCCTAGCCGCCGGTTTGGCCACAGCCTTGACAGCTGGCGGTGGCACAGCCTGCGGAGCATCAGCCTGAGGAGCATCAGCCTGGGGAGCCTCAGACTTGGGTGCGAATGCCACGGGAGCGAGTGTCTTTGGTACAACCGCCTTGGGCGCGGCCACAGCAGTCGTCACGGCGGCCTTGGGTGCAGGTGCCGGAACAGGCGCGGAGACAGCAGCAGGTGCGTCGGCCACAGGTGAAGCGGCGGCGGCGGGCATCAGAGCAGGCGCGACAACAGCCGGCTTGCCGGTATCAACAGTGGACAATGCCTTGACGGGCGCGAGAGAGACTGGCTTGGCGGGTTTGGACATGGGCGTTGTCATCCGGTCGGTTGCGGGCGGTGTTCAGGAACCCCGGCGGCCCGCCTTCGGAAGGCGGTGGGCCTGAGGATTACCGTTCGAATGCGACGAGAGGAGCCCTCTCGCCGCGGTCTCGGTCGGGCTTCACTTGCCCTTGGTGACACTTGTAGCTGCCTTCTGGACGGCTGCGCCGAACTCGGTCATCTGGGCCTGGAAGGAGGCCATCTGGGCCTTCATGAACTCGCCCTGATGCTGGAGAATTTCAGCTGGATCCTTGGCTCGAACCAGTTTCTGGGCAAGATCGAAGGCGGCAGCAATGTTCTGCTCGGCATAGACCATGGCCTTCTTCGTGCTCTGCTCGGCGTTGGCGCGGGCGGATTCAGTGGAGCCCTGAGCGGTCTCGACAGCCTTCTGTGCTGCGCCCATGAAACCGTCGAAAGCCTTCTTGGCCTGCTCGACGCTCTTCTCGGCAAAATCACGCATTTCGGGTGGAACGTCGTAGGGGAGCTTGGGAGCGGCCATGAGATGGGTCCTTGCCTTGGGTTCTGGTTTGCGATGCCTGCCGGAAGGCCGATTGCCTGCCGCATCACACCGCTTATGGTGCAGTGCAATATCATGCTGCAATGCACAAATCAAGCACTGCCGCAAGGCGCTGTTCCGGTCAGCGGCGCAATGAGCTGACTCAGCGATCGGCCTTGGACATCGGCCTCGGTGACGTGCTTCTGCGTCCTGCCGGGAACCGGCTTCCGTGCGGCGGGTTAACCCTCCCGGGAAGCAGAACACCGACCGCACACTTCGCGATGGATTTAGATCGCCTCGCGGCTATATTAAGAGTTCATTAAGCACATGGGCCCGCTCGCGCGGGACGCACTGACGCGGGACGCACTGACACCGTGACCGAAGCCACATGCGATACCTCATGGACCGACATTCTGGCGCCCCTGCGGCGGGATCCGGGATTGTCGTCCTTTGTCGGCGACCACGCGGCGCTGATCGTGATGTCCGGCGATGGCAGCGAGGTCGTCCATGCCAACGCCGCAGGTCAGGCGTTGGCGGAGGCTGGGTTCAGCCCGCTCACCGCCAGGCGCCTGGTGGCGCTTGCCGAGGGTCTGGCTCCGCTTGGCGGCGTCCGGCTCGAACGGCTCGACATGGCCGGAACCAGCGGCCTGATCCCGGTGACCTGCGCCTGCCGCCGCCTGCGCCTTGTCGATGGCAGCATCGTGCTTCTGGTGGCCGCCCAGCGCGTGCCCGGGCTTATGCACCCGGCGCTCCCTGCCGTGGCCGCCGCAAGGAACGTGCCTGCACAGAAGGCCAGCAAGGTGCGCTTCCTGTGGGAGATCGAGCCGGATGGCCGCTTCCGTAGCCTGTCCGCCGAGGTCGATACGCTGTTTGGCACAGGCAGGGCCGCCGCCATGATCGGCCGCCGCTGGCAGGAGATAACGGGCGATCTGGTTCACGACGGGGACGGGGCCGTGGCCGCAGCACTGGACGGCGGCAAGACCTGGAGCGGCGTTACCAGCCTGTGGCGCATCGGCAGCAGTGATGACGGCTTGCCCGTCACGCTCTCCGGATTGCCGCTCAGTGACCAGCAACACCAATTGACCGGCTGGCGCGGCTTCGGCGTGGCCCTGCCCGGCGAGGTCGCGCATTTTCCTGAATCAACCGGGCTGGAGACTGACCCTGCCGCACCCGAAGCGGCGGATGAGCTTGCCGGCGAGCCCTTGCCGGCCTCTCCGGTCGCCGAGGAGCCTGAACGGCAAGCGCTTGGAGCAGCCGTGCCAGCCGCGCCCGTGCAGAAGCCCGTCAGCAACGTGGTGCACATCCGGCCTGCAGAAACCCCGCCGAGACTGACCCATTCCGAACGCAATGCCTTCCGCGAGATCGCCAAGGCGCTGGGTGCCCGCCTCGAAGGCGATGAGGACAGCGCGCAGACCACGCCACGTAAGGCCGCTGACAGCCGCTCCGCCGAGAAACCTGCCGCCGAAAGCCTCGACACTGCCGGTGGCAAAGCTGAGCCGTTGGCGGAACCGCTGGCATCGCAGTCCGCCGAGGCCCCGTTGCAGGATCAGGCGGTTCAGCCCGCCGGGTCAGAACGGACGCCAGAGCTGTCGCTGGAAGCCGTGACGGCAGCGGCCGATGTGGCGCGGCTCGTGCCGCCGCAGGCCGCGAGCGACGGTGTGTTCGCGGCGCTGCTCGACAAGCTGCCAATCGGGGTGCTGGTGCTGCGGTCCGAGCGCATAATCTATGCGAACAAGACTCTGCTCGACCTGCTCGACCATGACAGCCTTGATGATCTGGCTGCGGTCGGAACGGGTCGGCTGTTCAGGGGGGCCATGCCCGGCGAAGGCGGCGGCGTCTTTGCGCTGACGCGCCACGATGGCAGCCATGAGGCCGTCGATGCACGCCTGTCGGCCATCGCTTGGCAAGGCGAGCCAGCAACGCTGATGTCCTTCCGCCGCGCACTCGAGCCGGTGGATGCCGCACGCGTCGAGGCGCTGAAACTCGATCTCGCCAAGGCCCGCGAACAGGCGCGCGAGCTCACCGCCATCATGGACACGGCCACTGATGGTGTCGCGACCATGGACGAGCGCGGGCGCATCCTGTCGCTGAACCGCTCGGCGGAGGCGCTGTTCGGCTATGACCAGCGTGAGGTCACGGGCGAGAACTTCACGCTGCTGCTGGCCCCCGAAAGCCACATCACCGCCCTCGACTATCTCGAAGGGCTCAAGGGCGGCGGCGTGGCGGCCTTGCTGAACGATGGCCGCGAGGTGCAGGGCAGGGTCCGGCAGGGTGGGCGCATCCCGCTCTACATGACGCTGGGCCGCGTAGCAGACGGCGACGAGCCGAAGTTTTCGGCGGTCCTGCGCGACATGACCGCCTGGAAGCGCGCCGAGGCAGACCTTGTCGATGCCAAGCGCAGCGCGGAGAAGGCCAGCGCCCAGAAGTCCGATGTGCTGGCCAAGATCAGCCACGAGATCCGCACGCCGCTCAATGCCATTCTGGGCTTCACCGAGGTCATGTCCGAAGAGCGCTTCGGGCCGATCGGCAACGAGCGCTACAAGGAATATCTCAGCGACATCCACCAGTCAGGCGGCTACCTGATCAGCCTGATCAACGACCTGCTCGATCTTGCCAAGATCGAGGCCGGCAAGATGGACCTGACCTTCACGGGCGTGAACCTGAACGAGATTGCCAGCAGCGCCGTGGCGTTGCTCCAGCCGGAGGCCAACCGCCAGCGCGTCGTGCTGCGCACGGGGTTTCAGCCGAAGCTGCCCTCGGTGGTGGCCGATGACCGCTCGTTGCGGCAGATCGTCATCAACGTCCTGTCCAATGCGGTGAAGTTCACCGACGCGGGCGGCCAGGTCATTCTGTCGACGGCGCTGGGCGACCGGGGCGAGGTCATCCTCAGGGTGCGTGACACCGGCATCGGCATGACCGAAAAGGAACTCGGGCTCGCCATGGAGCCCTTCCGCCAGGTGGCTTCGACCCGCCGGACCAACAGCGCCGGCATTGGCGGCACGGGCCTTGGCCTGCCCATTACCAAGGCGCTGGTGGAAGCCAACAAGGGCATGATCCTGATCACCAGCGCCAAGAACGAGGGCACGCTGGTGGAGATCACCTTCCCGCCGCAGCGCGTGCTGGCAAGCTGAGGGCTAAAGCTCGACCGCCCAGGTCTCGCTGACCATCGACTGCCCGAACTGATGCACCGGCTCCGATGAGGTTAGCACCCAGCCGCGGGCGGCATAGAGATTGCGGGCGGCGGTGAGGATATCGTTGGTCCAGAGCGTCATCCGGCGGTAGCCAGCCTCGCGTGCGAAGGCCATGCAGGTATCGACCAGCAGCCCCCCTGCCCCGTGGCCGCGGGCCTGCGCGTCGACGATGAGCATGCGCAGCTTGGCCGTGTCGTCATCCTTGCCCGTGCAGAAGACCGAGCCGACCGGCTGCCCCCCCAGGTCGGCGATCCAGCAGCGCTCGCGGGCGGGGTCGTGGCTGGCGACGAAGTCGGCCACGAGCCTTGCGACGAGGCCTTCGAAGGCGATGTCCCAGCCAAACTCCGCCGCATAGATCGCGCCATGGCGCGCGATGATCCAGCCGTAGTCACCGGGACGTGGCGCGCGCAGGAAGATCCGGGGTTGCGGGCGCTCTCGGGTCGTCATACCGGCATTGTGGGGGATCGTGCAGGGCTGCGCAATCGGGCTGTGGCTCCGCAACGATTGCTCCGGCGGAGCCGGCAGTCCAGAGTAAGTCGCGATCCGGGGTTTGCCATGCAGTTCACACTCAGCGACGAAGAAGTGATGATACGGGATGCCGCGCGCAAGCTGGCAGCCGACCGGCTGGCACCCTTTGCCGAGAGTCTGGACCGCGGCG
>JAPLOV010000017.1:9450-10919 GCA_026400565.1 Hyphomicrobiales bacterium | reverse complement strand
CTGACTGGAGGGCGCTGTTGCATCAAGTCGATAGGGTCAAACTTCCGGCTTTTGTTTCCGCTGGATCAGGCAGCGATGTTGAACAGATCGTTCACGAAACGGACCTCGCCCCTGGCACCCGTGCTACTGTCAGGGTGACGGCGTGTCGACGATCATCGGCTATCCGAGCGCGATGATGACGACAGGGTGATCCGACCGATATCAGCCCGCTACATGCACGCGAAGGAGGTTGAGCGCTATGAGCAGCACATCCAAAGGCAAGCCGTTTCCGTCGTTCAAGACGGACGAGGAGGCCGAACGGTTTGTCGACGAGGCGGACCTGTCGACCTATGATTTCTCGGGTTTCGCGCCGATGCGCTTCGAGTTCAAGGCGAAGACGGCGAATGTTAGCATGCGCATGCCTCAGGCCTTGCTCGACGCGTTGAAAGCCCGCGCTGAGCGCGAGGGTGTGCCGTATCAGCGCTTCATTCGCCAGACGCTTGAGCAGGCGCTGTCGGGTCCAAAACGGCAGGCATGAGGACGGATCGGTCATGGCCATGAAGAACCCGCCTCATCTGGGCCGGATCATCAAAGAGGATTGCCTGCCGTAGCTGACGCTCACGGCGGGAGCGGCGGCGGAGACGCTTGGCGTGAGCCCCCAGACACTCGAATTGATCATGAACGGCCGCAGCAGCATCGCGCCCGAAAGAGCGATCCGGTACGAGAAGGTCTTCGGATCATCGGCGGAGTCCTGGCTCAGGATGCAGCTGGCCAATGAACTGGCGCAGCCGGGTTCCACTCCCGGCTGTAGCGCGACATATGTGGATGAGCGCGCTCTCATATTGATCCGCAAAAAGCCGGGCTTTCGTCTCAACTATCTTTTGTCAAAACCGGATGTTCAACCGGAGATTGCACCGCCATTGACACCGCCCAGCACCGCACGGTTTCGTGCCTGATCCATGGCTGACGACGATCCCGCGCGCCGCCAGCAGGTCCTCGACCATCCTGAGGCTGAGCGGAAAGCGGATAGAGAGCCAGACGGCGTGTTCAATGACGTCGGCCGGGAACAGGTCGCCGCGATCAATGGATGTCGCACTTGTCATCATCGCGCTCGGATAGCCGATGTTCGTCGACACTTCGTCAAGCTCATATTACCGCTTGAAGAGGTCGTGATACTCTGGGTATAAATCGAATTAAGCTGGGGGCCATGTGAGACTCCCCGGCAAAAAGGGAGACGCGACCGATGAATATGACCCGCCGAACGGGCCTCAAGGTCTTGGCGCTCAGCGCCACACTGGCGCTCGGCGCCGCCCCGGCCCTGGCCCAGACTCAGGTGACCTTCCAGCATCCGATCGGAATCAACAGCCATTACGGTGCCGGTACCACCGCCTTCAAGGAAACCTTCGAGCGGCTGACCAACAACCGCTACCGCATCGTCATCCAGCGTAACGACAACGAGCGCGAAATGATCGAGAGCGTGCAGATCGGCA
>JAPLOV010000017.1:0-9384 GCA_026400565.1 Hyphomicrobiales bacterium | reverse complement strand
CTATCAGCGCAACGACAATGAGCGCGAGACGATCGAGGCTGTGCAGATCGGCACCATCGAGTGCACCATCACCTCGACTGGCCCGGTCGGCAATTTCGTGCCAGAGACCCGCAACCTCGACGTACCCTTTCTGTTCCGTGATACCGCCCATGCCCGCGGCGTGCTGGACAGCCCGATCGGCCAGGAAATGCTGCAGCGCTTCCCCGCGCGCGGAATCCTCGCGGTGGCCTGGCTCGAGAACGGCTTCCGCCACATGACGAACAGCCGGCGCGAGGTGAACACTCCCGCCGATGTGCGTGGCCTGAAGGTGCGAACCATGGAAAACCCGGTGCATATGCGCGCCTTCCAGACGCTCGGCGCGCTGCCGACCCCGATGGCGTTCAGCGAACTGGTGCCGGCGCTGCAGCAAGGTACAGTGGATGGGCAGGAAAACCCGATCCCGGTCATCCTGAACAACAACCTGAACCAGGTGCAACGCCACCTGACGCTAACCGGCCACGTCTATTCGCCGGCGATGCTGCTCTGCAACCCGGCCTTCGTGAACCGGCTGAACGCGGATGATCGCGCGGCGCTCGTGCAGGCCGGCCGCGATGCGGCAGTGGCGAACCGCGCGCGTGTCACCTCCGACGAGCAGACCGGCGTCGACGAACTGCGCCGCCGTGGCATGACTGTGGTGACGCAGGTGGACAGCGCCGCTTTCCAGGCAGCGCTCGCCTCTGGTTCCGCGCAGATCGAGCAGGGTCTCGACAGCGCTCTGCTCAGCCGCATCCGAGAGTGGCGCCCCGGTTCGTGAGCCTGGCTGAATTGGCCTGACCGGGGGCGCAGGGCTCGAAACCCTGCGCCCCTTTCTTTGCCGCGCTGGAGAATCGATGAACGCGATCAACGTCATGCCCCTGCAGGTGACCGCCGTCGCGACGGCCGCTGCCGTGGGCTTCGCTTTATGGGCGGGACACCAAGGCGCCCAATCCGGTGGCGCGCGCGCCGTGGCGCGCCGCGCCATTCTGACCCTCGATCGCTTCACAACCGAGGTTGCGGCGATGATCGCCTGCCTTGCGCTGACAATCGCCGTGGCCGCTGGGGCCTGGCAGGTGATCGCCCGCTTTGCGACCGAGACACCCTCCGCCTGGTCGGAAGCCCTGGTGCGGGTCGCTCTGATCTGGATGGCTTATCTTGGCGTGGCGGTCGCACTGCGCGCGGGAGCGCTGGTCTCGATCGATGTCGCCCATCGCTTAACGAGCGGCACCTTGCAGCGGACGATCGAAGCGATGAGTTTGGCCTGCGTGCTCTCCTTGCTGGGCGTGATGTTCTGGTTCGGCTGGGCCATGGTCGAACGCGTACAGTTCCAAACCATCGCCGGTCTCGAATTCTCGATGGCCTATGCCTATGCCGCCATCCCGCTGGGTGCGCTGCTGGCCATGGTGGGTGCGATGGCGCATTTCCTCGACCGCCGGTCGGAAGAACTGGAGAACGCGCAATGAGCGGCATGATGCTCACCGTGATGCTCGTGCTGTTTGCAGTCAGCGTCCCGGTTGCGGTGGCGATTGGCCTGGCCGCCGTGGTCGGGCTCGCCGGCTTCACCAATTTCCCGCTGGTCGTCGCGGCCCAGCAGCTTTTCATAGGGCTCGACCGCTTTCCCCTGGCGGCCATCCCTTTCTTCATCCTGGCCGGCAACCTGATGGATATCGGCGGCATCTCCCGCCGGCTGGTGGAGTTCGCGAAGTCTATTGTGGGCGGCATCCAGGGGGGGCTGCCTGCGACCTGCGTTCTGACCTGCATGATCTTCGCCGCGATCAGCGGTTCGTCGGTCGCGACCACCTTCGCAGTCGGCGCGATCATGATCCCGGCACTGGTGCGCGCGGGGTATCCCGTGGCCTTCGCCGCAGCCCTGCAGGCGACCGCCGCCGAGCTTGGCGTGATCATCCCGCCTTCCATCCCGATGATCCTCTACGGTGTCAGCACGCAGACGAGCATCCCGGAGCTGTTCATCGCAGGCTTCGGACCGGGCATCCTCATCTCCGTCGCGCTGGTCGCGACGGTGCTGATCTGGTGCCGCATCAAGGGCTGGGGCAAGAACGATGGCGACGGCCGCCTGCCCTTCCTGGTGGCAACGAAGCAGGCCGGCTGGGCGCTGTTGATGCCGGTGGTGGTGTTGGGCGGCATCTATGGCGGGATCACCACGCCGACGGAAGCTTCGGTGGTCGCGGTGGTCTATGCGATCATCGTAGGCGTCTTCATTCATCGTGAGATCCGGCTGTTCGACCTCTACCCGATCTTCAAGAAGTCAGTGATCAGTTCCGCGGTCATCATGTTCATCATTGCAGCCGCGACGCTGTTCTCCTGGCTGCTTAACCGCCAGGGCGTGCCGGACATGGCAGCTGAATGGCTGGTAAAGACCTTTGACGATGCGCACTGGTACCTGTTGGCCGTAAACCTGTTCCTGTTCGTGGTCGGCATGTTTGTAGAGACCTCTGCCTCCATTATCGTGCTGGCGCCAATCCTGGCGGAGGCAGCGCAGCGGCTGGGCATCGACGGCGTCCATTTCGGGACGATCATGGTGGTCAACCTGGCAATGGGGATGATCACGCCGCCCTTCGGTGTGAACCTCTTCGCTGCCGCGCAGGTGGCGGGCACCAGCATCGACAAGATGATGCGGTATCTGCCGATCTTCATCGGCGTGATCTTTGCCTGCCTGATGGTGTTGTCCTATGTACCCTGGATCACGCTGGCACTTCCGACCCTGGTCTTCCGGTGACCGGTGAGGTCAGGTGGCCGCAGCGTCTTGGAAATCATCGACGACGATGACGGCGACACCTGTCGCTCGGTCTATACGGTCAGGTTCGCAGGCGTGATCTATGGGCTTCATGCGTTCCAGAAGAAATCCAGGAAGAGCATCGCGACGCCCCGGCACGAGATCGAATTGATCAAGGCGCGGCTGAAAGGGGCCGAAGCTCAGTACCGTGAGCATCATGCGAAGCGGACGAAGACATGAGCAAGGACATGACGTTCGAAGTCGGCAGCGGCAACGTGTTCGCCGGTCTCGGGTTCGACAATCCTGAAGGGGAGCTGCTGAAGACGAAGCTGGTGCGCGAGATCAGCGCCATCATCAAGCGCCGGAGGCTGACGCAGGCGAAAGCCGCCGATCTGAAGGGAGTCATACAGCCTGACATGTCCGCGATTGTGACCGGCCGCACGGTGAAGTCCCCGATCGAGCGTCTGGCCCGCTGCATGGACCGGCTTGGCTACGAGATCGATGTCGTGTTCCGGCATAAGGCGCGAAAGCCATCACGCCCGGCGAAGGATCTAACAGACATTCAGCGCGCTTCGGCACAATACCACTTCATTCCGACCGGCCGAGCGCGCCGTCGCTAATTGGCCTCGCACGAAAGTCGCGCGCCGGATGGTGGACTGCTCGCACCAGTTACATTCCAGTCGATGATGGCGCAGAGCAGGTTGAACGCGGCGATCCTGTGATGTTGGCTCTCGCAGGTACGGTTGCCGATTTCGCTCAATTCCGGACAGTTCCGGGTGAGCATTCTGGTTGGTCATGGGCTGCTTTCCCGGGGCACCGTTTTGGTCCTTCAGGGGACCGGGAGGGCGAATGCCGCGACACCAGCAGACACGTCGAAAAACCGGCAGGATGCCCGGACGATATTGCGGCTGACACATGCGCTGGGGCTTCCAGTCCGCGAGATCGGACTGCGGCCGAGGCTGGGCAAGACGACGATGTCGCGCATTCTGTACCGTGAGCGGCAGGCCGAACTGAACTGTTGGCCGCTGCCTGCCGGGCAATCGTGAGCGCCAGATCAATACCCGTGAATGGCTATCAGTGCACGAACGCCAACCGCAACATGATGCTGGCCAAGCCGCAGTCAGAGCGCATCAGTTGACGGCGTCGCAAAGTCTGCACCGCGCCGATCAGCCTGCGTGCATCAAACGCCGCTCTGATCGGGCAGATGGCCGCCCGGCGATCTCTGTTGAATTCTGCTCAGCCGCCAAGGTGTCGGCACCATGACGAATGTCTGATCAATGATCTTGTATCTGTACATAATTATAATTATCTTGTACATAAAATTTAAAGGAGGATGTCATGCGCAGCTATTCGGTTCATGAGGCGCGCAGCCGCTTTTCTGAAGTCATCGACCGGGCGCTCGCCGGCGAACCGCAGCGCGTGACGCGATATGGCAAGGAGACGGTCGTGGTTGTTTCCGAAGCCGAATGGCTGAAGCATGCCGGCACTGTCTCGGGCAATCTTGGTGCAGCGCTGCTGGCACTGGGCGAGGCTGGTGCTTTCGCCGACGACATGCTGGAGCGGCCAGCCTGGATGGGCGCAGGCCGCGAACTTGGTGGTGATTTCAGCTGATGGCGCTGGGTTATCTTCTCGACACCAACATCCTGTCGCTGCTTGATCCGCGCCGTGCCGGTCAGCGCGGCCATTTGACAGCGTGGTTGGCGCAGCACGGCTCGGAACTCACACTGGCATCGATCACGCTGACCGAAATCGAGAATGGCCTGCTCAAACTGCGCCGTCTCGGCCAGACGGCCCGCGCGGCCGAAATCGAGGACTTGGCTCAGGCAGTCCGGACCAACTTCGCCGACCGTATCTTGCCACTGGATGGAACCGTCGCTGTCGCGATTGCCCATCTGGCCGAGCGGGCGCGGCCAACGGTCATTGAACTGCCTGACCTGATTGTCGCCGCAACGGCCCAGGTTCATGAGCTGACCTTGCTGACGCGCAATCTCCGGCACATGACGCCAACCGGTGTGGCAGCGATTGATCCGGTTGACACAGCGCCTGGGAGATCATTGACCAATCCAGCACAACCTGACAGTACCAGCGCTGCGCTGCGCTTGTGCGCCCGCACGACCCCCTTGACCCGCTTTCCCCCGCTCATTGGCGCGGGCCTCGACAGGGTTGCATGGCAACCCTTCTCAGGGCATTATTGTACAGTCATAATATGTCCATAGATCTTATCAGCAACAACTTTTGGAGTTATACGTTCCACCGGGGACCAGTCGCCGCGATCAATGGATTTCGCACTCGTCATCATCGCGTTCGAAGAGCCGATGTTCGTCGACACGTCGTCAATCTGACAGTAGCCGTCGCCCAACGGATCCGCAGCCGCGCGGTGGCTTCATCGATGCGGCTTCGCTCAGGTCCGACCGTCTCGCGTCGATTGCAGCAGCAACTCACTCCAGTACGGCGTCTGGGCCAGCAGGATCCGGCCGGGCCCGCGGTAAACCCGTAATATTTTCTCGCCCGAGATCCAGCTCGACACGAATCCTCGGGAGGGGCGGCGAATGCTGAATGCGACGCGGCTGCTGCGCGCGATCACGGCACGGCCTTCCACGGCCAGTTCCTCGTCCCCTAGATCGATCTCCTCGACAGGCCCCGGCGCGTTGAGAACGACCTTGCCCTTTCCGGAAACCAGTGTGTGGAAGTCGATGAAGCCCTCGCCTGTCCAGAGGGCGTTCATGATCTTCTCACGGTACACCTGCACGGTGACGCTCGCCTCTGAGGCCAAGTAGGCACCGCGGTCGAGGATCCAGGGCTTCTCGTTCACCTGGAAGGCGTAGTAGCCGCCCAAGGTGGGTTCGAGATAGACATCGCCCGTCCCGCGAAACGTCGGGCGGACGGCGGTCTGTGCGGAAAGAGAGGCGCGCAGCAGGGTCAGTGGGCCGGGAATCGAGGCGGACATGGAGACTGCGCCACGCATGTAGGACAGCGCCCCCGCCTCGGTCTGGATTGCTTCGTCGCGCAGCACCGCCCTCACGAAGCGAACGTTCTCGCGTGTCTCGATCTCGAAGTCAGCCATGCAAGTCGCCTGTCATTGGAGGGCTCACTTCCCTTGATGATCGCCCGCTGCCGCGCAGACGCGCCTAATTCGTCAAGCCCAGCTCTCGATAGGCTCTGAGCGCGCCGGGATGAAGCGGCGCGACAATGGCGTCCTTCATCATCTGCTGCGGTGATAACCCGGCCAGCGCCGGGTGGGAGCGGCGCAGATCGTCAAGATTACGCAGGATCGCCACCGTCATGGCATAGACGATATCCTCGCTCATTCCCGCCGAGGTCACCAGTACGGCGCGCACGCCGAAGCTCTGGAGATCGGCGGGCAGCCGATAGGCCGAGCCGGGGACGGAACCGGCCTGGAAATGAGGAGACGCGGCGACGAGCTTGTCGATGGCGGGCCCCGCGAGGGGCACGATCGCCGTGTCGCAGGCGTCGAGCGACCGGCGGACCGAGGCGGACGGGTGGCCGATCAGTAGAACAATGGCGTCGAGCTGGTCCTTGCACAAGGCGGCGAGCGCTGCGTCGGGCTTCAGATCGATCAGGACCGGCCGCTCGGCCGACGTCCATCCCGCTGCCGCCTCGACCGCCGCCCAGGTCGTGCGCGAGCCCGAACCGAGGACGCCGGTGGTGAGGCGCTTGCGGCGCAGGTCGTCCAGTCCCTTGATGCCGCCCCCCGCCCTTGCGATCACGGTGATGAGCTCGGGATGGAGCGAGGCCACGGAGCGGAAGTCCGGCGCGCTTCGCCCGGCGAAGGGACCGCGGCTGGAGAGGGCGTCCGACGCAGTGTCCGATTGAACGATGGCGAACTCCAGTTCGCCATCGCGCAGCTTGGTCATGTTGTAGACGGAGCCTGGCGTGGACTCGACCCCGCAGCGGGCCGGCATCGAAGTGGCGCTCGTATTGAACAGGCGGCAGATAACGCGGCCCACGGGATAGTAGACGCCGTTCACGTTGCCTGTGCCGAGCGAGACGTAGGCGAGGTCCTGCGCCACAGCCGGGCGTGAAACGGCTCCCAGCGCAGCGGCCGCAAGCCACGCGCAAGCCAAAAGGCGCGCCGAGAGCAGGGCGGCTTTGGGTACGAGCATCACGGCGTCTCGTCCCATTTCATCACCTGGTCATAAATGCTTCGATAGGCGTCGGGCGCGATGTTGACCGCCCCTTGCAAGGGATGATCCAGAGAAAAGATGAGGTAGATCATAACACCGAGAAAGAACGACACGATTCCGCTCAGGATGAGCAGGGGCATCAGGCGGATGTCAAGCAGCCAGAGAAAGACGATGTTGAAGGCCGCCCCGATGAAGACGACGTACCAGAGCACCCCGGGGATCGAGGTCGTCACTCCCGCCAGCCGCTGCTGACGGAAGGAGATGAGCGTGTTGAAGGAGCGCAGGACCTCCCCGTGGAAGATGTCCTGGCCCCGCGTCTCCGGATTATAGGAGAGAAGTTCCGAGCGCAGGACCTCGAGCCTGTTCTCGCCCCCGCGCGGAACTGCGCCGGTGCGATGAGCCGGCCAATCCTTGTTGATCACGTAAAGCGTGTAGTCCCGCAACAGGCCCTGGACCTCGCCACGCAGCGGATCGGGGTAAGCGTCGCTCGAACGGTAGATCGTGGACAACGTCATCGCTTCGCGGTTGGCGGAGTCGCTGACGTCCTTCGTGCTCTGGTAGGCGGCGACCGAAAGCAGGCCGAGCAGCAACCCATAAAAGAGGCTGAAACCCGAGCTGGCGTAGGTAACAAGATTGTTGGTGTTCTCTTCGCGCCAGAACCACGGGCGCAAGAGTGGTCTCACGAAGATGATGCCGAGCCACGTCACCGCAACGAAGAGGCCGGAGAAATAAATCGGCGCCCAACTGATCGGCACTTGTGCCAGGAAAGTCTCAATCCACTCGATCATTCGGGCCTAACTACGTGAAAATCGAAAATCATGTCTTCCGCCGGTCGGAAATGTTAAAGTGCATATGTTCGATGGATGGTCAAGCTTCGATTCCGCTTGGGCAGTCGTGGGAATTCCGGCTCCGGCAATGGTTGTGGTAAGCGCCTGACCTTTGGCAAGTGCTGTAGGCAAGTGCTGTAGGAATATACGGACTTGCGAGACATCCTTTGTTTGAAGCCCCGCAGGGCGGAAGGGATGATGATGCACAAGCTCGGACGCGAGGCGGGGTGCTGTCATGTGTGGACGGCTTGTTTGGGTCAAGGGTGTGAGTTCAGCTTTGGTTCGAGACAGGGATCGGTCATCTGTTTCAAGCGTTTTTGCTTATGCAGTCGCCCGAAATTCATAAGCGCGCCAAACACTGCTCGACGAATGATTGCCCGATCTTGAGGGCAATTACCCCTTGAGATGCAATGTCACGAGAACCACAAGTGACGCGCCCTCGGGCAACTCGGCCGTAACACGCAGCCAGGTGCCGAAATGCTTCACACGCGCGAAGGTCACCTCGTCCGGCTTTCTGGGCAGATCGAATACTGTTCCCTCCGGAACCCAGCGCATGCCATCCGGTGACAGTTCAACCCGGGCCGTTCCAGGCTTGCCGATGGCTTCATGAAGAGCCCGCACAAAGAAAATGGCCTCCCGGGCCCAACCAGCTTCGTGGGGCTCGGTTTCGACATTGCCGGACCATGTCTCGTTGCGTGCAATGACGGCAGCTTGGCTCTCCAAAAGCATCAGAAATCCCCCGAAAGGCAGACGGAGTCGATGTAGAAGTTCGCGCGTTTGGCGACATCGGTCTCGACGAAGAAGGCGAGGTTGAGCATGCACCAGAGATTGCGCATCGCCGGCATGCGGATGGGGTCGAAACCGGAGACATCGAACACCCGGTCATTGCAGCGAAAGCCGGTCGCCTGCATCGTTTCGAGATCAAAGTCGAAGCATATGTAATGCCAGTTTACCTTGGTCGGGATCTCGTTGTAGCAAAGCTTCTGGCTGCCGCCTGGCAGGTCCTCCCAGTCCTGCGGCGCAAGGTGGTAGTGTGAAATCGTCTTGTTTTCGGTGCCGATCGGTTTCACTTCTGTCGTATGGCGCTTGAACTGCCATTTCTGCACATGCTCGCCATGCATCGCGTTGAGAAATCGCATATGCGGCATGATGCGGGCGCCATCGGTGTCCTGATCGCCGGTTTGCAGGTCATAGAGAAAGCCGATCGAACGGACATCGGCCTCGGACAGGCGCAGTTCCGTGGCCTCGGGCTTTAAGGTAAAGTAGAATTCGAGGCTGATCGGTCCGCGCTTGCGAAATGTCAGGCGCTTGATCGTGACATTCTGGGACGCCTTCCTCGGCTTTGTCGCGAGCTTCAGCGCGTAGCTTCCATCGAAGGCGCCGTGCGAGCCGAAATCCCATTGTG
The DNA here is from genome assembly GCA_026400565.1 of Hyphomicrobiales bacterium. Taxonomy (GTDB): domain Bacteria; phylum Pseudomonadota; class Alphaproteobacteria; order Rhizobiales; family Beijerinckiaceae; genus Allobosea. Next base: position 258 of record JAPLOV010000017.1, on the reverse strand, counting down.
GCAGGGTCGAGAGCATCGCCATGGAATGCTGCGCATAGCCGGGGAGCATTGCATCCAGTGAATGCTCGTAATTGCCGACGAGTTGTGTCCAGCCACAGAAGCCCCGGTCGAAATCATCGAATGTGATCATGCGCGGCAACGGATCGAAGCGCGAAAGCTTTGGATCGCTCTGCCTGATAGCAGCCAGGAGTGCCTGCTGATCTCGGTTCATCCGATTGTCTCCCCGTTAGCCCTTGGTTGCCCCGGCCGTCAGGCCTT
>JAPLOV010000196.1 GCA_026400565.1 Hyphomicrobiales bacterium | reverse complement strand
ATGCTGCTGACATGGGTCAACCTGGCCTATTATCAGGATCTGATGGCCGGCCTGCGCGCCGCAATTGCGGCCCGGCGGCTGGCGGACTTCATCGCCGAGACCAGGGAAGCCTGGGTGCGTGGCGATGCCTGACAATACGCTGAGCGTGAGGCATGCGGCACCTGAGTGACGCACCCACAACCGGTCGTTTGCAACCGTTCAGCTGAGTGATGAACATCGTTAAATATCAGAGCTCTAAGTTTGATAGCTCATGTGTTCGAGTTCATTTTTGAGTTCCATAATATGTCTTATGCGAATTTCACCATGACGATAACCTGGCGCATTTCCGGTCCGGTTCTTGCCTGTACATCACCGTTCTGCTCGTTGCGTCTTGCCAAGTCCGGTTGCCTTGCTATCTGCGGCTGCGGGCCCTGCCGCTGTGTTGAACCGGCGCCCTCTTCGGTCCGCGCATCTCTACAGGTCATGACGCGGCGCGAGCTGCGCTCTGGCTGTGTGAGCGATCTGCAATCAGCGACCTGGCATCCAGGAGATCCATGCTCGCCAAGATCTCCATACCCGCCACGATCTTGCCCCATTTGATTGGGGCATCGTTCATCGGCCTGGCCCGATGCTTCATCGCCGGCAAAACGCAGTTTCTGCCGGTTCGGGGCCGAATGCGGAGGAAGCAGCGGGCCCGCGCGTGCATGCCGCCACCAAATCCCGGGCTTTCAACCATCCCCAATCAGACTGGACCCGATGCCATGACAGACACCACAAACACTCCCCGCCCCCTGTCACGCCGCGCGCTTGTCGTGGCCGGCGGCACTCTGGCCGCCCTTCCTGCGGCTGCCGTGGCCATTGCCGCGCCGGCGGCCAGCTCCACGCCGATCGCGGCTCTCTGGGCCGATGCCGAACGCCTGCGTCTCGCCCTTGCCGCACATAGCGATGCGATTGCTGCGGCCACCGACGCGGACGGCATTGCCGGCTGGATGCGGCTCGGCGGCGAGGCCAACCGGCTTGGCGACGAGCGCCACGACAAGCTGGTGGCCATCCTCAAGGAGACGCCACGCTCGCCGGCCGATCTGGCGATCATGGCTCAGGTCACGCTCGATGACGATGTGCGGCGTGGCGGCTTCAACTGGGCTGGCGAGCAGCTTGCCCGTGCCGTTGTCGGCTTCAGCGGTGCGGTGGCCACCTGATCGGACACAGGCGCCCTCGGCTTCATTCCCCTTGAGGCGGCGGCGTTCAACGATGGTCATAAGCCTTGCGGCCAGCCCTGATCAGGCTGGCCGTTTTCATCTGGCGCATCAGGCCTTCTTGAGAAACTCGGAGCGCAGGACCAGCCCCTTGACCTTCTCGACCCGGCATTCGACCTCGGCCGGATCGTCCGTGAGGTGGATGCCCGTGACGAGCATTCCACGCTTCAGCGTCACCGATGTGCCCTTGACCTTGTGGTCCTTGATCAGGGTGAAGCTATCCCCCTCCCCGAGCACCGCACCGTTGCCGTCCCTTGTTTTCACGCTTAGTTCTTGTGACGTATTCGTGGGCACGGAATAGGCGGTTTGCGGCGATCGGGCAATGGTGAACAGGGCTAGGAATGGGGAGCATGGGCAACCGGGCCAGGCTGCATGTCACAAACCAAAGCACCGATGCATAAGTCTCGTCTCCCCTTGCGGGAGGGGTCAAGTAAAAGGGCTGCCCCCCTTGGCAAGTCCGCCTTCACCTCACGTAAATCCCGATGAGCTGCGCAACCCCTCTGTCTGACCCTCCCCCGCAGGGGGAGAGGGACACGTAAAGCCCGTGCAGGCTCAGCTGCACCCAGTCGTTGACCCGCAGGTGTCGCACTTCAGGCAGGTGCCGTTCCTCACCAGCGTGAAGTTCCCGCATTCGCCGCAGGAGTCGCCGACGTAGCCTTTCATCTTGGCTTCGGCGCGGCGGTCAGCCGTGGATGGTTCGGCGGATGTGGCTGCGAAGCCGAGCCTGGCGAGTTCGACATCGCCCAGCGGGGCTTCTTCCAGCTTCAGGGCATTCGAGCCGGCAAAAGCATAGACCGTGGCGCCGCCGATGCTCGCGAGGTCGTTGGAGCGCACGACAAGGGGCTTGCCGTCCGCGCCGCCGGGGATCGCCATCAGGTTGGTCGGCTTGCCGCGCATCAGGCCGCGCGAAACGATCCGGTCTGCCGGGCTGGCGGGCGGCGTCGCCGGCGCCGTGGTGTCAGGATCGTTGGTGGACAGCGCATCGAAGCGCGCCTCCTCCGGCGAGACATGGGCGAGATCGTAACGGCCGAGATAGCTGATCGCGAGTTCGCGGAAGATGTAGTCGAGGATCGAGGTCGCGTTCTTGATGGCCTCGTTGCCCTGCACGAAGCCGGACGGCTCGAAGCGGGTGAAGGTGAACGCGTCGACGTATTCTTCCAGCGGCACGCCATACTGCAGACCCAGCGACACGGAGATCGCGAAGTTGTTGATCAGCGCGCGAAGGGCCGATCCCTCCTTGTTCATGTCAATGAAGATCTCGCCGAGGCGGCCGTCATCGTACTCGCCGGTGCGCAGGAACACGGTGTGCCCGCCGACCTTGGCCTTCTGGGTATAGCCCTTGCGGCGGGTGGGCAGCTTTTCCTGCTCGCGGTTGCGTTCGACGCGCTCGATGATGCGCTCAACAATCTTCTCGGACAATGCCGCGGCCTTGGCAGCGGCCGGCAGGGCCATGATCGCCTCGATGGCGTCATCGGCGTCCTCGTCCTCATCGGTGATCAGCGCCGAGTTCAGCGGCTGGCTGAGCTTCGAGCCGTCGCGATAAAGCGCGTTGGCCTTCAGCGCAAGGCGCCAGGACAGCATGTAGGCGCCCTTGCAATCCTCGACCGTGGCCTCGTTCGGCATGTTGATGGTCTTGGAGATCGCCCCCGAGATGAACGGCTGGGCAGCCGCCATCATGCGGATGTGGCTTTCCACTGACAGGTAGCGCTTGCCAAGGCGGCCGCACGGATTGGCACAATCGAAGACATTGTAGTGTTCGAGCTTCAGGAAGGGCGCGCCTTCCAGCGTCATCGCTCCGCAAACATGCACGTTGGCGGCCTCTATGTCGGCCTTGGAGAAGCCAAGGAAGGCCAGCAGGTCGAAGCTCGGCTCGTTCAGCTTGTCGACCGGCACCTTGAGCGTGCCGGTCAGGAAGTCCTCACCGAGCGTCCACTTGTTGAAGACGAACTTGATGTCAAAGGCGCTCTTCATGCCCTTCTCGGCCGCTTCGATCTTCTCGGGCGTGAAGCCCTTGGCCGCGAGTGTGGTGCGGTTAATGGCCGGTGCCTGCGCAATCGAGCCGTGGCCGACCGCATAGGCTTCCATCTCGGCGATCTCCGCTTCGCTGTAGCCCAGCGAGCGCAGCGCGTCGGGAACGGCACCGTTGATGATCTTGAAATAGCCGCCTCCGGCCAGCTTCTTGAACTTCACCAACGCGAAGTCTGGCTCGATCCCGGTGGTGTCGCAGTCCATCACCAGGCCGATCGTGCCGGTTGGCGCGATCACGGTGGCCTGCGCATTGCGGTAGCCGTGCTTCTCGCCAAGGGCCAATGCCTGATCCCAGGCGTGCTTGGCGCGTTCCACCAGAATGGCCTGCGGGCATGAGGCGTGGTCAAGCGGCACCGGTGCCACCGACAGGCCCTCATAGCCGGTGGTCTCGCCATAGGCCGCGCGACGATGGTTGCGCATCACGCGCAGCATGTGCTCGGTGTTGGTCTTGCCGTCGGCGGAGGTGCGGACCGCGCCGGGGAACGGACCCAGCTCGCTCGCCATCTCTGCAGAGGTGGCATAGGCCACGCCGGTCATGATCGCGGTCAGCGCGCCGCCAAGCGCCCTGCCCTCGTCGGAGTCGTAGCCGAGACCCATGGTCATCAGCAGACCGCCGATGTTGGCATAGCCAAGACCCAGGGTGCGATACTCGTAGGAGAGTTCGGCAATCGGGCGGGACGGGAACTGCGCCATCATTACCGAGATTTCGAGGACGATTGTCCAGAGCCGGCACAGGTGCTCATAGCTCTCATGGTCGAAGGCCCGGCTCTGGCGATCAAAGAACTGCAGCAGGTTGGCCGAGGCCAGATTGCAGGCCGTGTCGTCGAGGAACATGTACTCCGAGCATGGATTGGAGGCGCGGATCGGGCCGGACGCCGGGCAGGTGTGCCAGTCGTTCATGGTGGTGTTGAAGTGCAGGCCTGGATCAGCCGAGGCCCAGGCCGCATAGCCGATCTTTTCCCACAGATCGCGGGCCTTGAGGGTCTTCATCACCTTGCCCGTGGTGCGGGCGGTCAGCTTCCAGTCGGCATCGGCTTCAACGGCGCGCAGGAAGTCGTCCTTGATCGAGACAGAGTTGTTGGAGTTCTGGCCGGCAACGGTGTGCTTAATTTCCTTCTTCAAGACCGGGTTCTTCTCCGGATCAAAGCAGGAATCGCCGTCGCCGTCGCAGTTGATGCAGGCCTTCATCACGGCCTTCATGTGCTTCTGCACGATCTTGGAGCCGGTCACGAGCGCCGAAACCTTTTGCTCCTCCTTCACCTTCCAGTCGATGTAGGTCTCGATGTCCGGATGATCGGCATCGACCACGACCATCTTCGCAGCGCGGCGGGTGGTACCGCCGGACTTGATGGCGCCAGCCGCACGATCCCCGATCTTGAGGAAACTCATCAGGCCGGAGGAACGACCGCCGCCCGCGAGCCGCTCGCCATCGCCGCGCAGGGCCGAGAAGTTCGAGCCGGTGCCCGAACCATACTTGAACAGGCGCGCCTCGCGGACCCACAGGTCCATGATCCCGCCCTCGTTGACGAGATCGTCGGCCACGCCCTGGATGAAGCAGGCATGGGGTTGGGGGTGCTCGTAGGACGACTTGGACTTCACCAGCTTGCCGGTCTGAAAATCGACGTAAAAGTGGCCCTGGCTCGGCCCGTCGATGCCATAGGCCCAATGCAGGCCCGTGTTGAACCATTGCGGCGAGTTCGGTGCCACCATTTGGCGCGCCAGCATGAAACGCAACTCGTCGAGGAAGGCCTGGGCGTCTGCTTCGGAGGTAAAATAGCCACCCTTCCAGCCCCAGTAGGTCCAGCACCCGGCGAGGCGATCAAAGACCTGCCTGGACGAGATCTCGGAGACGAAACGCTGATCCTCGGGAAGCTTGGCGAGGGCCTTGTCGTCCGGCACGGAACGCCAGAGGAACGACGGCACGTCGTTCTCCTCGACCTTCTTCAGGGCTGCCGGCACGCCGGCCTTGCGGAAATACTTCTGCGCCAGGACATCGGACGCGACCTGGCTCCAGGCCTCGGGCACCTCGACGCCATCAAGGCGGAAGACAATCGATCCATCCGGGTTGCGGATCTCGCTGACCGTATGGCGGAACGTGATGGCGGCATAGGGCGACTGGCCGGCCTTGGTGTAGCGACGCGCGATCTTCATCTCGTAGTCCCCTTGGGATTGCCGACAGCAATGCCGGCCCGCACCATGATGTGCGGCTCAATGTCAGCCCTGTTGTGAAGCCCTGTCAGCCCGCGGTTGGTTCCGCAGGGCATCTGGTATCTGTTGACCGCAATCTCGCAGCGCCGACGATCCATTTCGCGCCGGCCAACGGACCTTTTGCGCAACGCCTGAACCTGTAAACTCTTCAAGTCTGCCCGGCCCCTACGGACCGGTCACGCTGCGGACAACGCGACGATCTCAAGATATCCCCAAGCCCCGGCGCGCGTCAAGGTTTTGTACGTAGCCGGCACGCAAACCACTACATCTTGTGGGGGGTTGTGGATGGTGGGGATAACTTCAAGGCACCGTCGCTAAGCGTCGGAAATCGCATGAAGAATCAAACCCTCGCCATAAGAGTGGGCCAGATCGGCAACGTTGAAAAGAGTTTTTCCGCCTCGCCGGCGTCATCCGCCGCCAGGCTCTCGTGCCCCGCTCAACAAGGCGCGGCGGATGCTGCCACAGCGCGCGAAAGCCTGGATGGCAAGCGCCTGATAACGCACCAAAATCGATTGGGACGGCCGCCGCAGAAGCGTCCAATCTGTGGCCGAATCATGGCAGCCAGGTTCTTTGGGCATGGAGGTGCGGTCACGCAGCACCGTCGATCGCGCCTACTCGCGAAAGCAAGCCGCTGATTCTGCTCCTCTGGCCAGGAGCCGGCCAGCTCAATGCGATAAGCGCGACATGGGCGATGCTGGACAGTCTGGCCGGCTGCCGGCATAAGGCGCAAGGCAAAGCGCCATGCCGCAATGCCAGCCAGACGCTGTCATGATGACGACCTGATCGAGAGGCCGCGATGAAAACCTTCCTGCTCCAGTTCTTCACCTGGTGGAATGGCCAGACACTCGGCACCCGCTTTGACACGTGGCGTCATGGCGAGAAGGTAGGAGAGGACGAATTCGGCAACGTCTACTACCGTTCGCGCGGCGGCAAGGCCGATGCGGCGCTCGGCCACGAGCGGCGCTGGGTGATCTACAACGGGCTGGCGGAGGCCTCCAGCGTTCCGGCTGGCTGGAACGGCTGGCTGCACCATACCGTCGACGTCGCGCCGTCGCAGGAGAGTTATATGCCGCGCGCCTGGCAGGAGCCGCATCAGGCCAACATGACCGGCACAGCCAAGGCCTGGCGGCCAGCCGGATCGGCTGTCACGGCATCGGCGCACCCCAAGGCCGAAGGGACCTATGAACCATGGAGCCCTGGCCGCTGAGGGCCGGGGCGACCGTCCACCGGCTGCTCCGAACCAGCACGACGCCGGCGTTTTCCTTTTGTGCGGCCTGCGGCAAACGTCTATGACGGACCAGCGCCATTCGGTCCGTCCGATTCATTGGATCAAGGGTTGGCGCAGCGGAAAAGCGCCCATGCTTCGGTCGCTTTCGTGGTGTAGTTGCGTTCCTAACGTCCTGTCGGAAGTCCGAGGCAGACAGAGGCCTTTCCGAGCACAGATCGACCTTGATCAACAGAGATCACGCATGACCCGTTCCACATTGTTGCTCGCCGGCACCGCTGCTGCGGGCACCCTTGGCCTACGGCTGAAGGGTCTGTCCCTGATGGTGCTGCTGCTGCTTGCGCTGCCCATGCTGGCCGCAACCCCTGCTCAGGCAGACCGCATCCGGAACCCCATCGCCGTGTTTGCAGGGCTCGACAAGATCACGGGACGCATCATCGCGTTCGAGGTCACCATCAACGAAACCGTGCAGTTCGGCTCGCTCCAGATCACACCGCGCGTGTGCTGGACGCGCCCTGCCACAGAACAGCCACAGACCACCTCCTTCGTCGAGGTCGATGAGGTCGGCAACAACAACGACTATCGACGAATTTTCTCCGGCTGGATGTATGCCGCCAGCCCCGGACTGCATGGCGTCGAACATGCCATCTATGATGTCTGGACCACGGACTGCAAAGGCGGAACCGAGGTGATTGCGGAGCCGCGCGACCTGCCGGGCAACGCCCCCGCCGCCGAGCTTCGTCGCGACAGGCCGGCCCGTGCCCAGCAGCCGCGCACACAGCCCACCTCTGACGGGCGCATTGATGTCCGCCCGCCGCAGGGCGTGCCGGTCGCGCCACAGCAGCCGACGCAGCGCTTCTTTCCGACCAATCAGGCGCCGCCGCGCAATCAGGCGCCGCTCAATTTCCCCAGCGGGGGCGGTGGCGGCTGATACGCTGCGGCTGCGCTCGGGCGGCGTCATGCCTGCCTGATCGCGTATGCCGCGATCAGGGCCAGGGCATCGCGGCCTGCCATCGAATATCCCGCCGCCGGCCAGTCTGCCTCGCCCTGGTCGAGCGCCAGAGAGAGCATCTGCCGATAGACCTTGCGCTCGACCTCGCTGGTGCCGAACTGCGACAGGTGCTCGGTCTGGAATTGGGTATCCAACAGCTGGTAGCCGCCCGCGATCAACCGCGCCACCAGATGAACCAGCGCCACCTTCGACGCGTCGGTCGATGTGTGGAACATGCTTTCGCCGAAGAAAACACGGCCAAGCGCCACGCCGTAGAGCCCCCCGACCAACTCGCCTCCGGACCAGGCCTCGATGGTGTGGACATGGCCCATGCGGAACAGATCTCCGTAAAGGGCCCGGATCCGCGCGTTGATCCAGGTATCGCCGCGACCCTCGCGGGCGCTGGCGCAGCCGGCGATCACAGCATCAAAAGCTGTGTCCGTGCGGATGTCGTAGATGTCCTGCCGAACGCTGCGGGCGAGACGCCGCGGCACATGGAAGCCGTCCAGCGGGATGATGCCGCGGATATCCGGATCGACCCAGAACAGTCCCGGATCGTCGGCACCTTCGGACATGGGAAAGACGCCGACTGCATAGGCTCTGAGCAAGATATCCGGTGTAATCGTCACGCGCATGAACGGGACAATGCTCGCATGTCACCAGAGGCCAACGGGTGGGATAGCTGCCTGCGGCGCGACATGCCTTTGTTTTGACAGACTTGTCTCATACCAGACGCACCATCGCTTGAGGCTATTTTGGTCTCAGCTTTCCGACTGTCCGCGCCCAGAATGGCTTGCGGGCTGAATGAGGCGTCGAACGAGCGCGACCATACGCTCCGGCAACTGGCCTCGTCGAGTGTCCCTGCTCTGATTGCGGCATCATGGACGCTCCAGAACCCTGGACATCATGACATCTTCCCTGCGCCTGCCCGGCGTGGCGGCTCTTGCCGCTGCATGCCTGGCCTCATCGTTCCTGTCGTCCGGCGCCATCGCCAACGAGAACCAGACAGTCCCCTTTGCTGATGTGACGGAGTCGGCCACCGACCAAGGATCGGCATCGGATACCTCTTCGCAAATCGCGCCACGGGCAGCCCGCCACGACAAGCTGCCTGCAGAAGCCGCGACCGGGGCAGCCGGCACGATCCTGACCCAGACCGGTGCTGTCCGGATCGGGTGCTTTCCCGATGCCCTGCGCGCCGTTCTGAAGCAGATATCTGTTCATTTCGGCAGGCCCGTGGTCGTCACTTCGGGACACCGTGGCGGTGGGCGGCGCGGGTCGTTCCATCGCTCCTGCCAGGCGGCAGATGTGCAGATCGCCGGCGTTTCGCCATCCGCCATCGCTCGCCACGCACGCGCCATGCCGGGCGTCGGTGGTGTAGGCACCTATGGCCACACACGTTCTGTCCATGTCGATGTCGGCGACCGGGTGTTCAGCTGGTATGGCACGCGCCGGCGCTCGGCCAGTCTGAGCGGGGGCTGCTGTCCAGCCTGCGCGGCGACGGTGGCTGCCGCACAGGGCGGGCGACCCCGCCTTGAAGCCATGTGCACCGGCTGACGCGTTGCAAACTACATCCGAAACACGCCAAAGCGCGTGTCATGAACCGGTGCATTCAGGCAAGCCGAGAAGGCCAGCGCCAGCACCCGTCGCGTCTCGGACGGCAAGATGATGCCGTCATCCCAGAGCCGCGCCGTGGCATGATAGGGGCTGCCCTCAGTCTCGTATTGCTGGCGGACAGGGGCCTTGAAGGCCTCTTCCTCGTCAGCGGTCCAACTGCGGCCCGCCGCCTCGATGTTGTCGCGGCGCACAGTGGCCAGCACGCTGGCGGCCTGTTCGCCACCCATCACCGAAATGCGGCTGTTGGGCCAGCTGAACAGGAAGCGCGGCGAATAGGCCCGGCCGCACATGCCGTAATTGCCGGCACCAAACGAACCTCCAACCAGAAGCGTAATCTTCGGCACCCGCGCGCAGGCCACGGCGGTAACCAGTTTGGCACCATCCTTGGCAATGCCGCGCGCCTCGTATTCACGCCCGACCATGAAGCCGGAAATGTTCTGCAGGAACAGCAACGGGATACGCCGCTGGCAGCACAGCTCAATGAAATGAGCCCCCTTCTGCGCGCTTTCCGAGAACAGGATGCCATTGTTGGCGATGATGCCAATCGGCATGCCATGCAGCCGGGCAAAGCCGGTGACCAGCGTCGTGCCGTAGAGTGCCTTAAACTCGTCGAAGGCGGAGCCATCGACCAGACGGCCGATTACCTCTCGGATGTCATACTGCTTCCGGAGGTCAGTCGGCACGATGGCCTCAAGCTCGGCAGGGTCAAGCAGCGGCTCGACCGGCTCCTGCAGGTCGATGGCGGGGTTCTTGGTGGTGTTGATCGTCCCCACAATGCGGCGGGCCAGCGCCAGTGCATGGCGGTCATCCGCGGCCAGATGATCGGCAACGCCCGAAAGCCGGGTGTGAACGTCGCCCCCGCCAAGGTCTTCTGCCGAAACAACCTCGCCGGTGGCGGCCTTCACCAGCGGCGGTCCACCGAGGAATATCGTGCCCTGCCGGCGGACGATGATGGTTTCATCGGACATGGCGGGCACATAGGCACCGCCGGCCGTGCATGAGCCCATCACGACGGCGATCTGCGGAATGCGCAGCGAGGACAAGGTCGCCTGATTATAGAAGATGCGGCCGAAATGCTCGCGATCAGGAAAGACATCTGTCTGATGCGGCAGGTTCGCACCGCCGGAATCGACCAGATACACGCACGGGAGCTGGTTCTCGCGGGCGATCTCCTGCGCGCGCAGATGCTTTTTTACGGTCATCGGATAGTAGGTGCCACCCTTGATTGTGGCATCGTTGCAGACAACCATGACATCGCGACCAGAGACACGGCCGATGCCGGCAATCATCCCTGCCCCGTGGATGTCATCGTCATACATCCCGAAGGCCGCAAGCGCTCCGATCTCGAGAAAGGGGGATCCAGGATCGAGCAGGCCTGCAACGCGCTCGCGGGGCAACAGCTTGCCGCGGGCCGTATGCCGCTCGCGCGCCTTTTCGTTGCCGCCGGCTGCCGCGACCGCGCGCCTGGCAACCAGCTCCTCGCGCAGACGAGCCCAATCGGCCAGATAACCCTGCGCCGCGGCCGAACCGACATCGATATTGCTGCTCAGAACCGCCATGAGCCCGCCCCTCACTTTCCTGACGCGGTTATGGCGCGCAGGCGGGATCAGCGCAATGACGCAACGATGCACGCACCACTGGGCATGGCGCGTGACAACGTTCGATGCGTCAGCGGCGCTGGGCGCGGCGGACTGTGCCGGTGACGGTGGGAGCTGCGACAGCACCAATGGCCCCGCCAGCAATGGCTCCGATCGGGCCAGCAACAAGAGCGCCTGTGCCGGCCCCGGTGGCTGCGCCGGCAATGCGCTGGTCGGTCGTTGTGCAGGCGGCCGACAGAGCGGCCAGAGCCACGACGAATACAAGCTTTTTCATGTGATGATCCACCTGGAACGAGAAACCCAACCCGTTGCCATCGTGCGTAAAGATGGTGAATGAAGCGTTTCGCGCGGCGGACGCAGCCTCAGGCAGGTGCCAGCACGGTTGGCCCGAACAGCAACTCGAACTCAGCCCGCAGCACCATGTCAACCTCAGGCATGGTAACCGGCAGGCCAAGGTCGACCAGCGATGTCACGCCGTGGGCCGTCACGCCACACGGCACGATGCCAGAGAAATGCTCGAGCTCCGGCTCCACGTTGAGCGATACACCATGGAACGTCACCCATCGGCGCACGCGGATGCCGATCGCCGCGATCTTGTCCTCGGCGACCTCGCCAGCAGGTGCCGGACGGTCGGGCCGCCTGACCCAGACACCGACCCTGTCCTCGCGGCGTTCGCCAGTGATGTTGAAGGCTGCGAGTGTGCCAATCAGCCACGCTTCGAGCGCGGCCACCAAGCGCCGCACATCCGGTCCGCGCTGCTTGAGGTCCAGCATCACATAGGCCACACGCTGGCCGGGCCCGTGGTAGGTATACTGGCCACCGCGCCCGGTCTCGAACACATCGAATCGGTGCGGGGCGATGAGGTCCGCTGGGTCGGCCGAAGTGCCTGCCGTGTAGAGCGGCGGGTGCTCGACCAGCCAGACAAGTTCAGGGGCCAGCCCGTCGGCAATCGCAGCCACGCGTTCTTCCATGAGCGAAACGGCCTCAGGATAGGGCAAGAGCCCAGGCCGGACACGCCATTCCACCGCCTTGCCGCCTATGAATGGCACGGCAAGTTCCTGACGCG
>JAPLOV010000148.1 GCA_026400565.1 Hyphomicrobiales bacterium | reverse complement strand
CGCTTTCGGAAGGGGAACACCTGATCCTTCCAGCTGCGCCAGCCCTGCGCGAGACTTGGCGCGAGACTTGGCGCGAGACTTGGCGCGCGTCATCAGACCGAACCGGCATGAACCCCGATGATTCTCGATGAACCCCGGCCCCGCCAAGGCGGCCGGGATCATCCCGGAACGGTGGCCGGCATCATGTCGGAATCACGGCCGGCATCATTTCGGAATGATGGCCGGCTTCAAATCGGAATGGACGGCCGGGATCGTCGGAACCCGCATACTGGCCTCGACCTTGATGGTGATCTGGCTGCTGATGGGCCTTGGTGCAAGGAGGCCTGAGCTACCGTCAAATCTTGGTGACGGAAGGGCGGAGGCTTCTCGCTGCTGCCTGGATCTACGCTGATTGGCGAAAAGAACAGGCGCGACCTGACGAATACTGCCATCGAGGATCCGCAACTCGTGCCCGCCGCCGCCGCCTGACCGGCCCGCCCGTCACCAAGATTTGACGATAGCTCGCCTTCCAGCCCTTCGAGCCAGTCGAGATAGAAGTTTGTGGTGGCCGAGTAGATAAAGCCCGTGACCGCGTTCGTGACGCGCCGGGGTACTGTCAGGTTGACGACGTGTCGACGAACATCGGCTATTTGAGCGCGATGATGACAACATCGAAATCCATTGATCGCGGCGACCGGTTCCCGGCCGAAGTCATCGAGCAGGCTGTCTGGCTCTACTTCCGCTTTCCGCTCAGCCTGCGGATGGTCGAGGATTCAGTTCGCCTTGATTCTACTGCTCTTCCTTAAGATTCAAATTCTTACGCTCTTCCGTCGAGAGGCTCGCTTGGGGCTGCCTAAGTCCTTGATGGCCATTGTACGTCCTTCGGGGAACGTCACCATCAGCTGGAGATCGCCGCCAATGGCGCGCACGTAATCACGCAAGGTCGAGACCTTGACGTCAGCGCGTTTCTCCAGCCGCGAGATGTAAACCTGCTTGCCTCCCAGACGCTCAGCGACCTGCTCCTGCGTGATCTGGCGTGCCTTGCGGATGTCGCGAAGCGCATATTCCTCAGCGATGAGCTCGGCGGCGCGCTCTGCGATCTTCGCCTTGCGCTCTGGCGAGAGTGCGGCCGTAACCTCGTCTGCGGGGATGGACCGATAGGATGTCGTCATGTCGGCTGGTCCTTTTTCTTCAACTCGCTGAGATGTTGATCGAAACGGGTGTCCGCCTTGGCGATCAGCATCTTGTAGAAGCGCTTCTGCGACACCCCAGACTTGTCGCCCCCGACCAGCAGGATGGCTCTGCGCTCGGGATCGAACGCGTAGGTCACTCGCCACACACCGTTGTCGGCGTCGAAGCGCAATTCTTTCATGTTGGCGTGGGCCGAGCCGCCCAGAGTGTCCGAACCCGGCCGTTTCAGTTGCGGCCCGAACATCTTGAGCACCTCGATCGTCGCCGCGAGCTCGTCCTGCACGGGTTCTGACAGCGCGCCGAACTCTTCGGCAAACGCTGGATGGAATTCGACGCGCCAATTCATGAAGGTATATACCTCACAGTGTATATGTTGCGCAAGGTCGTTTGTGAACTCACACCGCCTCCCAGACCTTGTTGAGGGCATAGCGCTAGTTTCTCGCTAAACAACGCTTGACGTGAACGCATCACGAACATCATCAAGCAGCGGCTTTTGCGGCTGGCAGGACGAGGGCTTTGCGGGCGGTTGTTTTGGCGGCGCGATCCCAGAGGAAATCGCCGGAGAAGGCGATATGCTCCCATCCGACAGGCGATGTATGGGCAAGAGGCGCGTCGGGCGCGACTTTGCCGTTCCGGCGCAGATCCTCGGAAAATCGCTGAGGCGGCATGGCCAGACCGCGACGATTGTGACCGATTGCCTGGCGTCCGAGGGTGCCGCTCTCGGCATCCACCTGCACCGGCTCCATGCCCTCGCTCAGTGGAATTGTGTCGCCATCGCTGCTTGATCGCCGGAACAAACCGTACTGAGCGGCCCCACAGAGTTAATGTGACAACGCCCACGCAAGGACCTTGAGCCTGATCTGGTCGCCTTCCAGCAGGACCTGACCTGGTGCACGACGCTGGGCTGGTCCATCCCTTGTGGTGGGGCGGCCCGCCGGCCAAGCTGAAGGGGCTGTTTGACAGGGCGTTGCTGCCCGGATTTGCCTTTGCCTATGTCGAGGGCAAGCCCTTGCCAGACAAGCTGCTTGCCGGCCGCACGGCCCGCGTGCTGGTGACCACGGACACGCCCGTCTGGTTCCTGTGGCTGGTCTATCGCAATGCCTGGCTGGGTGCCCTGCGCCCCCAGATCCTCGATTTCACCGGGCTGAAGGTGACGATGATAAAAGCCGTCGGCCCCATTCGCGGAGCCAGACCCGGTGCCGACAAGGGCTGGTTCGCGGCTGCACGCCGCCTTGCCGGATAGCGGTGGCGGTTTGACGTCGGCATGGCCAAGCGTCTTGCTGGGTCTTGCGTCTTGCTGGGTCTTGCGTCTTGCAGGGGTCTTGCGTCTTGGATGGGACTTGCGCAAGGAAGCGCGAAAGGGGGGGCACTTCGCATGGCACGACTGGATCTGGTGATCAGCGGCGGCACCGTCATCACGGCTGGCGACACCACACGCTGCGATGTCGGGGTCCGGGACGGCCGGATCGTCGCGCTTGCCGAGAACCTGACCGATGCGGCGCGCATCGTCGATGCCACCGGCCTTTTCGTGCTTCCGGGCGGCATCGACAGCCACGTGCATCTCGATCAGCCTTCGGGCGAAGGCATCGTGATGGCAGATGGCTTCGAGAGCGGCACCCGGTCAGCGGCGGCGGGTGGCACGACAACGGTGATCCCGTTCGCGCTGCAGCTCAAGGGAACATCGCTGCGCGCCTGTGTGACGGACTATCACGCCAGGGCACGCGGCAAGGCCCATGTCGATTACGGCTTCCACCTCATCGTCTCGGACCCGACACCGACCGTCCTCAACCAGGAACTGCCGGCCCTGTTCGCCGATGGCTGCACCTCGTTCAAGGTGTTCATGACCTATGACGACCTCGTGCTCTCGGACCGCCAGTTGCTCGAGGTGTTCGCGGTGGCGCGGCGCGAGCGGGCGCTGGTCATGGTCCATGCCGAGGGCTACGACGCGATCCGGTTCCTCTCGGACCGGCTGGAGAGCGAAGGCAAGACCGCGCCTTACTACCACGCCGTGTCGCGGCCCGAAGTCGTCGAGCGCGAGGCGACGCACCGGGCCATCAGTCATGCCGAACTGGTCGACGTGCCGATCATGATCGTCCATGTCTCCGGGCGTGAGGCGATGGAGCAGATCCGCTGGGCCCGGTCGAAGGGCCTGAAGGTCCATGCCGAAACCTGCCCGCAATACATCACGCTGACGGCCGACGACCTCAAGGGCCTCAACATGGACATCAGCGGGGCGAAATATGTCTGCTCGCCGCCGCCGCGCGACACGACCAGCCAGGCCGCGATCTGGGAAGGTCTGCGCGAGGGGTTGTTCGACACCTTCTCTTCGGACCACTGCCCTTTCCGTTTCGACGATCCGATGGGCAAGCTCGTGCCGAAGGGGCGCACGTCGTTCCGCTGGGTACCGAACGGCATTCCGGGCGTCGAGACGAGGATGCCGATCCTGTGGTCCGAAGGTGT
>JAPLOV010000138.1 GCA_026400565.1 Hyphomicrobiales bacterium | reverse complement strand
TGCGTGCGCACCTGCGACGGGTTCTTCTTCCCGTTGGCCAACAGCCCGGGTGGACGCGAGAGCCAGAGCGACATGTGCCAGGCGCTGTGCCCCGCTGCCGAGACGGAAGTGATGTACATGAGCGGCGATGGCAACATCGAGAATGCCACCCGGCGTGGCGGCGGCGGCAGCTACAGCAGCCTTGCCAATGCCGGCAAGTACCTGCGCCAGTTCGATGCGGCCTGTTCCTGCCGCAAGCAGGGGCAGAGCTGGGCCGAGGCGCTGGCCGATGCCGAGAGCCTGCTAGACCGGCGGCGCGGCGACGTGCTGGTGACGGAACAGCGGGCCGAAGAGATGTCGCGCGCCCGCACCGCACCGCGCACCCGGCGCGAGGCCGAGCGGCAGATCAGGGCGCAGTCGGGGTTGGCGCCGCAGGCACCGGCTTCAGAGGTTGCGGCAGACGCCGCGGCGGCGCGTGCTCTGGAAGCGGCAGGGCGCAGCGCACCGACCGCCAGCACGGAATCCTCCGGCATCGGACCAAGCAGCCTCGGCACCGGGACGGTCAGCGCCACGCAGGGCGAGCGGCGCGTGGTCACCAATTCCGCCGGCGAGACCCGCACCGTGCGCATCGTCGCGCCGGCCCTGACCCCACCCTCGCTGCAATAGAGCGCCCGCTGCGATCAGGCCGTCTGGCCGGCCAGCCGGGCGGCGAGCCGGGCGCGGCCGATAAGCGGCAGCAGCGGGGCCAGTTCCGGACCATGTTCGCGGCCGGTCAGCGCCAGACGCAGCGGCATGAACAGCGCCCTCCCCTTTGCGCCGGTGCTGGCCTTCACAGCCTCGGTCCAGAGCTTCCATGTGCCGGCGTCGGGCTCGCCCATCGGCAGGGCGGCCAGAGCGGCGGCGGCGAAGGCGCTGTCTTCGATCACCGGCGTGACCGGCCCGTTGACCACTGTCCACCAGTCCGCCACCTCGCTGAAGCGGCCGAGATTGCCCCTCACCGCCAGCCAGAACGCCGCACCGTCGTGTGGGGCAATGCCCATGGCGGCAAGCCTTGGTGCCGCGCTGGCATAGCCCATCTGGTGCAGCGTGCGGGCATTGAGATGGTCGAGTTCGGCCTCGTCGAAGCGGGCCGGCGCGCGACTGACATGGGCGAGATCGACTAGAGCCGCGAGTTCGGCGAGAGAATCAACCGGACGAACCGCATCCGCCGAGCCGACCAGCGTGGCCAACGCCGCCACAGCCAGCGGCTCGATGCCGCTCTCGCGCAGGGAGGCGAGCGACAGATGGCCGAGGCGCTTGGACAGGCCCTCCCCGCTGGCCGTCGTCAGCAGGTTGTGGTGGGCGAAGACCGGGAGTGCGCCGCCCAGCGCCTCGAAAATCTGGATCTGCACCGCCGTGTTGGTGACATGGTCCTCGCCGCGAATGACATGGCTGATGCCAAGATCGATGTCATCGACCACAGACGGCAGGGTGTAGAGATAGGTGCCATCGCCGCGGATGAGAACCGGGTCTGACAGCGAAGCGCAATCGACATGAGCTGCTCCGCGCACCAGATCGTGCCAGGCGACATCGCGCGCTTCGAGCCGGAAACGCCAGTGCGGACTGCGGCCCTCGGCCTCGAAGGCCGCCTTCTGCTCCGCTGTCAGAGCCAATGCGGCGCGGTCATAGATCGGCGGCAAACCGCGCGCCAGCTGGCGCTTGCGGCGGCGGTCGAGTTCATCCGGCGTCTCGTAACACGCATAAAGCCGGCCCATCGCCCGCAGCTTGTCGGCAGCGGCGTGATACAGCGCAAAACGCGCCGATTGGGCATGGACCTCGTGTGGCTTGATGCCAAGCCAATCGAGGTCGGCAGCGATGCCGCGCGCAAATTCGTCTGTTGAGCGTTCCTTGTCGGTGTCGTCGTAGCGCAGGATAAAGCGGCCTTCATGGCGCAAAACGAACAGCCAGTTGAACAGGGCAGGCCTGGCATTGCCAATGTGCAGGCGGCCTGTGGGCGAGGGAGCGAAGCGGACGGTCGGTTTCATGCCCCGCTTATGGCGAAGGCAGCCCGCACGCGCAACCGCAAGCCGGGCGCAGCACCAGGGTCAGGGTTGCCTGAGGCCCAGTAGCCGCGCTTCCAGCCCGTTGCCGCGATCTGCCGCGCGGCGGCGGGCTCGGACAAGGCACCAGTGGAACAGGCCGAACAGGAGCGCAAAATGCACCATGATGATCAGTCCGAACGAGACGATGCGGCTGTGCGGATCGTGCTTGAAGCCGGGCCGGTCGAGAAAGACATGCGGGCGGCCCATGCGCCCCGGCACGATCACGACCCTGACGCGCTCGCCCCTTGTGATGCGCTCATACTCCTCGCCCATGACGCGCGCGCCAAGGCGTTGGCCGCGATGAACGAGATAGATCATCGGCGTTCTGCTGCGCCGGGCGGGCACCATGCGCTTGTCGACGACGGTTTCGGTCGCGAAGGTGCGGGTACCGTAAAGGCCGTTGGCACGGAGGGTCGCGTCCATTGTCATTGCCGCCACGGCGAGGATGAAGGCGACCGAGAGCCAAACCAGCACAGGGTTGCCGGCAGGCCGTTCCGCTGCTTCGCTTCGCCAGAACACCAAGGCTTTGCCTCCCCTTTCGAGGGGCGCAGCCTCGCGCAAACCGGTTGCCATGGCGTTGCCGGAGCGCAAGGCCGGCGCGGGCTTTTGCCGGCAAGGTGAACGGTAGATTGCCGAAAAGCGCGCAGACAGCCCTATCTAGTGCTTCGATCCTCTGATCGCGCTCATCGCGAGCGCCACCACGGCGCCAAGCGCGATGCCCAATATGCCAGTGCCGATTGCACTCACCAGCCAAGCCGTGAAACCATCGGCCACTCCTAGGAAGGCAGCGACCTGTGCTGCGACCCCGTGCAGCGCATGTTCGGGGGCGGGCCAGCCCAACCCGGCCGCGCCATGCACGATGATGCCGCCGCCGACCCAGAGCATGGCCGCCGTGCCAACGAGGCCGAGCAGCTTGAGCAGGCCCGGCATGCCTTTGACCAGACCCCTGCCAAGGGCTCGCGTTACGGCAAGATGGCCGCGCGCCATCAGCACGCCGAGGTCATCGGCCTTCACGATCAATGCCACCGCGCCGTAGACGACCACGGTGATGCCGATGCCGACCAGGGCGAGGACAATAGCCTGCATGGCAAAGGACTGGGCCGGCACGGAAGCCAGGGTGATCGCCATGATCTCGGCGGACAGGATCATGTCGGTGCGGATCGCTCCGGCGACCTTGGCGTCTTCGACCGCGCGGGGATCGGGATCGGGAGTGGCCAAGGTGCCTTCGCTGGCAACCGCAGGGCCGTGGCCGGCAAAAAGGCCATGGAGCTTCTCATAGCCCTCGAAACACAGGAACAGCCCGCCCGCCATCAGGAGCGGCGTGATCGCCCAGGGTGCGAACGTGGCCAGCGCCAGCGCGCCCGGCAGCAGGATCAACAGCTTGTTGCGCAATGAGCCGAGCGCAATCTTGCCGATGATCGGCAACTCGCGATCGGCAGCAAAGCCGACCACGTAGCGCGGCGTTACGGCCGCATCATCGATGACGATGCCGGCAGCCTTCGCCCCGGCCTGCGAGGCCTGCGTAGCCACATCATCGAGCGAGGCGGCAGCCACCTTGGCAATGGCCGCCACATCGTCGAGCAGCGCAAGGAGGCCGCCGCTCATTCAGAAATCGACCACATCGGGCCGTGCCGCGCCTTGCGGAGCCGGGCCATCACCCCGGGGTTGATATGGCCCCTCGCCCGGATCGCGGAAACGGTTGACGATGGGGTAGCGCCGGTCGCGCCCGAAGGAACGCTTGGTGACCTTGACGCCGGGTGCGGCCTGCCGGCGCTTGTATTCGGCGAGATAGAGCAGCCGTTCGACCTTCTTCACGGTTTCGAGCGCGTGGCCGCGCGCCACGATGTCCGCCACGCGCATCTCGCTTTCGACGAGGCCGTGCAGGATATCGTCCAGCACCTCGTAGGGCGGCAGCGAGTCCTGGTCGGTCTGGTTCTCGCGCAACTCGGCGGTGGGTGCCTTGGTGATGATGTTGGGAGGAATGACCACGCCATCGGGACCGAGCGCGCCATCGGGCTTCCAGCGATTGCGCAGGGCGCTGAGCCGGTAGACCTCCATCTTGTAGAGATCCTTGATCGGGTTGAAGCCGCCGTTCATGTCGCCATAAAGCGTGCAATAGCCCACCGACATCTCGGACTTGTTGCCGGTGGTGATGACCATCGGCCCGAACTTGTTGGAGACGGACATGAGGATGGTGCCGCGCGCCCGGCTTTGCAGGTTTTCCTCGGTGATGTCCGGCTGGCGGCCGGCGAAGAGCGGGGCCAGCGCCGCCTCGAAGCCGGCCACAACCGGCTCGATCGGAACGATCTCGTAGGTGACACCGAGCGCGTTGGCGCAGGCAAAGGCATCGGACAGGCTGTTCTGCGAGGTGTATCGGTAGGGCATCATCAGGCAGCGCACGCGCGCCGGGCCGAGCGCATCGACCGCCATGGCCGCACAGATCGCCGAATCGATGCCTCCGGACAGGCCGAGCACAACGCCCTTGAAGCCGTTCTTCTCGACATAGTCCTTCAGGCCGAGGGTGCAGGCGGCATAATCGGCCTGCTCGCCCTCCTCGATCAGCGCCCGCGTGCCTTGCGCGCAGACCCAGCCTGAGGCCTCACGGTGCCACTCGGTGAGCACGACCGCCTCGCGGAAGGCCGGCAACTGCACGGCCAGCGCCGCATCGGCATTGAGCACGAAGGAGGCCCCGTCGAAGACCAGTTCGTCCTGGCCGCCGATCTGGTTGAGATAGGCCATGGGCAGGCGGCTTTCGACGACACGCGGCACGGCAACCGCCATGCGCTCATCGCGCACGCCGCGCCGGTAGGGCGAGCCGTTCGGGGCCAGCAGGATCTCCGCCCCCGTCTCGGAGAGGCATTCGACCACATCCGGTTCCCAGATGTCCTCGCAGATCGGCAGGCCGATTCGCACGCCGCGCACGGTGACCGGGCCGGGCAGCGGGCCGGGTTCGAACACACGCTTTTCGTCAAACACGCCATAATTCGGCAGATCGACCTTGAAGCGCACGGCCTGTATCCGGCCTGCATCCAGCACAGCATAGGCGTTGTAGAGCTTGCCGGCTTCGACCCAGGGCAGGCCGATGAGCATAGCCGGGCCGCCATCCGCTGTCTCGGCGGCGAGGTCATCGCAGGCCTTGCGGCAGGCATCCTGAAAGGCGGGCTTGAGCACCAGATCCTCGGGCGGATAGGCCGAGAGGAACAGCTCCGGCAGCATCACCACATCGGCCCCGAGGCTGGCCGCCTCAGCGCGGGTGGCCCGTGCCCTCACGGCATTGCCGGCAGGATCACCAACTGTCGGGTTGAGCTGTGCGAGCGCGATGCGCAGCGGCGTGGTGCGGGATCTTGAAGTCATGAACACGGTTTAGCGTCAGCCGTCGCAACGGGCAACGGGGCACCCGGCTAGGCACCCAAACAGTAGCGTCATCCCGGCGCGAGGCCGGGATGACAGCTCCGGACTGGCTCAGTTGCAGACCCGCAAGCGGCGCACCTGATCGGTGTAGTTGTCGATCCAGACTTTCTGGCGACGCCAGTCGCAATAGACGGGCTGCTTCTCGTACAAGACGGGGGGCGGCGCGCAATAAACGGGAGCCGGGCGATAGCGCGGCGGCAAGGGCGGCAGGGCCTCGTAGCCATAGGTAGCCGGGAGGCGGCAAGTGCGCCACCGGCAATCGCGTCAATCGCCAGGCCGCCAATCAGGCCAGCCGTGACCGCACCGCCATCGTGATGATGGCGATAGCGCCAGTCGGCCTGGGCATCTGTGGGAAGCATGGCAAGCCCTGCCGAGAGTGCAACGACGGACAGAAGGGCGATGCTGGAATTCCCGGCAGTCAAGCGGCGGTGAGCCATCGTGCGAACGCCGGTGAGGATGGTTTGGTGACCAATCAGTCAACCGGACAGGGCGAGGACTCTATATGATCATCGATCATAACATGACGGGGATGAGGCAGAAACCGACGTGGTTAACTCTCTGTTAGCCTTACGTTTACCGGGTGTTAGGGTTACCGGAGGATAAATGCTCCATCGGCTCAACGAGCTGATTTGAGTGGAGCATAACCGATGCGTGTTCGCCTTGTTGCTGTCGCGGCCCTTGGCCTCGCTTCCAGCCTACCTGTCTTCGCCGCCGATTATCCGGTGCTGCGCGGAACATCATCACCGTCGCTGCCGCCACCGCCGATGATCCACGAGGAGCCGACCCAGTGGGATGGCTTCTACATGGGCGGGTTGGCCGGTTACAACTCCGTGAACTTCGATCCGGGCACGAGTGCTGCCGATTTGGCGCTCAGCGGGGCCTTGCGCAGCACGGCGGTCGAAAGAGAATTCGCAGCCTCGCGCCTGCTCCAGCCCAGCCAGTTCAGCACCCGGGGCATGAACTTCGGGGCCTTCCTTGGCTACAACATGCAGTTCGGCGAGGCCGTGATCGGCTTTGAGGGCGACTACATGCGCTTCGGCAAGGGCGGCTCTGGCACCAACGCGATCGGTCGGACGTTCTCCACCAGCCCTGGCTACATCGAGACTGTCGTCCTCTCGGGCGGGACCACAGCAACGCTAAGCGACCTGGTGACGATGCGTCTGCGCACCGGCTATGCCATGGGCAACATCATGCCCTACATGACCGGAGGTCTGGCGCTAGGCTACGGCACCGTCAACAGCACCGCCACCGTCCTTCACAGTGGTGTCGATGCCGACCCTCTCAGTCCCCCTGACCTGCCGTCATTCAACGTCAACTCCGGCCTGCTGACCAGTAACCGCAAGAGCGCCTTCATGACAGGCGTCACGGTGGGTGGCGGCGTCGAGGCGATGCTGGGCGGGTTGATCGTTCGCGGCGAGTATCTCTTCACCCGCGTCGCGGCACAGGGCGGCGTCGTCATCGATGTCAGCCAGGGCCGCGTCGGCGCCGGCGTGAAGTTCTGAGGTTCAGAAGCCTGCTGCAAGCCCACTGCCCGCCGGCACCGCCTGGCGGGTTCTTCCGCATTCCCGCAGGCACCGCCTGGCGGGTTTTTCCATTCCAACCCTTCATTGCGAGCGCAGCGAAGCAATCCAGCTTCGCTGCACACAAGGGCTGGATGTCTTCGCTTCGCTTGCCATGAGATGCCGGGGAAGGGTGGCTGCCCGTTCGGCCTACTCCGCGGCCTCGACCTCCGGGCGACCCTTGGCCTGCCGTTCCTTCTTGATCAGTTCGGCCACAAGGAAGGCCATTTCGAGCGCCTGCTCGGCATTGAGGCGCGGATCGCAGGCGGTGTGATAGCGATCCGACAGGTCGATGTCCGAGATCGAGCGCGCGCCGCCGGTGCATTCGGTGACGTTCTTGCCTGTCATTTCGAGATGGATACCGCCGGCATGGGTGCCTTCGGCATTGTGCACGGCGAAGAAGGCCTTCACCTCGCTCAGGATCATGTCAAACGGACGCGTCTTGTAGCCGGACGAGGCCTTGATAGTGTTGCCGTGCATCGGATCGCATGACCAGAGCACGTCGCGCCCCTCGCGCTTGACGGCACGGACAAGTGACGGAAGGTGGTCGAACACCTTGTCCGCCCCGAAGCGGGTGATCAGCGTCAGCCGGCCCGTCTCGTTGGCGGGATTGAGGATGTCGATCAGGCGGATCAGGTCATCCGGCTTCATCGAGGGGCCGCATTTCAGCCCGATCGGGTTGCGGATGCCGCGGCAGAATTCCAGATGTGCATGGTCATGCTGGCGGGTGCGGTCGCCGATCCAGATCATGTGGCCGGAGGTGTCATACCAGTCACCGGTGGTGGAATCGACACGGGTCATGGCCTGCTCGTAGCCCAACAGCAGCGCCTCATGGCTGGTGTAGAAGTCTGTGGTGCGGGTTTCCGGATGCCGCTCGGGATCGATACCGATGGCGCGCATGAAGTCGAGGGTTTCGGTGATACGTTCGGCCAGCTCGCGGTATCGCCCGCTCTGGTTCGAGCCCGACACGAAACCCAGCATCCAGCGATGGGCGTTGTCGAGATTGGCATAGCCGCCGGTGGCAAAGGCGCGGATCAGGTTCAGCGTCGCGGCGGACTGCCGGTAGGCCATCATCTGGCGGCGTGGATCCGGAATGCGCGCTTCGGGTGTGAAGGCGATATCGTTGATGATGTCGCCGCGATAGCTTGGCAGCTCGACACCGTTGATCGTTTCGGTGTTGGCCGAGCGCGGCTTGGCAAACTGGCCAGCGACACGGCCAACCTTGACCACCGGGGACGAGCCGGCAAAGGTCAGCACCACCGCCATCTGGAGGAACAGGCGGAAGAAGTCTCGGATGTTGTCGGCGGAATGCTCCTCGAAGCTCTCGGCGCAATCACCGCCCTGAAGCAGGAAAGCCTCGCCAGCCGCAACCTTGCCCAACGCCCGCTTGAGCTTGCGCGCCTCACCTGCAAAAACCAGTGGTGGAAACCCGGCAAGAGTCTTTTCAACCGAAGCCAACGCTTCGGCATCGGGATATTGCGGAACCTGCTGAACAGGCTTCTGCCTCCAGCTATCGGGTGTCCAGCGCTCTGCCATGGTCCTTACTCCTCATCACACGGCAAGACCGCGGCTGCATTGCGCCACGCTCCTTGCACGGCAAGACGCCTTAACGCCGTTTTGTCGATCCGGCAATGTTCCGGCGCATTGGCAGCAGCGGATAGGCGGTAAACGATCCCCACGAAAGGCCAGGTTGTCGGCAGGTCTGAGGGGCGGGATTGGGGGGGATGACGACACGCGGCGCGCGGAAATGTCGGCTCGCTGAAGCTCACCGCCGACGACATCCGCGAGGTGGCCCGGACCATGGCCCGGTCCTCGCTGCTTGGCTTCGTGGTGGGCGTGCTGCCCGGTGCTGGCGCGACCATTGCGGCCTTCATGTCCTATGCGGTCGAGCGCAACGTCGCCACCGGCAAGCGCCGGGAGGAGTTCGGCAAGGGCTCGCGGTGGGGCGTCACCGCGCCGGAAACCGCCAGCAACGCGGCAGCCGGCGGGGCCTATGTGCCGCTGTTGACCTTCGGCATTCCAGGCTCGGGCACCACGGCGGTGATCCTCGGTGCGCTGGTGGCGCTGGGTGTGC
>JAPLOV010000159.1 GCA_026400565.1 Hyphomicrobiales bacterium | reverse complement strand
TGGAGCGCCAGTGGCCGGGCCTGTATCGCTCGTTCAACCTGCCGGCCAATGCCTACACCGGGCAGGCCGCGGCAGTCCCCGGCCTTGGCGTCGCCAACGTGCTGGTGGTCAGTTCCAAGCTCAAGGACGAGCAGGTCAAGGCCGCGCTCGAAGGCATCTTCAACAATCTCGAAGAGGTCCAGAAGATCCACCCGGAAGCGCGCCGCCTGACCCTCGCGGGCGCTGCCGCGAAGTCCGCCGTGCCGTTCCACCGCGCGGCCGAAGCCTTCTACAAGGCGCGCGGCGTCATGTCCTGATTTCGCCCACAACCGCACAGGTTGCCAGAATGCGGCGAAAGCCGCACAACGTGAACCCCGGCGCTCATGCGCCGGGGTTTTTCTGTTCCTGAAGACAAGACAAGACTGGCTGAGCCGGCTGGTGAATGCGGGAGTTCGGGGCATGACAACAGGTGGCAAGCAGCAGGCTGGCCCGGCGGCGACGGCAACAGTTCCCGCCGAATTGGTCAATCTGACGGCCGAGGAGCTCGAGCGCCTGTCGTCGGATTCAGAAGGCGGCCCCGCCTCAAGGATCACGGGCTGGCTCGGCTGGCTGACGGCCACGGCCGCCTTCGGGCTGGCAGGCTACGCGCTCTACTGGACGCAGTTCTCGGTCAACACCACCTTCTACCGCTCGAGCTTCCTGTCGCTGACGCTGGCCCTGATCTTCCTGCTTTATCCGCTGGTGCGTGGTGGCCCCGAAGCGAAGAGCCGCATGATCACCGTCGAGGAATTGCTGACAAGCATCATCGGGGTCGGCTGGATCGCCTTCGTGATCATGGAAGGCCGCATCTTCCAGCGTGATGCCTTTGCCTCGGGGCTCGCCATCGCGGTCGGCCTCGCCTTCGCCAGCTATCCGCTGATCACCATGAGCAACGCATTACGCCGCACGCGCCTGTTCGACTGGCTGCTGGTGTCCGTGGCGATCTACTGCACCATCCACCTGTCGGTCTACGCTGAGGAGATCAAGACGCGTGCCACCCGGCCAGCCGCCGACGACCTGGTGCTGGGCGCGGCGCTGATCGCCCTGATCCTGGAGGCCACACGCCGCACCGTGGGCTGGATCCTGCCCGCCGTGACCATCGGCTTCCTGATCTACTGCTATTTCGGCCCCTCGATGCCCGAGCCGTTCGACCATCGCGGCTTCTCGCTCAACCGCATCATCGGCCAGAACTTCCTGACACTCGAAGGCATCTTTTCGACGCCGATGGATGTGGCGGCAACATTCATCATCCTGTTCACGCTCTATGGCGCGGTGCTCGACCGGGGCGGCGCGGGCCGCTTCTTCATCGACTGGGCCTTTGCGCTGTTCGGCAAGACGCCGTCGCCCGCATCCCCGGGCCGCGCCGTCGTGGCCTCGGGCTTCCTGCTCGGCACGGTGTCGGGCTCGGGCGTCGCCACGACGGTGACGGTCGCCTCGCTGGCCTGGCCGATGCTGAAGCGCTCCGGCTATCCGCCCCATGTCGGCGGCGGGCTGCTCTCGGCGGCGGGCATCGGGGCGACCCTGTCGCCGCCAACGCTGGGCGCAGCCGCCTTCATCATCGCCGAGTATCTCGACGTCAGCTATCTGCAGGTGCTGCTCTACGCCACCATCCCCACGATCCTCTACTATCTCTCGTGCTGGCTGATGACCGAGGCCGATACCCGCCGGCTCGACATCAAGCCCGTCAAGACTTCGGATGCCTCGCTGTGGCAACTCACCCGCTCGCAGGGCTATCACTTCCTGTCGCTCGGGGCGATCGCGATTTTTCTGGCGCTCGGCTTCTCGTCGTTCATGGCGGTGTTCTGGTCCATCGCCATCGCCTTCGGCCTGTCGATGCTGCGCGACGATTCGCGGCTCGTGACGATGAAGGCCTTCATCGTTGGCTGCATCTTCGGCGTGGCAAGCTGGTTGTTTGCCGTGAGCGGGCTGGCCAAGGCCCTTGGCCCGGATGAACTGTTCGACGGCCGCATCTCTGTGGCGGTGTTCTGGGGCATGGCAGCCGCCATCGCCTTCTCCGGCCTTCAGGCACTCCGGGCCCGCCGCGGCGGCGCGCCGGTCGGCCCCGACGCCACCCGCCTGATCGAGGGCCTGACCGATGGTGCACGCTCGACACTGGGCATCATCGCCACCTGTGCCTGCGCCGGCATCATTGTCTGCGTGGTCAATCTCACCGGCCTCGGCCTGACGCTGTCGGGCATCATCGTCGAGTTCGGCGGCGGTTCGCGCCTGCTGGTCATCATGCTGGCGGCCCTGGCGATGTGGATCCTGGGCCTCGCCGTGCCGGTCACGGCCAGCTACATCATCGCCGCCGTGATGCTGGTGCCGGCGCTGGTCAAGGTTGGCATCCCCGAACCTGCCGCGCACATGTTCATGTTCTACTATGCCGTGCTGGCCGATGTCTCGCCGCCAACAGCGCTGGCGCCGTTCGCAGCCTCCGCGATCTGTGGCGGCAAGCCCTTCTCCACCATGATGCAGGCGTGGAAATACACGCTGCCCGCCTTCCTCGTGCCGGTGATGTTCTGCCTGACGCCGGAGGGCATGTATCTGCTGATGCTGACGCCGGACGGCAAGACCCTGTCGAGCCTGGGCGACTGGTTCGGCGTGCTGATGGTGCTGCTGACCTCCTCCTACGCCATGGTCGGGCTGGTGGTCGGTGCCACCGGCCACGCCATCCGGAGCACGAACACCGCAGAGCGCCTGATGGCGATCCTCGGTGGCTGCCTGCTGCTGGCCGCCGATGTCAGGTTCGATCTGGCAGGCGCGGGACTGCTGACCGCGGCTCTGGTGATGCACTGGCTCAGGGTTCGCGGCCAGACCGCGAAACCGGCAGACACCGGATAGAACCTGCACGGCTATCCTACGGCAGGACAGCCCCCAGGATGCTGGCCACGATGGCCTCGCGGGTCTGCTGGAAGAAGACCGGATCGGCGAGCGACGCTCCGGTGAGCTGCTCCACCTGGGTGGCGAAGTCGGCATAGTGCTGGGTCGTCGCCCAGATCTGGAACAGCAGATGGTGGGGTTTGTGCGGTTTCAGCCGCCCCTCCGCCTGCCAGAGCTGAAGCAGCGCCACCTTGCGGTCGACCAGTTCCTTCAGATCGGTGGCCAGCACGGCTGACAGCATCGGCGCGCCCTGCATCACCTCCAGCGCGAACAGCCGCGACGCCTCCGGGTGGTCACGCGCCGCCTCCAGCTTGGCAGTGATGTAGTGGCCGAGTGCTTCACGCGGATCGCGGTCGGCATCGATCGCGCGCAGAGGCTCCAGCCACATGTCGAGCGTGCGCGTCAGCACCGCCAGATACAGGGCGTTCTTGCTGCGGAAATAATACAGCAGGTTGGTTTTCGACAGGCCGGCATCTTGCGCAATGGCCTCGATCCGCGTGCCGCTCAGCCCCGTGCGCGCGAAACGGGCAAGGGCTGCATCGAGAATGCGCTCCCTGTTCGCCTCGCCTGCCGCGGTCATGGCGCGCACCGGTGTGGATGGCTCTCCATCAGGCTGCGCCGCTGGCAGTTCCTCGGCAAAATGGCGCATCGGCAAGGGTCTGTTCACGGGCTGGGACAACATCGCGCCAACATCCTGCACAGACTTGACCATTCGATCAATTGTGGTCCACGCTGCCCGCGATTGTGCAATCGGGACAGGCTCTTGGCACGCGTGTTGCTGGTGCGGTTCCAGGTTGATCAACCGGTCAAATCACGGCATTGCCGGCTCTGGACGGACATCGGAGGGAAACGGGCTTGAAGGATGGTCTGGCATGAGTGACGCAGCGCTGGATCGACCCGCAGGCCCGGCAGGCCGGAGCGATGGGCTGTCGGACGGCGTGATCGACATCCGCGATTTGTCCCTCACCTTCCAGACAGCCGACGGCCCGGTCTATGCGCTGTCCCACGTCGATCTCGCGGTCCGCAAGGGCGAGTTCATCTCTTTCATCGGCCCGTCCGGCTGCGGCAAGACCACGCTTCTGAGGGTCATCGCCGATCTCGAACAGGCGAGCAGCGGCCAGATCAGCGTCAACGGCCTGACCCCGGAAGAGGCGCGCCTCAACCGGCAGTATGGCTACGTCTTCCAGGCTCCAGCGCTCTATCCATGGCGCACCATCGAGAAGAACGTGATGCTGCCGCTCGAAGTGTTCGGCATGACCGCCGCCGAGCGGACAGCGCGGGCCCGGAAGTATCTCGCCCTCGTCAATCTGGCCGGCTTCGAGCAGAAATTTCCGTGGCAATTGTCAGGCGGCATGCAGCAGCGAGCATCCATCGCCCGCGCGCTCAGCTTCGATCCGCAATTGCTGCTGATGGACGAGCCCTTCGGCGCCCTCGACGAGATCGTCCGCGACAAGCTCAACGAGCAGTTGCTCCGGCTCTGGGCCGAAACCCGCAAGACCGTGATCTTCGTCACCCATTCGATTCCGGAAGCCGTGTTCCTGTCGACACGCATCGTGGTGATGAGCCCCCGTCCTGGCCGCATCATCGACATCATCGATTGCGACCTGGGCGACAATCGCTCGCTCGACATTCGCGAGACGCCCCGCTTCCTCGCCATCGCCCAACGCGTCAGGGAGGGGCTGCGCGCCGGCCATTCCTATGATGATTGAGCCCGGCCCGGCCACCGCAGCATGAGCGCCGCCGCATCCTCCCGCGCCGTGCCGCGAAAGGCCGGCTCCACCGTCCCGGTGCTGGTCATCACCGCGATGATCATGGCCGCATGGTATGCGGCCTGCCTGCCGATGAACAACGACCTGCCACAACTGGCACGCGTCACAGGGCTGGCCGAGCGCTACCAGGTGTCGTGGGCGATCGAGCGGCCCGTGCTGCCAGCGCCGCACCAGATCGTGACGGAACTCTACAATTCCACCATCGGCACACGCCTGTTCCGCGAAACCGCGGACGGTGTCGTGCTCAACCCGCGCAACCTCGTGTTCCACGCCTGGGTGACCTTGTCGGCCACCTTGCTCGGTTTTGCCATGGGCAGCCTGCTGGGCATCGTGATTGCCATCGGCATCGTGCACTCGCGCACGCTCTCCAAGAGCCTGATGCCCTGGGTCATCATCAGCCAGACCATCCCGATCCTCGCTATTGCCCCGATCGTCATCGTCGCGCTGGGTTCGATCGGACTGACCGGGCTGGTGCCGAAGGCGATCATCTCGGCCTATCTGTGCTTCTTCCCCGTCGCGATCGGCATGGTGAAGGGGCTGCTCTCGCCCGACACGATGCAACTCGACCTGATGCGCACCTACAACGGCTCGGTCGCGCAGACCTTCTGGAAGCTGCGCTGGCCGGCGGCTGTCCCCTTTCTCTTCGCTTCGCTCAAGGTGGCCATAACCATCAGCCTGGTCGGTGCCATCGTTGGCGAGTTGCCGACCGGTGCGCAGGCCGGCCTCGGCGCGCGCCTTCTCTCCGGCAGCTATTTTGGCCAGACCATCCAGATCTGGTCGGCGCTGCTGTTTGCGGCGCTGCTCGCGGCCTTGCTGGTCGTGGCCGTGACGCTGGCCGAGAGGCTGACGCTGAAAGCCATGGGGAGCCGGCCATGAACGCGCGCGCCGCTGACGCCAAACAGGGCTGGGTCTGGCAGCTTCTGGTGCTGCTGGCTGTCGGCAGTGGCGTCCTCGCGGTTGTTCTGGCCCATGGGCTTGCCGGGCGCGCGCACTGGTCGGCATTCCTTGCGCTCGCCCTGGCGTTGGTTGTGACCATGCAGGCTTGCCGGCGCACCGCGCGGCTTTGCCCCTCCAATCCGGCAAGCCAGAGGCTCGCCGATCTGATCGTGCCGCTGCTGTTCGGCGCGGCCATCCTCGTCACCTGGGAAGTGCTGTGCGTTGCATTCGGCGTGCCCACCGTGCTGCTGCCGGCTCCGTCCCTGATCGCCGCCAGGGTCGCCACTTCGCTGCCGACGCTGGGCGCAGATTTCGTCCAGACCGTGATCCGCGCGGCCATTCCAGGCTGGATCTTGGGCTGCCTTGCCGGCTTTGCCGTGGCCCTGCTCTGCGACCGTTTCGACTTCCTGCGCCGCGGGCTGATGCCGATCGGCAACTTCATCTCGGCCCTGCCGATCATCGGCATCGCGCCCATCCTGGTGATGTGGTTCGGGTTCGACTGGCAGTCGAAGGCCGCCGTTGTCGTGGTCATGACCTTCTTTCCCATGCTGGTGAACACGGTGGCGGGTCTGGCGGCGGCGGGCCATCTGGAGCGCGACCTGATGCGCTCCTATGGCGCCTCGTGGCTGGCCACGCTGGTGTCGCTGCGCCTTCCTGCGGCCATGCCGTTCATCTTCAATGCACTGAAGATCAACGCCACGCTGGCCATGATCGGTGCGATCGTGGCCGAGTTCTTCGGCACGCCCGTGGTCGGCATGGGCTTCCGGATTTCGACGGAGGTCGGGCGCATGGCGCTCGACATGGTCTGGGCCACGATTGCCGTTGCGGCGATCGCCGGCTCGGCCTTCTATGGGCTTCTGGTGCTGATCGAGCGAAAGGTGACCTTCTGGCACCCTTCGCTGCGGTCGCGCTGAGAGGGTGTTGTTGCGACGTCATCATCCCGCCGGGCTGATGCAAACAGGGAGAAGACCACGATGATCAGGAAGATGCTTCTGGGCGCGGCGATGACGCTGGCCCTGTCATTGCCCGCCGCCGCGCAGGAGCGCGTCACCATCCAGCTCAAATGGGTCACGCAGGCCCAGTTCGCCGGCTACTACGTCGCCAAGGACAAGGGCTTCTTCAAGGCCGAGGGCCTCGATGTCACCATCAAGCCGGGCGGCCCCGACATCGCGCCCCCGCAGGTCATCGCCGGTGGCGGTGCCGACGTCGTGGTCGAGTGGATGCCGGCAGCCCTCGCCGCCCGCGAGAAGGGCGTCCCGCTGGTCAACATCGCCCAGCCCTTCAAGCGCTCCGGCATGATGCTGACCTGCCGCAAGGATGCTGGCGTCGCCACACCAGCCGACTTCAAGGACAAGACCCTCGGCGTCTGGTTCTTCGGCAACGAGTATCCGTTCATGGCCTGGATGGCCAAGCTCGGCTACAAGACCGACGGGTCGGCTGGCGGGGTCAAGGTCATCAAGCAGGGCTTCAACGTCGATCCGATCATCCAGAAGCAGGCCGCCTGCGTCTCGACCATGACTTACAACGAATTCTGGCAGGTCATCGATGCCGGCCTCAAGCCCGAGGAACTGGTGGTGTTCAACTACACCGACCAGGGCGTATCCACCATGGAGGACGGGCTCTACGTGCTTGAGAACCGCCTGTCGGATCCGGCCTTCGTCGCCCGCATGGGCAAGTTCGTGAAGGCCGCCATGAAGGGCTGGGATTATGCCCGCGCCAATCCGGATGAGGCCGCCAAGATCGTGCTCGACAACGATGCCAGCGGCGCCCAGAAGGAAGCCCACCAGAAGCGCATGATGGGCGAGATCAACAAGCTCACCGCCGGCTCGAACGGCAAGCTCGATCCCGCCGATTTCGAGCGCACCGTGACCACGCTGATGGGTGCCGGCGGCGAACAGCCCGTCATCACGAAAAAGCCGGTCGGTGCCTGGACACACGCGGTGATCGACGCTGCCTTGAAGTGACGGCCGCCTTAGGCCGGCAACGGTCTGATGATGACACCAGCCGGCGCGGATCACAGGGTCCGCGCCGGTTTCGTTTGCCCGGCAGCCGCAGGCAGGCTGAGATGTTTCATCTGCAAACAGGCCCCGGACGGGGAGCCGATGACGACCGGCTGATAAGTGCTCAGCCGGCCGCGCAGCGCTTTGCCATCCTCGTCACCGTGCCGGTCATCACATCATTGTTCTTCGATGAGCCGGCTCCGACACGCGCGGTGTTCGGGTTCGAGGCCCGGAAGGCCCCATTGTCGCCGCTCCAGCGGATCGTGTAGTTGCCGCTGCCATTCCACATCGCACCATAGGCGCGGCCTGCTTCCGTGAAGCTGCCGGCCTCCCGCGAGGCCGGCGCGAACTTCACAAGGACGCCGCCGAAC
>JAPLOV010000260.1 GCA_026400565.1 Hyphomicrobiales bacterium | reverse complement strand
ATCATGCTCATCAAGACCAATCTCAGGTCGCTAGAAGCGGCGGCGTTTCGGTCGCGATCCTCGCCCGGCAAAAGCCTGTGGGCGACTAGACGTGTCCGACTTCCGTCGATGTGACGCGCTTATGACTCGGCAGCAGAATCGCGTCAACCCCTAATCGCCCCCCGGAAATGCAATTTGCGCGGGGCTTTCAGGCGTGGTGAGGGCCGTTCAACCGCGATTGGTGCTTGCAAACGGCAACGGGCCGCCCCGGAGGACGGCCCGTCTGTTCTGCGCGTACGGCAGCCTTACTCGGCGGCAGGCAATGTGGCCTGGGCTGCCCTTGCGGCCGCGGCCGACATCTCGGTCTTCTGGTTGACGATCAGGTCGTCGCGGCGCTGGGCCACGGACCGGATCTTGGAGACCTGGGCCCCCGTCCCTGCCGGGATCAGCGAGCCGACGATGACGTTCTCCTTCAGCCCTTCGAGGGTGTCGGTCTTGCCATTCACCGCCGCTTCCGTGAGGACGCGGGTGGTTTCCTGGAAGGACGCCGCCGAGATGAAAGAGCGCGTCTGCAAGCTGGCCTTGGTGATGCCGAGCAGCACGGGCACGCCCGAAGCCGGCTTCTTGCCTTCGGCAATCGCCTTGTCATTGGCTTCATCGAACTCAAGCCGGTCGACCTGGTCGCCCGTCATGATCTCGGTGTCGCCGCCGTCGGTGATCTCCACCTTCTGCAGCATCTGACGGACAATCACCTCAATGTGCTTGTCGTTGATGCTCACGCCCTGAAGCCGATAGACCTCCTGGATTTCATTGACGAGGTAGGCAGCAAGCTCCTCCACGCCCTTGATCGCCAGGATGTCGTGCGGCGCGGGGTTGCCATCGAGGATGTAATCCCCGAGTTCGACCACGTCGCCGTCCTGCAGATGGATGTGCTTGCCCTTCGGGATCAGGTGCTCGATCGGCTCCGATCCGTCATGGGGGTTCAGCGAGATGCGGCGCTTGTTCTTGTAGTCGCGCCCAAAAGCGATCGTACCGGACTTCTCGGCAATGATCGCGGCATCCTTGGGACGACGGGCCTCGAAAAGTTCCGCAACGCGCGGCAGGCCACCCGTGATGTCGCGTGTCTTGGCACTCTCGGTCGGGATACGCGCCAGGATGTCGCCCGCCTTCACGGTGACGCCCGGATCGACCGACAGGATGCCGTCGACGGGAAGGATGTAGCGAGCCTCGGATCCGCGGGCGGCCTTGAGGATCTTGCCGTCCTTGCCCTGCACCACGATGGCCGGACGCAATTCCGCCGAACGGGCATTGGACCGCCAGTCGGTGACCATGCGCTTGGCAATGCCGGTGGCCTCGTCGATCTGTTCGGATAGGGACGAGCCCTCGAGCAGGTCTTCATAGGCCACGATGCCGTCAACTTCCGAGATGATGGGACGAGTATAGGGGTCCCACTCGGAAATACGCTGGCCGCGCTTAATCTTGTCGCCCTCGTCGACCTTCAGCTTCGAGCCGAAGACCAGACGGTGCACTGCACGCTCCGAGCCGTCAGGCCCGGCCACGACGATGGCCATGTTGCGGCCCATGGTGATCAGGTCACCATCGGAGTTCCGCGCCACGTTGCGATTGCGCATCCGGATCTCGCCCTCGAAGTTCGAGTCGATCACCGACTGCTCGTTGATCTGCGCCGCGCCCCCGATGTGGAAGGTTCGCATGGTGAGCTGCGTGCCCGGCTCCCCGATCGACTGGGCGGCGATGACGCCGACGGCCTCACCCATGTTAACCGGTGTTCCGCGCGCCAGATCGCGGCCATAGCAGGTGCCGCAGACGCCGTTCTTGGTCTCGCAGGTCAGAACCGACCGGATCTTGACCTCCTGGATGCCCGCCTTGGTGATCAGTTCGAGATGGCTTTCCTCCAGCATGATGCCGGCCGGAACGATCACCTCGCCCTCCCCGTTTGCGATCTCCTCGGCCGTGGTGCGGCCAAGGATACGCATGCCGAGCGAAGCCACGATCTGGCCTGCATCGACGATGGCGCGCATGCGGATGCCCTTGGTGGTGCCGCAGTCGACCTCGGTGATGATCGAGTCCTGTGCGACGTCCACCAGACGGCGGGTCAGGTAGCCCGAGTTCGCGGTCTTCAGCGCGGTGTCCGCCAGACCCTTGCGGGCCCCGTGGGTCGAGTTGAAGTATTCGAGAACGTCGAGGCCTTCCTTGAAGTTCGAGATGATCGGCGACTCGATGATCTCGCCCGACGGCTTGGCCATCAGCCCGCGCATGGCGGCCAGCTGGCGCATCTGGGTTGGCGAACCACGGGCCCCGGAATGGCTCATCATGTAGATCGAGTTGATCGGCTTGTCGCGGCCATGCTCGTCCTTCTTCACCGACGAGATGCGCAGCATCATTTCCTGCGCCAGCTTGTCGGAGCATTTGGACCAGGCGTCGACCACCTTGTTGTACTTCTCGCCCTGCGTGATCAGGCCGTCCTGATACTGCTGCTCGTAGTCCTTGGTGAGCGCGCGCGTGCCGTCTACGATCTCCCACTTGTTCTCGGGGATGACCATGTCGTCCTTGCCGAACGAGATGCCCGCCTTGAACGCGTGGATGAAGCCGAGCTGCATGACGCGATCACAGAAGACGACCGTGTCCTTCTGCCCGCACATGCGGTAGACGGCGTCGATCATTCCGGAGATTTCCTTCTTCGTCATCAGCTTGTTGACGACATCAAAGGACACCTTCTCGTTGCGCGGGAGCGCAGTCGAGAGGATCACCCGGCCCGGCGTGGTGTCATAGGTCTTGGTGTAGGTCTTGCCACCCGGACCGACGCCTTCCCAGCGATACTTGATCTTGGAATGCAGCGTCACGGTCTTGTTGGCGATGGCCTGTTCCAGTTCGCCCATGTCCGAATAGATACCCTTGAGGATGCCCTTCTTCGCGTCCATGGCATACTGGCCCGGCTCACCGTCGGACATGATCGACAGGTAATACAGCCCCAGCACGATATCCTGCGACGGCACGATGATCGGGTGACCGTTGGCCGGATGCAGGATGTTGTTGGTCGACATCATCAGCACGCGCGCTTCCAGCTGCGCTTCCAGCGACAGCGGAACATGCACGGCCATCTGGTCGCCATCAAAGTCGGCGTTGAAGGCGGCGCAGACCAGCGGGTGCAGCTGGATGGCCTTGCCCTCGATCAGCGTCGGCTCAAAAGCCTGGATGCCGAGGCGGTGCAGCGTCGGCGCGCGGTTGAGCAGCACGGGATGTTCGCGGATGACCTCGTCGAGGATATCCCAGACCTCCGGCTTTTCCTTCTCGACCAGCTTCTTGGCCTGCTTGACGGTGGCCGAATAGCCCTTGGCGTCCAACCGCGCGTAGATGAACGGCTTGAACAGCTCGAGCGCCATCTTCTTCGGCAGGCCGCACTGGTGCAGCTTCAGTTCCGGACCGACCACGATGACCGAACGACCCGAATAATCGAGCAGGTTCTGGCGGAAACGGCCCTGCTTGCCCTTCAGCATGTCGGCGAGCGACTTCAGCGGGCGCTTGTTGGCACCGGTGATGACGCGGCCACGACGGCCATTGTCGAACAGGGCATCGACCGATTCCTGCAGCATCCGCTTCTCGTTGCGGATGATGATGTCAGGCGCGCGCAGTTCGATCAGCCGCTTCAGGCGGTTGTTGCGGTTGATGACGCGGCGGTAGAGGTCGTTGAGGTCGGATGTGGCAAAGCGGCCCCCATCCAGCGGCACCAGCGGGCGCAGGTCCGGCGGGATCACGGGGATCACCGTCATCACCATCCACTCGGGCTTGTTGCCCGACTGCTGGAAGGCCTCGATGATCTTGAGGCGCTTCATCAGTTTCTTGGGCTTGAGCTCCGACGTGGTCGTCGCGATCTCGTGGCGCAGGTCCATCTGCACCTTTTCAAGGTCGAGCGAGCGCAGCATCTCGCGCAGCGCCTCGGCCCCGATCATGGCCGTGAAGCTGTCTGCGCCATATTCGTCCTGGCAACGCAGGTAATCGTCCTCGGACAGGATCTGACGATCCTTGAGCGGGGTCAGGCCCGGCTCCAGCACGATGTAGCTCTCGAAATACAGTACGCGCTCCAGATCCTTGAGCGGCATGTCGAGCAGCAGGCCGATGCGGCTGGGCAGCGACTTGAGGAACCAGATGTGCGCGACCGGGGCAGCCAGCTCGATATGGCCCATGCGCTCGCGCCGGACCCGTGCCAGCGTCACTTCAACGCCGCACTTCTCGCAGATCACGCCCTTGTACTTCATGCGCTTGTACTTGCCGCACAGGCACTCGTAATCCTTGATGGGCCCGAAGATGCGGGCGCAGAACAGGCCGTCGCGCTCAGGCTTGAAGGTGCGGTAGTTGATGGTCTCCGGCTTCTTGATCTCGCCGAAGGACCAGGACAGAATCTTCTCCGGGCTCGCAAGCGAGATGCGGATCGCGTCGAAGCCGACCGGCTGAGCCGGCTGACCGAACAGATTCATGACCTCTTGATTCATCGTCATCTCCTGAACTGGGGAGGCTCGCCTGTGCGAACCACGATCCCGTTCCTAGAAATCGTCTGCCGAGGGCTGTGGCCGCCGGCGGTGAAGACGTCAGGTGGATCCGGCCAGAACCGGACCACCCCACGCGAACGCTTATTCGGCAGCCTCGGAAGGCGGCAGTTCCATCGGTGGCTTCTTGTTGTTCTGCAACTCGACGTTGAGACCAAGCGAACGCATTTCCTTGACGAGCACGTTGAAGCTCTCCGGAATGCCGGCCTCGAAGTTGTCTTCGCCGCGCACGATCGACTCGTAGACCTTGGTGCGGCCTGCCACGTCGTCCGATTTCACGGTCAGCATTTCCTGCAGCGTATAGGCGGCACCGTAAGCTTCCAGCGCCCAGACCTCCATTTCGCCGAAGCGTTGGCCGCCGAACTGCGCCTTGCCACCCAGCGGCTGCTGCGTGACCAGGCTGTAGGGGCCGATCGAACGGGCATGGATCTTGTCGTCAACCAGATGGTGCAGTTTGAGCATGTAGATGTAGCCCACTGTCACCTTGCGGTCGAAGGCGTCCCCGGTGCGGCCGTCATACAGCGTCACCTGGCCGGATGCGTCGAGCCCGGCCTGGGTCAACAACCGCTCGATGTCGGCTTCGTTGGCGCCGTCGAAGACCGGCGTTGCGATCGGCACACCACGACGCAGGTTATTGCCCATCTCCGCCAGTTCATGGTCGGACATCGCCTTCACCTCGGCATTGTCTCCGTAGATGTCGCCGAAGGTCTTGCGCATGCCGGCGGCTTCACCCGCCTTCATGTAGGCATCGACCGCAGCCGCGACCTGCTTGCCAAGACCGGCAGCAGCCCAACCCAGGTGTGTTTCCAGGATCTGGCCCACGTTCATGCGGCTCGGCACACCCAGCGGGTTGAGCACGATGTCGGCGTACGTGCCGTCGGCCAGGAACGGCATGTCCTCGACCGGAACGATCTTGGACACCACGCCCTTGTTGCCATGACGGCCCGCCATCTTGTCGCCAGGCTGGATCTTGCGCTTCACGGCGACGAAGACCTTGACCATCTTCATCACGCCGGGTGGCAGCTCATCGCCGCGCTGGAGCTTTTCGACCTTGTCGAGGAAGCGCTGTTCAAGGCGCTTCTTGGACTCGTCATACTGCTTGCGCATCGCTTCCATCTCGGACATCTGCGCGTCGTCGCCGACGGCAAACATCCACCACTGCGAGCGCGGATACTGTGCGATCGCGTCCTTGGTCAGGACCATGTCCTTCTTGAAGCCCTTGGGGCCGGCCAGACCGACCTTGCCATCCAGCACGTCGGCGAGACGGGCATAGGTGTTACGGTCGAGAATGGCCTGTTCGTCGTCGCGGTCCTTGGCGAGACGTTCGATTTCCTCGCGTTCGATGGCCTGGGCGCGCTCGTCCTTGTCCACGCCATGGCGGTTGAACACGCGCACTTCCACGATCGTACCCTGCACGCCCGGCGGAACACGCAGCGGGCGGAACACGCAGCGAGGTGTCGCGCACATCGGACGCCTTTTCGCCGAAGATGGCGCGAAGCAGCTTTTCTTCCGGCGTCATCGGGCTTTCGCCCTTGGGCGTGATCTTGCCAACGAGGATATCGCCTGCAGCCACTTCCGCACCGATGTAGACGATGCCGGCTTCATCGAGGTTCTTGAGGGCCTCTTCCGCCACATTGGGAATGTCGCGGGTGATTTCCTCAGGGCCGAGCTTGGTGTCGCGGGCCACGACCTCGAACTCCCCGATATGGATCGAGGTGAACACATCTTCCGAAACGATCTTCTCGCTGAGCAGGATCGAATCCTCGAAATTGTAGCCATTCCACGGCATGAAAGCGACAAGCACGTTGCGACCGAGCGCCAGTTCGCCCAGATCGGTCGACGGACCATCGGCAATGATGTCGCCCTTGCGCACGATGTCGCCGACGCGCACCAGCGGACGCTGGTTGATGCAGGTCGACTGGTTCGAGCGCTGGAACTTCATCATGCGGTAGATGTCGACGCCCGGCTTGGTCGGATCGGTCTCCTCCGTCGCACGCACCACGATACGGGTAGCATCGATCTGGTCGATGATGCCGGCGCGGCGCGCGGCAATCGCCGCACCTGAATCGCGCGCCACGACACTTTCCATGCCGGTGCCCACGAAGGGCGCATCGGCGCGGACCAGCGGCACAGCCTGACGCTGCATGTTCGAGCCCATCAGCGCACGGTTCGCGTCATCGTTCTCGAGGAACGGGATGAGCGCTGCCGCCACCGAAACAAGCTGCTTGGGCGAGACTTCCATCAGGTCGACCTTGTCGACCGGAACCACGATGACTTCGCCGGCGTGGCGGCAGACGATCAGGTCTTCGGTCAGCTTGCCGCCCTTGTCCATGCTGGCATCGGCCTGGGCAACGTTATGCTTGGCCTCTTCCATGGCGGACAGATAGACGACTTCGCTGGTGACCTGGCTGTCGCGCACCTTGCGGAACGGGGTTTCGATGAAGCCATACTTGTTCACCCGCGCGAACGTGGCGAGCGAGTTGATCAGGCCGATATTCGGGCCTTCCGGCGTCTCGATCGGGCAAATGCGGCCATAATGGGTCGGATGCACGTCGCGCACCTCGAAGCCGGCGCGCTCGCGCGTCAGGCCGCCCGGCCCAAGCGCCGAGAGACGACGTTTGTGGGTGACCTCCGACAGCGGGTTGGTCTGGTCCATGAACTGCGACAGCTGCGACGAGCCGAAGAACTCGCGCACCGCGGCGGCGGCGGGCTTCGCGTTGATCAGGTCCTGCGGCATCACGGTGTCGATGTCGACCGAGCTCATGCGCTCCTTGATGGCGCGCTCCATGCGCAGCAGACCCAGGCGATACTGGTTCTCCATCAATTCGCCGACCGAGCGCACGCGCCGGTTGCCGAGATGGTCGATGTCGTCGATCTCGCCCTTGCCGTCGCGCAGATCGACCAGCGCCTTGGCAACGGCCAGGATGTCTTCCTTGCGCAGGATGCGGACCGTGTCCTCGGCATCAAGGTCAAGACGCATGTTCATCTTGACGCGGCCGACAGCCGACAGATCGTAGCGCTCGGAGTCGAAGAACAGCGACTGAAACATGTTCTGTGCGGATTCAAGCGTCGGCGGCTCGCCGGGGCGCATGACCCGGTAGATGTCGAACAGAGCTTCCTCGCGGGAGGAATTCTTGTCCACATTCAGGGTGTTGCGGATGTAGGGCCCGATCGTCATGTGATCGATGTCAAGCACAGGGATTTCGTCGAAGCCTGCGTCGGTCAGCGCCTTCAAGAGCTTTTCGGAGATTTCGTCACCGGCCTCGGCATAGATCTCGCCGGTCTGCGGATTGACCATGTCCTCGGCCACATACTGGCTGATCAAGTCCTCGTCGGTGGCGCGCAGGAACTTGAGGCCCTTCTCGGCCAGCAGGCGGGCCTGACGGGCCACCAGCTTCTTGCCGACCTCGACGATGACCTCGCCGGTATCGGCGTTGATCAGGTCGACGGTAGCCTTGTAGCCCTTCATGCGCTCGGCTTCGAACGGGATGCGCCAGGCATCCTTGTGACGCTCGAACATGATGCGCCCGTAGAAGCGGTTGAGGATTTCCTCGCCGTCCATGCCCAGCGCATAGAACAGCGACGTCACCGGCAGCTTGCGCTTGCGGTCGATGCGGGCATGCACGACATCCTTGGCGTCGAACTCGATGTCGAGCCACGAGCCGCGATACGGAATGATGCGTGCTGCGAACAGCAGCTTGCCGGACGAGTGGGTCTTGCCCTTGTCATGATCGAAGAACACGCCCGGCGAGCGGTGCATCTGCGAGACGATCACACGCTCGGTACCGTTGACGATGAAGGTGCCGTTATCCGTCATGAGCGGCATGTCGCCCATGTAGACATCCTGCTCCTTGATGTCCTTGATCGACTTGGCCTGAGTGTCGGGATCGATATCGAACACGATCAGGCGCAAGGTCACCTTCAGCGGAGCGGCAAACGTGATGCCGCGCTGGCGGCACTCGTCGACGTCGTACTTGGGCGCCTCGAACGTGTACTTCACGAACTCCAGCATCGATGCCCCAGAGAAATCCGAGATCGGGAACACCGACCGGAAAACAGACTGGAGACCTTCGTCGGGACGCCCGCCCTTGGGCTCTTCGACAAGCAGGAACTGGTCATATGACGCCTTCTGAACCTCGATCAGGTTCGGCATCTGGATGACTTCCTTGATCTTGCCGAAGAACTTGCGGATACGCCTGCGACCCTGGAGCGTGTTGGCCATGTGGTTCCTCGCTTTTCGCTAACGGCTGACCTGAAAGTCGTCGCCGGACCGTTGTCCGGAGGCTCTCAGGTCAGACGCCCGGCGCTGCCGCGCGCCGTATGCCTATGGTCTGGAAAACTGTGGTGCCCGGCAACTGACAGGCCCCAACGCCGTAAAGGCCCCGGGGTCTTGCCCCAGGGCCGTCACGCATCTGTGTCAGAAAACCGGCATCATGCCGGCACGCTCACTTGAGCTCGACCTTGGCGCCGACGGCTTCCAGGGTCTTCTTGATCTTCTCGGCTTCGTCCTTGCCAACGGCTTCCTTGACAGCCTTTGGCGCGGCTTCGACCAGATCCTTGGCTTCCTTGAGGCCCAGGCCGGT
Organism: Hyphomicrobiales bacterium; assembly: GCA_026400565.1. Taxonomy (GTDB): domain Bacteria; phylum Pseudomonadota; class Alphaproteobacteria; order Rhizobiales; family Beijerinckiaceae; genus Allobosea. The sequence continues at coordinate 7,006 of JAPLOV010000260.1, read as the reverse complement.
GATGGCGCGGACTTCCAGATGACCTCGATCTTCTTGTCGCCGGCGGCGGCAAGCATGACCGTGAATTCGGTCTGCTCTTCAACGGCAGCGGCAGCGGCGCCACCACCAGCAGCAGGGCCCGCAGCAACGGCAACAGCCGCAGCGGCGGAGACGCCCCACTTTTCTTCCAGCATCTTCGCGAGATCAGCCGCCTCGAGGACGGTCAGGCTCGACAGCGTTTCGACGATTTTCGCCAGATCAGCCATGTCACATTTCCTTGTGTGTCAGTTTGAACTTTTGGGTTCAGGTTCAGGTAGCCATCAGGCCGCTTCGTCTCGCTTGGCATAAGCCCCGAAAACGCGCGCCAGCTTGGCAGCTGGTGCGGTCGAGAGCTGCGCGATCTTGGTCGCAGGAGCGACCAGAAGACCAAGAAGCTTGGCGCGCAGTTCATCAAGGGACGGCATCGTGGCAAGCGCCTTGACACTGTCCGCATTCAGGGCGGTCGCGCCCATTGCACCGCCAAGGATGACAAGCTTGTCAGGGGCCTTGGCGAAATCGACTGCGACCTTCGGGGCAGCTACGGGATCCTTGCTGTAGGCGAGCAAGGTGGGGCCCTTCAGAAGGGCTCCGATCGAGGCTGCATCCGTGCCTTCGAGAGCGATCTTGGCCAGGCGGTTCTTCGCGACCTTCACGGTTCCGCCAGCTTTGCCCATCTCGCGACGGAGCTTCTGCATGTCGGCAACGGTCAGGCCTGCGTAGTGGGCCACGACGACAACTGCGTTGGTCTTAAAGACCTCGTTCAGTTCCGCCACGGCTTCGCGTTTTTGCGAACGATCCACTTGGGCTCTCTCCGGTTTGGCGGGTCTCCCCGCCGGCTCAAGTTAGCCGTCCCGCCTGCACATCGCGGCGTTTGCCACGACGTCCTCACGGGACGACGCTCAACGCCCTGCCCCCTGAATGCGCAAAACGCATGCTCAGGTGATGGTTCGAACCGACACAAGGGGCTCTCACCCCGACAAATCCGTTCTCACCCGTCTATGCAGGCCAAAAGGCCAGAATATGGCCTTGATTGATTAAGCCGCTCGCGCAGCACCAGCAGTCTCGGACAGGACAACGGACCACCGATCGAAAGGTCACCCTTTCGCCCGCTGGCCCTGTCTGCAAACAATCGCTTGTCTGCTTCCAACACGATGCGTTGCCACACCAATGTCATCTGGAATGAGGCTCACTTAGCGAACGTCGGCCGGTTTGCCAAGAACTTAATTGACATTTCCGCATGAACGGCGTCAGGCCCCTTCGCGCCGCGCCGATTGCTGCCTGAGGATCATCGCGGCGAGCATCCCGCGCGGCACCAGAGGAGCCATCCAGACAAGGAGCCTGTTGGCCAGACCCGGAATCACATGCGCCCGCCCGGCGCGAAAACCTGCCCAACCAAGCGCGGCGACCCGCTCCGCATCGACGTGGAACACCGTCGTTTCGGCTGCCCGTGCCCCGCCTGTGGCCCGTTCCAGAAAGCGCGTGTTGACCGGGCCGGGGCTGAGCAGCGTGATCCTGACACCCCTGCCCGCGACCTCCTGCCTCAGTCCTTCCGAAAACGAGCGCAGGTAGGCCTTGGTGGCATAGTAGACGCTCATCCCCGGTCCCGGAAGGAAGCCGGCGATCGAACCAAGGTTGAGGATCCCGCCCCTGCCACGCGCCAGCATGCCAGGCAGGACCGCCAGTGCCAGCGCCGTGGCAAAACGTGCGTTGAGGTCGATGCACGCCAACTGAGCATCTGGGTCGATCACCTCGGCCAACCCCACCAGACCGCTGCCGGCATTGTTGACAAGTTGGTCGCACACCATGCCATGGCGGGCCATATGCGCCATGATGGCAGCCACTGCATCCGGAGCCGTGCCATCTGACACCAGCTTGCTGGCCCGCCCCCCAGCGGCGGTGATGGCACTGGCGACATCGGCAAGGCCGGCCTCGCTGCGCGCCAGCCAGAGCACCTCGCCCTCCCGCGCCGCCAGCATCGCCAGTTCACGGCCAATGCCGCTGGACGCGCCGGTGACCAGCGTCACGGGGCGAAGCACGGGCACCGCGCAGCCCGGCGCTGCTGAAGTGCCGTTCAAGGTCCGGTTCTCACTTCGGCCAGATCCACCAGACATACCCGACATAGCCGGAAACCAGGACTGCGCCCTCCACACGCCCGATCTTCCAGCCCGTTCGCGCCATGACGAGCAAGGCCACCGAGATGCCGACCATGACGAGGTTGTCGAAGGTCGCGATCTGCCACGGCACCTTAGTCGGCGCAATCAGGGCCGTGACGCCGCCAATGCCCAGGATGTTGTAGATGTTCGAGCCAAGGATATTGCCCAAGGCAATATCGGATTGCTTGCGGAGCGCTGCCACGATCGAGGTCATGAACTCGGGCATCGAGGTGCCCACCGCCACAATTGTCAGGCCGATCACCGTCTCGGAAATGCCGAAGCCACGCGCCAGCGATACGGCGCCGTCGACAAAGAACTTGCCGCCGAAGACCACGAGCACGAGACCGCCCAGCGCCATGCCGAGCGAAACCGGGATCGAGATCGCCTTGACCGCCTCCGGATCGGGGTTGAGCACCGGAGCATGCAACTGCTCGAACGCCTCCGCCCTCTCATAGGCTGCCGTGTGCTCGCCGGCCGGCAGGCCCCCGACCACCCGCTCCTGCCGCCAGGCAAAAACAATGTAGCTCACAAGACCGGCCAGAAAGAGGAAGCCAACAATCCGGTCGAGGCTCCACAGCAGGCCAACGGCCGTCAGGGCCACCGCCGTCAGAACCACCAGCGTTCCATCACGCTTCAGGGCATTCGACGAGACGGCCACCGGAAAGACGATGGCCGAGAGCCCGAGGATGAGCAGGATGTTGGCAAGGTTGGAGCCCACGATGTTGCCCACCGCGATGCCGGGTGAGCCGATCAGGGCCGCCTGCACGCTGGTGACCAGTTCAGGCGTCGAGGTGCCAAAGCCGACCAGTGTCAGCCCGATCAGGAGCGGCGAGACACCGAACCGCTCCGCGACCTGAACCGCCCCGCGCACCAGAAACTCGCCGCCAAACGCGAGCAGGACCAAACCACCGGCAAGCGGCAAGAAAACATCAGACAGCATGACATACGCTTCCGGAACGAACGACGAAATGGGTCTGGCGCGGCACAGGATACCCGCCAGAAGAGAGAGCTCTCAAGCCCGCAACATGGCGGGCTGCGGTACCTTGCGGGCTGCCACAATCAGCACCGCTATGCCGCCGAGCGCTGCCAGTGTCGAGCCCAGCAGCACGCCCAGGCGCACCTTGTTCATCAACTCGCCATCGCCGAAGGCCAGGACACCGATGAACAGGCTCATGGTGAAGCCGATGCCGGCGATGAAGGCCACCCCGACGACCTGAAGCCAGGTAGACTTGTCCGGCAGGCGCGCCAGCCCCGACCGGACGGCAATGTAGACCAGCAGCGTGATGCCGATGGGCTTGCCGATCAGCAGGCCGAGCGCGATGCCCGAGGTTACGGGATGGAGCATGTCGCCGCGCCCGAGCCCGGTCAGCGGCACACCGGCATTGGCGAAGGCGAAGATCGGCATGATCAGGAACACGACGCTGAACTTCAGCTTGCCAACCAGATCATGCAGCGGATGGACGCTGTTGTCGGCGCCTCGCATTGGCACGAACAGGGCCGTGATCACGCCGGCCAGGGTTGGATTGACGCCGGACTTGAGAACGAACAGCCACAATGCCACACCCACCAGCATATAGGGCAGGATCCGCGTCACGCCCCTCAGGTTGAGAACGCCAAGGGTGACAATCGCCAGCCCCGCGAGGGCGAGCGCACCAAGGCTGATCTCGGCCGTATAGAACACTGCGATGATCAGAATCGCGCCAAGGTCGTCAATCACGGCAACCGCGAGCAGGAAGGCCTTGAGGGCCGGAGGAACGCGCGAGCCGAGCAGCGCCACGACCCCGACCGCAAAAGCGATGTCGGTTGCCGACGGAATGGCCCAGCCATTGACATAGACCGGGTTGGAGCCCGCCAGGGCGAGAAAGATCGCGGCAGGTGCCGCCATGCCGCCGATTGCGCCGGCAAAGGGCAAGATCGCCCGCTTGCGGTCCGACAAGGCTCCCTCGGCGAACTCGGCCTTGATCTCCAGCCCGACGAACAGGAAGAAGATCGCCATCAGCAGGTTCTTCACCCAGTTTTTCAGCGAATCCGCCAGCTGGAAGCTGCCCACATCAAGACTGATCGGCGTGTTGAGGAGCGCCTTGTAGACGTCTGCCAGCCCGGTGTTGGCAAAGATCAGCGCAGCCACCGTGGCCGCCATCAGCACGAAGGCACCGACCACCTCGGGATTTGGTCCGCTCGGCGAGGTCTGGTTCGATGCTGATGGGGAACTGGCCAAGTCTGGCTCCTGTCAGGATGACGCGTTTTTCCGGACGTGGGATGCCAACCCGGAAATCCAAGCCGGTCGTGCATGAAAAGCGGCGGAAAACCGCAAAAAAAACCCCGCATCTGACGATGCGAGGCTGTAAATTCGCAGGTTCCAGGCGTGCATCACACCTCGACGCGGATCTGGCGGCTTGCGCCTCAGACCGTTGCCGGGTCGATCTTGACGCCGGGGCCCATGGTCGACGAAATCGCGACGCGCTGGATGTAGGTGCCCTTTGCGCCAGCCGGCTTGGCCTTGGAGACCGCATCGGCGAAAGCCTTGATGTTGGTCACCAGTTTGTCGGCATCGAACGAGGCCTTGCCGACGGCGGCATGCACGATGCCGGCCTTCTCAACGCGGAACTCGACCGAGCCACCCTTGGCGGCCTTCACAGCGCCGGTGACATCCATCGACACCGTGCCGACCTTGGGGTTCGGCATCAGGCCACGCGGGCCGAGAACCTTGCCCAGACGGCCGACGAGCGGCATCATGTCCGGCGTGGCGATGCAGCGATCGAAGTCGATCTTGCCGCCGTTGACCACCTCGAACAGGTCTTCCGCGCCCACGATGTCGGCACCGGCCTTGGTGGCCTCGTCAGCCTTGGCTCCGCGTGCGAACACGGCAACGCGCAGCGTGCGGCCCGAACCGTTGGGCAGGTTGCAGACGCCGCGGACCATCTGGTCGGCATGGCGCGGATCGACGCCGAGGTTCATCGAGATCTCAACGGTCTCGTCGAACTTGGCGGTGGCCCGCTCCTTGACCATCTTCACGGCCTCGTCGAGGCCATAGAGCTTGGTGCGGCTGACGCCGTCACGGGCGGCGGTGACGCGCTTTCCTGGATTGCTCATTGGTCAGCTCCTCACGCCACGATTTCAAGGCCCATGGCCCGGGCGGAGCCACGGATCATGGAGACTGCGGATTCGACCGTCGAACAGTTGAGATCGACCATCTTCTTTTCGGCGATTTCAACGAGCTGCGCTTCGGTGATCTTGCCGGCGGGAGCACCCTTGCCCGGCGTCTTGGAGCCGGAGGCAGGCTTCTTGCCGATCTTAAGCCCGGCAGCCTTCTTGAGGAAGAAGGACACGGGCGGCTGGCGCATCTCGAACGTGAACGAGCGATCCTGGAACGCGGTGATCACGACAGGGATCGGCGTGCCCTTGTCGATCTGCGCGGTCTTCGCGTTGAAGGCCTTGCAGAATTCCATGATGTTCAGACCACGCTGGCCGAGAGCCGGACCAATCGGTGGTGACGGGTTCGCGGCACCTGCCGGGACCTGGAGCTTGATGTAGCCGGTGATTTTCTTCGCCATGGCTCATCTCCCAATCTGGCTCCGCCCCCAAACGCCAAGCGGGGGCCGGCAAGCCGGTTTGAAGGTCGCGGTGCGGCATGGAAATCCGGCGGCGAACCGGCATGCCTCCCGCGGGTGGTGTGGCCGCCGGTTGTCAGCGCGGGGAAACCTCGAACAAGGTCATCCCGCGCCGATCACCATCGGCCTCATAAAGTCAGAGCTTTTCGACCTGACTGTATTCCAGTTCAACCGGAGTGGCCCGGCCGAAGATCGAAACGGCAACCTTGACGCGGGCACGCGGGTGATCGACGTCCTCGACGACGCCGTTGAACGACGCGAAGGGGCCATCGGCCACGCGCACCTGCTCGCCGACCTCGAACATGATCGTGGGCTTGGGACGATCGACGCCGTCCTGCACCTGGCCCTTGATGCGCTCGGCTTCGGCATCGGGAATCGGCTGCGGCTTGGACTTGTCCGCGCCAAGGAACCCGGTCACCTTCGGCGTGTTCTTGATCAGGTGATAGACCTCGTCGGTCAGATCGCACTTGACCAGCACGTAGCCGGGGAAAAACTTGCGGTCGGTCTCGTACTTGCGACCGCGCCTGACCTCCATGACCTTCTCGGTCGGAACCATGACCTCATCAAACAGCGTGCTGAGGCTCCGCTCCTTCGCCTGGGCGAGGATCGAATCGCGCACCTTGTTCTCGAAGTTCGAGTAGGCGTGGACGATGTACCAGCGCTTGGCCATGTCAGTTTGAATCCTCAATCGTTTCCGGCAGCGATGTCAGCGACCGATGCCGAGCACAAGCGCGAGCAGCCAGCGGATCACCGTGTCGGTGAACAGAAAGAACAGGCTGGCCACGACGATCATGAGCAGAACCATGCCCGTGGTCACGATGGTTTCCTTGCGCGTCGGCCACGTCACCTTGGACGCTTCGGACCGCACCTGCTGCAGGAACTCGAACGGATTGCTCTTCGCCATCGTTCTCTCAAGCCCTCGGTGTAACACCCCGGGCCGGCCTTGTTGACACTGGATATCGTCTCCCGAAAACATCGGCGGCGCGGGGAGAGCCGCGCCGTCACAACATCTCAGGGGATGCGGCGAAGCGTTTACCCGAAATTCAGCCGGCGTCAATCCATGGTCGCATCGGACCATGCGTCGCGTCAGGTTCGGGCAGGCAAGCTGGCAGGGGCTGAGGGATTCGAACTCTCGACCTACGGTTTTGGAGACCGTCGCTCTAACCGACTGAGCTAAGCCCCTATTCCAGCGGCGTGGCGACCGAGACCGTCACCCCGCTCCTA
>JAPLOV010000009.1 GCA_026400565.1 Hyphomicrobiales bacterium | reverse complement strand
TGAAAATGGCTGGTCACTGCGTATTGACGGAGTTCACACCTGATTGCTTTCGCAATCAAATAGTGAGCTCGAAAAACGCAAGACCGCCAATGTCTCATCAATGACTGACCCGAAGGCCAGTCCGCAAGAACATCGCCGTCCACGTTTCTCTTTCTGTCTGCACTTGTCAAAGAGCGGCACTTCAGGGACAACTTTTGCCGTGGCCCGAAGTGATTCGGGCTGAGGCAACCGTTTCTCAAGAGAAGCGCAGTCGCGGCGTCGCCGTGTGGCGTTGCCGTCGGTGTGGAGCGGATATAGTCGGGGGTGGGTTGAAGTGTCAACACCCATTTTCGAACTTTTTTGCCGAATGTGCATTTTTGTGCCCGCCGTATCGCTTAGCCAGCTGGAAGAACATGGCATCCGGAGTTTCCAGCGCCTCGATTTGGCCTGAAATCGCTGTTTTGTGCGGATCGGCGGCCAATTGATTATGTCCGCGCGGCGGGGCATGGTCTGCCGGGCAGCAGGTCAGGGATGCTCGCTTGCGCTCCTTTATGTTGCAGCCGGCCTGTTTGCGGCCCGCCTCGCAATGTGAGGCGGCCCACAAGACACGATCCACAAGACACGATCGCCCCGACACGATAGACACCGCACCACCAGCCGCGAGAGACCGAGGAAGACCGGCCCGCCATGAACAGTCACATTGCGGTTCAGTCGGAAGCACCGCACATGCTGCCGCTCTCGGGCTCGGCGTCGCGCGGAGTGGCATCAATGCAGGGCAATGGCGGCAGGCGCGCCCCTGTCGCGGAAGCCTATGGCGACAGCCGTTCGCTGGGCGATGAACCGGCCATCACGCTGGACCGCTCGGTTCATCCCTCGGCGGAGCGACATGGTTTTTCCTACCGCTGGCTGCTTGCCAGCCTTCTGGTCGGCGCTTGCGGCTGTGCGCTGCTTGGCGGCGCTGTCTATATTGCCGTGCAGGGCGACACGAGCTTTGCCGAGATTCCCGAATTGGTCGTCGCGACGGCTTCGGCGCCCGGTGACGTGGCGCCTTCGGCACGCAAGGGCGACAAGCTGGTGCAGCAGGCCGCACTGCCCAGCGCACGCCAGGTGATCAGGGCCCCCTTCACCCAGCGTGTTGGCGATCGCGAGGTCATCAAGAACCGTCCCTTCATCCGCCTTTCGGCAGGGCTGTCTTTGACGGCGGGCACCTTCTCGGCCGATATCGCGCCGTTCAATCCCTTGCGCCTTTTCTCCGAAGGTGGGCCCTCCACCGAACGTCTGGCCGAGCAGGCCGGCGATGTCCCCGATGCGGACGTGTCGATGACAAAGCGCGATCTGGGCGGCATCGTCTTCGAGGATGCCGCGCCAGGACTGTCGGATGCCGAGATCATCGCGCAGATCGAGGAAGAGCGGGCCAACCAGGTCGCCGCAGGTCGCAGGGCAGTGCTGCCGATCCCGCCCCAACTGATGCTGAGCCGGACCCTGCGATCGCTGGGCGAGCCGGCAGCAGGGCCCCTGTCCTGGGCACCTGCTACTGACACCAGCTTCTCGAACATCGAGGTGCGGGTGGTTCCGGAAAACGTCACGGAACTCGCCAAGACGCCCCATGCTGCGACTCGCGAGGCCCCGGTCGAGGAGCGCGTCCTGCTGATCAGGCGCGGCGAAGGCTTCGATGCCGTGCTCAGGAGCGCAGGCGCGACCCCGGAGCAGATCCGCACCATGGTTGCGGCGCTTGGCGGCCGCGCCCGCGTGCAGGGTCTGCCTGATGGGCAGGTGGTGCAGATCATGACAGTGGCTGGTGCGCGCGCCTCCGAGCCGCGCCAGATCGTCCGGGTTTCCCTCGTGGCCGAGGGGCGGATCGAGACGATGATCGCGGTCAATGATCGGGGCGCCTTCGTGCCCGTCCAGCTCGCCCGCGAGGAAGAGGAGCCGCGCCCCCGGCGCTCGGCCCGGTCCGCGCGCGGTTCCGGCGACGAGGATGAAGACGACAGCAATGAAGGCACCGGCGCGCGGCTCTATGACAGCCTGTATGAGACCGCGATGCGCTATGACATGCCGCGCCCGCTGATCGACGAGATGGTGCGGATCTTCGCCCATGACATGGACTTCCAGCGGCGGGTCAGCGGCGGCGATAGTCTTGAGGTTATCTTCACCGATGGCGACGATGGCGACGGCGCGCGCACTGAACTGCTTTTCGCGAGCCTTTCTGTGGCCGGGGAAACGCGCCGGGTTTTCCGCTTCCACGCGCCTGACGATGGCGTCATCGACTTCTTCGATGAAGAAGGCCGCTCGCTCAAGAAGTTCCTCGTCCGCAAGCCGGTGGCGGGCGAAGCCGAAATGCGCTCGGGCTTCGGCATGCGCTTTCATCCTGTGTTGCGCTACTCGAAGATGCACACAGGTGTCGACTGGGCCAATGGCAGGATCGGCACCCCGATCATCGCGGCGGGCCACGGAACCGTTATCAAGGCGGGTTGGGACACCGGCTATGGCCGGCGCGTCGAGATCCAGCACGCCAATGGCTATGTCACCACCTACTCGCACATGTCCACCTTCGGGCGCGGCATCGAAGAGGGAGCCCGCGTCCGCCAAGGTCAGGTCATCGGCACCATCGGCAATACCGGCCTGTCGACAGGCCCGCACCTGCACTACGAGGTCATTGTCAACGGCAACTTCGTCAATCCGATGAAGATCCGCCTGCCACGGGGCCGCGAACTCGACGGCCGGATTCTGGCGGAATTCCGCCGCCAGCGCGAAGCCATCGAGGATCTGATCGTCCGTGGCGGCGGCTCGCGGGTTGTCGCCCAGCGCGAAACCCGCCAGAACTGACCGGCACCGGGCCGCTCGCGCATGACCGCACTGCTGCTGATCGTCCTGCCGGTCTTCGTCATGATCGCGATCGGCTATCTCGGTCGCCGGACAGGCCTGCTCACCAACCGCACTGGCGACGGCTTGTCCGACTTCGTCTTCACGCTCGCTGTTCCGTGCCTGCTGTTCCGCACGCTGGCGCGCGCCGAAATCCCCCAGATCCAGCCCTGGGGCTACTGGATCGCCTACTTCACAGGCGTGCTGGTCTGCTGGGCGCTGGCCATGTTCGTGGCCAGCCGCATCCTCGGCCGCAACGGTCCTGCCGTCGTGGCCTGCGGCTTCTCGGCAGCGCAGTCGAACACCGTCCTTGTCGGCATTCCCGTCATCCTGAAGGCCTTTGGTGACGCCGGTGCCGTGCCGCTGGCACTGTTGCTGGCGATCCACCTGCCGGTGACGATGACGGCGGCCACCCTGCTCGCGGAAGGCAGGCAGGCCTCGGCCCGCCAGATCATCGGCAAGCTGCTGACGCATCCGATCATCGTCGGCATCCTGCTAGGGTCCGCCTTCAGGCCATTGGTCGGCATCGCGCCCGAAACGTTGTGGACAGTCGTCGATCTGCTCGCCGGTACAGCTGTGCCCTCAGCGCTGG
>JAPLOV010000210.1 GCA_026400565.1 Hyphomicrobiales bacterium | reverse complement strand
GTCCTGATCCCGATCTGGCCGAGCATGGAAACGGCAGACTGACAGATGCCCTCGTCGTTTACATAGCGGTCATTGGTGCAGTGAAGCGTGACCGAAAAGCCGTTCGGATATCCAGCATCAGCCAGCAGCTTGCGGGCCGCCGCGACGTCATATTTCGGCCAAGTGTCCAGTTCCTTTGTGTAGCCATTGATGTAGGGCGTGGCGATAATGCCGAGCGGGGTTGACTGGCCACGCATGGTGACGCGCTGGATGGCCTCACGATTGAGCGCTGTGTTCACTGCCTGACGCACACGCACGTCGGCAAACGGGTTCTTGCCCTTGACGTCCGAGGACCTCAATTCCGGCAGGCCGATATTCATGCCGAGGAAGATCGGGCGGTTCTCGGGGCCGGGATTGACGCGAATGCCCGTCGAGGTCTGGAGACGGGCAACGTCCTGGACCGGCACATCCTGAAGGTAGTCGATTTCGCCTGACAAGAGCGCGGCAACGCGGGTCGCGGCTTCCGCGATCGGGCGATAGACAATCTCGGTAATGCCGTGATTGGCTTCGCTGGCCCCCCAATGACCGGCAAACACACGCATCACCGTGCGCACGTCCGGCTCGCGGGTGACAAGCTGGAATGGACCGGTTCCGACGGCCTGGCGGGTTGCGCCGTTTTCGACCTTTTCGCGCAGGTTCTGCGGAGTGGAGGCGTTGTTCGCTTCGGACCACTCCTTGTCCATAATGAAGAGGTTGGTCAGGTTGTTGACCAGCAGCGGGTTGGGGCCGTTTGTCTTGAAATGTACCGTCAGGTCATCGACCTTGGTGATGTCGGTGACGCCGACCAGCAGTGACTTCATGTCAGCGGCCGGCATCAGCGCACGCTTCATAGAAAACACCACGTCATCGGCAGTGAATGCATTGCCGTTGTGGAACTTGACGTTCGGGCGAAGCTTGAACTCCCAGATGGTCGGGTCACTGGGCAGCACGCTCCACGAGGTCGCCAGCGCCCCGGTCAGCTTGCCATCGAAAGAGCGGATGACGAGCGGCTCGTAGATGTTGTGCGCAAGCACATGGTTCGGGCCGGTATTGCCAGCATGCGGATCAAGCGTGGTGGCGTCCTGCGAACGCGCCCAACGCAGCGTCTTCGCATCGACCGCCACGGTTGTCAGGAACGTCGCAGCCATCAATGTGCCTGCGATAGCGAGTGTCTTGAAGGGTTTCATGTGGTTTCAACCTCTCGATCCCGCTTCATGCGGGACATCAAATGTCGCAAGCTAGAGCGCGCTTGACGATCTGTCACGTGGGACACCGGACAAATAAGTCGATGTCCTGCTCGATTCGTGAAATGTGTGCACGTTTTCTATGCCGCATTCAGCGCAGCTTGGGGTTCAGCGCATCGCGCAGCCAGTCGCCAAGCAGGTTGATCGCCAGCACCAGGATGGCGAGCGTCAGGCCCGGAAAGATCACGACCCACCATTCGCCGGAAAACAGGAACTCGTTGCCGAGCCTGATCAGGGTGCCGAGTGACGGCTCGGTCGGCGGCATGATGGCCAGCGCCATGTTGATGGTGGCGATGACCAGCACCGGGCCGACCACGTTCGGCAGCACGTGGCGGAACAGGATGGTGATTTTGCCAAGGCCGATCAGGCGCGCGGCCTGAACGTATTCCTTGTTGCGCTCGACCATGGTTGATCCGCGCACCGTCCGGGCATACTGGACCCAGAACGACAGGCCGATGGAGACGACCAGCACCCAGAACACCAGCACCTCGGACCGCGCTGTGCCGACCAGCGCGCGCATGGTGCCGTCGATCAGGAGTGCGATCAGGATGGCGGGAAAAGTGAGTTGCACGTCGGCAATCCGCATGATCACGCTGTCGACCGTGCCGCCAAGATAGCCCGCGACCAGCCCCAGCGTGATGCCGATGCTGGCTGCCAGGAGCACGCCGAGAAACCCGACGATCAGCGAGATCCGCATGCCGAACAGGATCGATGACAGGACGCAGCGGCCCTGCTGGTCTGTCCCGAGTGGAAAGCGCCACTCTCCGTCCGCTGACCAGAGGGGCGGCTTGGAGCCGTCGAGCAGGCTGAGCGACTCAAGGTTGAAAGGGTCGTTCGGCGCAATCTGGTGGGCGAAGATCGCCGAGACGATCAGGACCAGCGTGATCAGCGCGGCCAGCATCGTGATCCACGAGCGGGTGAACGAGTACCAGATGTCGGAATCGAGAAAGCTGGCCATGACCGAACGGCTGCGCTGCACCTCGCGGGCGGACAGTGTCGCCGACCTGGCATCTTCGGGTGTGATCTGCATTGCGATTTCCCTCAGGCAGCGCGACCAGAAATCCGAATGCGCGGATCAACCACCACGTAAAGCAGGTCAACGATCAGGTTTATGAGGACGAACAGGCTGGCGACAAGCAGCAGATAGGCGGACATGATCGGGATATCGACGGTCTGCACGGCCTGGAGGAACATCAGCCCCATTCCGGGCCACTGGAAGACGGTCTCGGTGATAATCGCGAAAGCGATGATCGAGCCCAGTTGCAGGCCGGTGATGGTGATCACGGGGATCAGCGTATTCTTCAACGCATGGCCGTAGTTGACAGCACGCGGCTTCAGCCCGCGCGCCTTGGCAAACTTGATGTAGTCGGTGCGCAGCACTTCCATCATCTCCGAGCGCACCAGACGCATGATCAGCGTCATCTGGAAGAGCCCCAGCGTCACCGCTGGCAGGACGAGCGAGCGCAAGCCTTCAATCGTGAGGAAGCTGGTTGTCCAGTAGCCGAGATTGACCGTGCCCTGCCGACCGAACGAGGGGAGCAGGCCAAACGAAACGGAAAACACGAAAATCAGCAGGATGCCGATCAGGAATGTCGGCAGCGAGATGCCGATCAGCGACACGGTCTGGAACAGGCGCGCCAGCAGCGATTGCGGCTTCAGCCCGGCATAGACGCCCATCGGAATGCCGGCGAACAGGGCGAAAAGGGCCGACGCGAAGGCCAGTTCCATGGTGGCGGGAAAGCGGTCGCCGATCAGCGTGGCCACCGGCTGGCGCGTCTGATAGCTCAGGCCGAAGTCGAGCCGCGCAGCCTTGCCGACGAAGCGTCCAAACTGGACGATGACCGGGTCATCGAGGCCGAGATTCTTGCGGATCTGGAGCCGCTCCTCGAGCGTTGTGTCCTGGCTGACCATCTGCTGGGTCGGATCACCCACGAAGCGGAACAGCGAAAACGAAATCAGGGCGACCGTCAGAAGGACCAGGATGGCCTGTCCGATCCGTCGCAGAATGAAGGCGAGCATGAACGCGAACCCTTGAAAGAGAAGGAACGGCGGGTGGCCGCCGTCCCCTTGATGTCAGCAGATCATGCCGTGGATGGACCTTGCCCGGTCAGGCACGATCCTTGCCACGGCGCTGCCATGATCACTTCTTCTGGACCCAGTAGAACAGCGGCTGGTTGTCCGCGCGCTGGGTGAGTTCCACGCTCTTGGCAACGCCCCAGGCCAGGGCCTGCTGGTGCAGCGGGATGTAGCCCACCTCGTCGTGCAGGATGGTGAAGGCCTCGAGGATCATCGCATCGCGCTTGGCGGTGTCGATCTCGACCAGCACCTGGGAGGTCAGCGCATCAACGCGGGCATTGGAATAGCCCCCGTTGTTGAACTGGCCGCGACCGCCCGAGCCATCGGCCGTGCGGGTGTGCATCAGGTCGATCAGCACGTTGTGCGCGTCGCCGGTGCCGGGCGTCCAGCCAAGCAGGTAGAACGGCGTGTTGTAGATCGGCGAGTTGATCTTGGCGAAGAAGGCCGCGCGCGGAACGGCCTGCAGGTTGATCTTGATGCCAATGCGGGCCAGCATCGCCGTGACAGCCTGGCAGATCGGGCCGTCATTGACGTAGCGATCGTTCGGGCAGTCGAGATCGACCTCGAAGCGGATATTGTCGGCACCGGTACGCGGATAGCCAGCCTCATCCATCAGCTTGTTGGCAGCAGCAAGGTCGAACGGATGACGCTTGATCTGCTCGATCTGCGGGAAGAACAGCGGCGAGATCAGCGACGCTGCCGGGACAGCCGCGCCGCGCATCACCTGACGGCGGATCGCCTCGATGTCGACCGCCTGGTAGAAGGCCTTGCGCACACGCACGTCCTTGAACGGGTTCTTGCCCTTCACGGAGGAGGCGGTCAGTTCGGGCCGCATCTGGTCGAACGACAGGTAGATGGTGCGGACTTCCGGTCCTTCGAGAACGCGGGCATTGGCCGAGGCGTTGATGCGCGGCACATCCTGCAGGGGAACCGGATCGATCACGTCGACCTCGCCCGAGAGCAGGGCCGCGACGCGCGTCGGAGCCGAGGTGATCGGGGTGAAGTCTTCTCGAACACGGTGCGCACGCCGAGCTGGTGCTCGGTGATGCGGAACGGACCTGTGCCGTTGGTGTTGATCGTGGCAAATCCGGGCGTCGTGGCCTGTGGAGCGGGCGGGATCTGGGCGTTGTTCGCCTCGGTCCACTCCTTGTCCATGATATACCAGGTGTCCCAGGCATAGTGCAGGATCGGGTTCGGGCTCTGGAGCTTCACATCGACAGTGAAGTCATCGACCTTGACGAACTCCGGTCCGCCGGACAGCCGGCTGGTGAGCTGCGAGTTGTTGGCAACCACACGCTGCGCGGAGAAGACCACGTCATCGGCGTTGAAATCGTTGCCATTGTGGAACTTGACGCCCTTGCGCAGGTAGAAGCGCCAGCGCAGGCCGTTGTCGAGAACCTCCCAGCGCTCTGCGAGGCCAGGGATGATCTTGAGATCCTTGCCGCGCTTGGTCAGGCCTTCATAGACGTTGCCCTGCAGGCCGAGGGTGGTGGTTTCGTTGATCCCGTAAGGATCGAGCGTGTTCAGGTTGCCCTGGAAAGCCCAGCGCAGTGTCTGCTGGGCGCTGGCGGGCGCGGCGCCGAAGCTGGCGCCTGCGACCAGCGCGACGCCGGCGGCGAACGAAAGAAGCCGTCGCTTTGAAAGCATGATGGGTAGTCTCCCTGTTGGATGGAACCGGTCCCTCTGAAGAACCGCGCCCGATCTGTTTCCGATCAGACTTGCCGTCAGTAAATAGACGAACCGCGCCCGCGTCCAGCACTGACGTGGGGCTTTGTTTCACGCAGCTTTGCCGGCGACCTGTCGGGCACGGTCTGGCCGGACTAGACCCCGAACCGGGTCCGCCACGTCTCCAGATCATCCAGGGCCACGTTCGAACCGCACAGGATGAGGCCAACCTTCGCACCGGCACCAAACATCTCGCGCCGCAAAAGAGCTGCCGCGAGCACGCAGGCCGCCGCAGGCTCGACCAGCACGCGTTCGTTCTGCAACAGCCAGACCAGTTCGCGGACAGCTTCCGCATCAGGCACAACCACGATCTCGTCGAGGAACAGGCGCGCTGCGGCCATGGTGCGTTCCGTTGCGAATGGCGCTCCAAGCGTGCGGGCAATCGAGGTCGGGCGCATCGGAACCGGCTTTCCCGCGGCCAGCGCCTCGGTCATCGTGGTCGCGCCCTCGGTTTCCACCCCGATAATGTGCAGATCGGGGTTGAGCGCCTTCATCGCTGCACCCACACCCGCCGCAAAGCCCCCGCCGCCGATCGAGATGAACAGGTGGGTTAGCCCACTCGCCTGTTCGGCCAGTTCGAGCCCCAGCGTGCCATGGCCGGCGATGATCAGCGGGTCATCGTAGGAGTGGACATTGGTCCTGCCGCCTGCGGCATAAGCGTCAGCTTTCGCAAAAGCGGCAATGGCATCCTCGCACAACTCGACCGTGCCGCCCGCAGCTTCGGTCAGGGCGATGTTGAAGGGTGCCACCGTTTTCGGCATCAGCACCAGCGCCTTTGCACCAAGCGCCTCAGCCACCTGGCTGACCGCGATGGCATGGTTGCCGCCGGAGACCGTCACCACGCCGCGGGCGCGCTGCGCCGGCGACATCGCCAGCAGCTTGTTGAAGCAGCCGCGCACCTTGAATGAGCCCGCCTCCTGAAGGCATTCGAGCTTCAGGACGGTCTCGGTGCCGAGACGCGCCGAGACTGTGGGGCTGACATGGACCGGTGTTGCACGGACACGGCCTGCGATGCGCTGGCCAGCGGCGCGGATGTCGGCGAGGGAAACGTCAAACTGCATGGGATGAGGTCCGCGGCATGCGCAACCTGCAGGCTGCGGCGGCGCATCCAGCGGCGCAGGCGCGCTTGTGTCAAGCCGGTCGTGGCGCTACGCCTTGGACCAAAGACAAGGACGATGGAATGGCCCTGACCCTCACGCCCACCGAAATGCTTGCCCGGCTTGTCGCCTTTCCTTCGGAATCGCACCGGAGCAACCTCGATATCATCGACTTTGGGCGGGACTACCTTGCGGAGCATGGCGTGGCCTCGCAGGTCGTGCCGAGCCCGGACGGCCAGAAGGCAAACCTCTTCGCCACAATCGGACCGCAAGTCGATGGCGGCGTGGTCCTGTCCGGCCACACCGACGTGGTGCCGGTGGCTGGACAGAATTGGTCGAGCGATCCATGGACCCTGACCGAGCGGGATGGCCGGCTTTATGGACGCGGCACCTGCGACATGAAGGGCTTCAATGCGCTGGGTCTGGCCCTGGTGCCGGAGATGCTGAAGGCCGGGCTGAAACGGCCGGTGCACATCGCCTTGTCCTATGACGAGGAGGTCGGCTGTTACGGTGCACCGATCATGATCGACGAGATGGTGCGGCAAGGGCTTAAGCCGTCCGCCGTGATCGTGGGCGAGCCCTCGATGATGCAGGTCGTGACCGGCCACAAGGGTGGCACGCGCATCATGACCACGGTTCGCGGGCATGCCGTGCACTCGAGCCGGATGGACCTTGGCGTGTCGGCGGTGATGGTCGCGGCAAAGCTCATTGGCTGGTTCGAGGACCAGATGGCAGCGCGGGCGGCCAGTGCCGACCCCGCTTCACCATTCATGCCGCCTTATGCGACCTTCCACTGCGGCACGGTCGAAGGCGGCACGGCGGCCAACATCACCGCCGAGCACTGCCGTTTTGTCGGTGAGTGGCGTGCCATTCCGCCGGAAGACCCGATGGACGATTATCACCGCTATCTCGCCTACATCCGTGACGTGGTCGAGCCGCCGCTCAAGCTCAAGTCCGCCGAGGCCGGCGTGACGGTGGAATTGCTCAGCTCGATCCCGCCTCTCAGGCCAGAGGCCGACGGCGAAGCGGAGCGGCTGGCGCGGCGCGTCACCGGCGACAACGGCTCGCACGTCGTGGCTTACGGCACAGAGGGCGGGCAGTTCCAGGCCGTCGGCTGGTCGACGGTGATCTGCGGGCCGGGCGACATCGCGCAGGCCCACCAGCCCAACGAGTTCATCGCCGCAAGCCAGATGGTGGCTGGCGAAGCCTTCGTGCGCCGGATCATGGCCGAACTGTCGCGTTGACACGGCGTGCCTGGCGGCGCTTTCCTGTTATTCGACCGATTTCCAGACCCTCCAGCACCTTCCGGGACACAGCAATGACCATTCATCCCCGCATCGAGGCCATGTCAGGCGAGATCGCTGAATGGCGTCGCGATTTTCATCGCAATCCGGAACTGCTGTTCGATGTCCATCGGACCGCGCAGGTCGTGGCCGAGAAGCTGAAGTCGTTCGGCTGCGACGAGGTGGTGACCGGCATCGGTCAGACCGGCGTGGTGGCGGTCATCAGGGGCAAGCGCCAAGGCTCCGGCAGGGTTGTTGGCCTGCGGGCCGACATGGATGCCCTGCCTATCGAGGAACAGACCAACCTGCCCTATCGCTCCACCGTACCGGGCAAGATGCATGCCTGCGGTCATGACGGACACACGGCCATGCTGCTGGGCGCAGCCCGCTATCTGACCGAGACCCGCGATTTCGACGGCACGGCCATCCTGATCTTCCAGCCTGCAGAAGAGGGCGGCGGCGGCGGGCGTGAGATGGTCAAGGACGGCATGATGGAGCGCTTTGGCGTGCAGGAGGTCTATGGCCTGCACAACATGCCGGGCCTGCCGATCGGCTCGTTTGCCGTCAGGCCTGGCCCAATGATGGCTGCTGCCGACCGTTTCCTGATCACGATCGAAGGGCGCGGCGGCCATGCGGCCAAGCCAAACGAAACGATCGATCCGGTGGTGGCGAGCGCGCAGATCATCTCCGCGCTGCAGACCATTGCCTCACGCAACTGCGACCCGCTCGATTCGGTCGTGGTTTCGGTGACGGCGATCAAGGCCGGAGAAGCCTACAACGTCATTCCGCAGACGGCGGAACTGAAGGGCACCGTGCGCACCCTGTCCAAGGACATGCGCATCCTGGCCGAAAAGCGCCTGCGCGAAATCGTGACCGGGGTTGCCGGCGCGATGGGTTGCACGGCCGTGATCGACTACGAGCTTGGCTATCCGGTGACCTTCAACAATGCCGAGAAGACCAGTTTCGTGGCCAAGGTGGCAGGATCGCTGGTCGGCAGCAGCAATGTTGATCTCGCCGTGCCCCCAACCATGGGATCGGAGGATTTCTCGTTCATGCTCGAGGAGCGGCCCGGCTCCTACATCTTCATGGGCAATGGCGATTCTGCCGGACTGCACCATCCTGCCTATGATTTCAACGACAAGGCCATCCCCGTGGGCGTCTCCTACTGGGCGAGCATTGTCGAAACCGCGATGCCGGCCTGACCGACGCCGACGTGGCGGATATCGGGTGCATTGTTGCTGGAGCCGGTGTTGTCGGCCTTGCCGTGGCGCGCGCGCTTGCACTGGCAGGGCATGAGGTTCTCGTCATCGATGCCCGCGAAGGGATCGGCACGCAGACATCCTCGCGCAACAGCGAGGTCATCCATGCCGGCCTGTATTACCCGGAAGGCTCGCTGAAAGCGCGCCTGTGCGTGGCCGGCAAGATCGCGCTGTATCACTATCTCGCCGAACGCGGCTTGCCTTTCGCGCGCTGCGGCAAGCTGATCGTGGCAACGGACGAGGCGCAGGTTCCGCGCCTTGACGCCATCATAGCGCGTGCCGCTGCGGCGGGCGTTGCCGATCTCAGGCTGATCGGCGCTGACGAGATCAGGGCGCTGGAGCCGGAACTGTCAGCCATTGCCGCGATCATCTCGCCCTCGACGGGCGTGCTGGATTCCCACGCGTTCATGCTGTCGCTGCAAGGCGACATCGAGAATGCCGGCGGCCTTTTCGCCTTCCATGCGCCGGTGACCGGCCTCAGGCGCGATGGCGCAGACATCATGGTCGAGACAGGCGGCCCGGAGCCGGCGACGATCCGCACCCGCCTTTTCGTCAATTGCGCCGGCCATGGGGCGCCGGCGCTGGCGGCGTTGCTCCCCGCCTATCCAAGGCAGCTGTTGCCAATGCAGGCCTATGCCAAGGGCAACTATTTTTCGCTGCAAGGCCGCCAGCCGTTCTCACGCCTGATCTATCCGACACCGGAAGCCGCCGGTCTCGGCGTGCATGCCACGCTCGATCTTGCAGGGCGCGTCCGGTTCGGGCCGGATGTGGAATGGGTCGCCGATGATCAGGATCTCGCCGTCGATCCGGCACGCGCGGCCAGTTTCTATGACGCCATCCGGAACTACTGGCCGGCCCTGCCTGACGGGGCGCTGACGCCCGACTATGCCGGCATCCGCCCCAAGCTGCACGGCCCTGGCGAGCCGATGCCGGATTTCCGGATCGAAGGGCCGGGCGACCACGGCGTGCCTGGCTTCGTCACGCTGTTCGGAATTGAAAGCCCGGGCCTGACGGCCAGCCTGGCGATCGGGGACGAGGTTGTGTCGCGGCTTGATGTGGCGTGAGCCCTGACCTGCCGGGCGGAGAGCCGGTCCCGGCTGTCAGGATCAATCCTTGGCGCGTTCCACGTAGGTGCCGTCCTCTGTCTGCACGACGATGCGGGTGCCGACCGCGATGTGGGGCGGAACCATGACGCGCACGCCGTTGTTCATGATCGCCGGCTTGTAGGAGGACGACGCGGTCTGGTTCTTGATCGCAGGTTCGGTCTCCACCACCTCCAGCACGATGCGTGCGGGCAACTGGATGCCGACGGCATTTTCCTCGAAGATGGACAGCTGGCAGATCATGCCTTCCTGCAGGTATGGCGCATAGTCGCCCACGACATCGGCCATGACCGTGAGCTGCTCGTAGTTCTCAGGGTTCATGAAGACGAAGTTATCGCCATCCTGATAAAGATAGGAGAACTCGCGGTCTTCGACGAAAGCGCGCTCGACCTGCTCGGTGGTCTTGTAGCGATGCGAAGTCTTCACGCCATCCGACAGGCGGCGCATGTCGATCTGGGTGGTCGGCGTGCCCTTGCCAGGAAAAAAGCTCTCGGCGGACAGCACGGCATAGAGCCGGCCTTCGACTTCGAGGATGTTGCCCTTGCGGACGGAGCTGGCGATGACTCTGGTCACGGGATGTCCTTGGCGGTAGATCAGGCGCGGTTGCGCCGAACAAAGCGTTGTTTCGGGCGCGTCACTGACAGATTTTGCACCACAAGGGAAGCC
Source organism: Hyphomicrobiales bacterium (assembly GCA_026400565.1). Taxonomy (GTDB): domain Bacteria; phylum Pseudomonadota; class Alphaproteobacteria; order Rhizobiales; family Beijerinckiaceae; genus Allobosea. Next base: position 18,905 of record JAPLOV010000210.1, on the reverse strand, counting down.
CCGATGGCCGATCCGGCAGCGCGCCAGTTGTCCGCCAGCCCCATGCCAACGCGGCCCTGGTGGTCCCGCGATGAGCATCTCCGCCGCCGCCCGTTCCTAATGAGCCGCAACCGCATCACGGCGGCGCTGCGCGGCTGGTTCGCTACCGAGAACTTCGTTTCGGTCGAGGGTGCCGCACTCCAGATTTCGCCCGGCAACGAAACCCATTTGCACGCGTTCGCCACAGCCGAGACCGATCTCAGCGGCAACGCAGGACAGCTTTACCTGCATACATCGCCGGAATTCGCCGCCAAGAAGCTGATCGCCGCTGGCGAGACACGCATCGTCGACTTCGCCCGCGTCTTCCGCAACCGCGAGCGAAGCGCGCTGCACCATCCCGAGTTCGCCATGCTCGAATGGTACCGGACGAACGCTCCATACGAAAGCCTGATGACCGATGCGGCGACCGTTCTGGCGCTGGCCGCGCAGGCAGCCGGTACACGTCAGTTCAGCTTTCGCGGCCTTGCCATGGACCCGTTCGCCGAACTGGACCGGCTGACCGTGGCCGAGGCCTTCGAACAGCACGCCGGCATCGACCTGATGGCCACCTGCACGGGACCGGCCGGACACGATACCGTCGCGCTGGCCGGCGCAGCCCATGCCATCGGGCTAAGGACAGCACCGGACGACACCTGGAGCGACATCTACAGCCGCATCCTGGTCGACCGGATCGAGCCCCGTCTTGGCATCGGGCGCGCCACCATCCTGTGCGAATATCCGATCAGCGAAGCGGCGCTGGCGCGGCCCAAGCCGGGCAACTACGCGGTGGCCGAGCGCTTCGAGCTTTATGCCTGCGGCGTCGAGCTGGCCAATGCCTTTGCCGAGCTGACAGACCCGGTCGAACAGCGCCGCCGCTTCGAGGCGGACATGGCCGAGAAGTTTGCCATCTATGGCGAACGCTACCCCATCGACGAGGAACTGCTGGCGGCCTTGCCGCTGATGCCGCCGACGGCAGGGATCGCGCTAGGGCTCGACCGGCTGGTCATGCTGGCTGTCGGCGCGAGCCGGATCGACGATGTGATCTGGACGCCAGTCGCCGAACCCGTCATGACCACGCGATGAGTTCCAGCGTCCGTCATGCCCGCATGCATCTTGCCGAACGGCCTGCCCCGGGCCCTGTGCGGAATGCCGGGCCGGCTGTGCTCGTGTCCGGGCCCGATGCTCCCGCAAACGGCCAGACCTTGCGCGGCATTGATGATCTGGTGGCGGCAGGACTGTTGCGGGCTGATGCGGGCCCTGCGCTGGCTGAGGTAGCGGAACGGTATGCGATCGCCATCACGCCGGCGATGGCGGCGCTGATCGATCCGGCCGACGGAGGCGATCCGATCGCGCGGCAGTTCATGCCCGATGCGCGCGAGTTGAACGCCGTGGCGGACGACCTTGCCGATCCGATCGGCGACGATGCGCATTCGCCGGTCGAGGGCATCGTGCACCGGTATCCGGACCGGGCCCTGATCAAGATGCTGCATGCCTGCCCGGTCTATTGCCGCTTCTGCTTCCGCCGCGAGATGGTCGGACCCGGCGGCAAGGCGCTCGCCGGGGCTGCCTTCGAGCAGGCCATGGCGTATCTCGCCGGCAAGGCGGGCATCTGGGAGGTGATCATCACCGGCGGTGACCCATTCATGCTGTCGGCGCGCCGGATCGAGGCACTGATGCAGGCCCTCGCCGGCATGCCGCACATCAAGGTGGTGCGCTGGCACACGCGCGTGCCCATCGTCGATCCGGACCGTGTGACGCCACGGCTGGTCAAGGCGCTGACCTCTGGCGGCAAGGCGGTCTATGTCGGCATCCATGCCAACCATCCGCGCGAATTCAGCCCGGCTGCGAAGGCCGCCATCAGCCTGCTGGCCGAGGCTGGCATTGCGCTGATCAGCCAGAGCGTGCTGCTGAAGGGCATCAATGCCGATGCGCCGACGCTGGCGGCGCTGATGCGCGCCTTCGTCGAGAACCGGGTGCAGCCCTATTATCTCCACCATCCCGACCTTGCGCCCGGCACGGCGCATTTCAGGCTTGGCATTGCCGAGGGGCAGGCGATCATGCGCCAGCTGCGCGGGCATCTCTCCGGACTGGCACAGCCGACCTATGTGCTCGACCTGCCCGGAGGCCATGGCAAGGTGCCGATCGGTCCTGACCTGCTGGCACCACACACCGACGGACGCCACCGCGTCACGGACCGCAACGGCGCGGTCCACCTCTATCCACCCGATGTCACGGCTGGCCCGGCTGGCACCACATCATGAGACCGGCACGATGAGCACGCCAGAGCCCATGCGCGCGGCGAGCGAAGGTCCAGCCGTCCGGCATGCCGCCGTGATTGGCGGCGGTCCTGCCGGATTGATGGCCGCGGAGGAACTGGCGCGGGCCGGGCTGGCGGTGACAGTCCATGAACGCATGCCCTCTGTGGGCCGCAAGTTCCTGATGGCGGGGCGGGGCGGGCTCAACCTCACCCATTCCGAACCGCTCGAACGCTTCGTGACGCGCTATGGCACTGCGGCGGACTGGATCGCGCCCATGCTCGAAGCCCTGCCGCCGGCGACCCTGACACGGTGGTGCGAGGGCCTTGGCCAACAGACCTTCGTCGGCTCGTCGGGCCGTGTCTTCCCCAACGCATTCAAGGCTTCGCCTTTGCTCAGGGCCTGGCTGTCACGCCTCGACCACCTTGGCGTGGGGATCGAAACGCGGCACCTCTGGCGAGGCTGGGACGCCAACGGCAGCCTGGCCTTCACCGGCCCGGATGGCCCGCTTTCCGTCAGGGCCGATGTCACGGTTCTGGCGCTGGGCGGCGCAAGCTGGCCGCGCCTCGGCTCCGATGGGGGCTGGGTTGGCGTGCTGCGGGCGGCCGGTGCCGCCGTGGCCGATCTCGTCCCTGCCAATGTCGGGGTGCTGATCCGCTGGTCGGATGTTGTGGCGGCGCGGTTCCACGGCGAACCTCTCAAGCGCATCGCCATCACGCATCAGGGGCGCACCGTGCGGGGCGAAGCGATCCTGACCCGTGGCGGGCTTGAAGGCGGCGTGATCTACGCGCTCGGGCCTGCGATCAGGGCCGCCCTGGCACAAGACAAGCATGCGCACCTGACGCTTGATCTGCGCCCTGACCTCGGCCAGGCGGCATTGGCAGACAAGCTGGCAGGACCACGCGACGGGGCATCGCTCGCGACCATCCTGCGAAAACGCGCCGGATTGTCGCCTGTCGCTGCGGGTCTTGTACGCGAGGCAGGGCCGGTGCCGGGAGAGCCGCACGCGCTGGCGCAGCGCGTCAAGGCTGTTCCACTGACCGTAACCGGGCTGTCAGCCTTCGACCGCGCGATTTCCTCGGCGGGCGGCGTGCAGCACTCGTCGGTAGACGAACGGCTGATGCTGAACGTCAGGCCCGGCGTGTTCGTGGCCGGCGAGATGCTGGATTGGGAAGCGCCGACGGGGGGCTATCTTCTGCAGGCCAGTTTCGCCAGCGGGCTTTTTGCGGCCCGTGGCGCACTGGACTGGCTGGCGGGCCAGCCACCAGCATGAGCAGCAAAGCTCAGCGGCGGCGCGGAGGCGGGCGGCGAGTGCCACCGGCAGGCATGCCCACGGCAGCGGTCTTCTGGCGGAAATTGATCCGGCCCCGGTCAAGGTCGTACGGCGACATCTCGACGACAACACGGTCGCCGGCGATGGTCCTGATCCGGTTCTTCTTCATTTTGCCGGCAGCGTAGGCCAGCACGATGTGGTCGTTGTCCAGCTTGACGCGGAAATGGCCATCCGGCAGCACTTCGGCGACAGTTCCATCAAACTCGAGCAGTTCTTCCTTTGCCATCCAGGCTCCATCCGATCTCAGTGTTGGCGGTCTTCTGTCTGCGCACAAACGTTGCGGGGCCCGCGACAGCCCGCTTCTGAGCGCTGCTCATAGCGCTTTGCGGGGCAAAGGAAAAGCGCCATGACGCGCAGGGGCATCATTGCCGTTGACGGACGCGCACCCAGCCACCCATCCGAGGTTTCAGCCATGACGACCGATCCTGTCATTACTCTGGGCACAGAGGCCTTTACCGCACGCCTGTCGCCGGCACATGGCGGCATCATCAGCGCGCTGGACTGGGTCGCACCATCGGGCCGCTGCCATGCCCTGCTGTTCAGCCCCAAGGGGGTTGTTCCGGGCCAGGCCGCGCCGAACAGATTCGGGCTGTGGCCGATGGTGCCGTTCGCCAACCGGGCTTTTGGCGGACGCGTCGATGACGGCAGCCAGATGATGCTTCTGCCGATCAACGACCCGGCCATGAATGCAACGATCCATGGCTTTGGCTGGCAATCGCGCTGGGAGGTTGAACAGCACGAGCCTGCTCGCATCACGCTGGTGCATGCGCGCCTCGAAGGTGACGATCCTTACCGCTACCGTGCAGCCCTGACGCTGACGCTGCACGACGAGCAGGTTCGCCTCGCCCTGACGCTCACCAGTCTGGCAGAGCGCGTACTGCCCTTCGGAGCAGGCTTTCACCCGTGGTTTGCCTGCGCCGATGATACCGAACTTGCCATGACCAGCCGGCGCGAACTCGTGCTTGGTCCCGGCTATCGCGCAACCGGTGTCCGGAGCCTGCCGGATGGCGGGCCATTTGGTGCGGGGCGTCCGGTCCGGCAGGTCGGCGAACTGGCCGTCAGCTATGTCGACTGGGTTGGCGAGGCGGTTTTTTCCACGCCGTCCACCGGACTGGCGCTCTGTGTCGACGCCAGCGACAGCTTCCGTCACCCGGTGCTGTGGACGCCGCCCGGTTCCGGATTCGTCTGCTTCGAGCCGCAGAGCCATGGCATCGGCGCGCCCAGCGATGCGGCGGCGCGAGCCGTCACGCCGCTGAAGGCGCTTGGCCCGGGCGAAAACCTTGAAGGCTGGATGACGATCACGCCGCGCGAGCTGTGAGCGCACGCTGGGCGGCTTGTCAGGCCATGAAATGCTTCGACAGCTTGAGGGACTGGCCCTGATAATTGGACTTCAGTCCCGCGCCGTAGAGGGCGCGCGGGCGGGTGGCCATATGCTCGTAGACCAGCCGGCCCACGATCTGCCCATCCTCCAGGATGAACGGCACGTCGCGCGAGCGCACCTCGAGCACGGCACGGGCACCCGAGCCCCCGGCACCGGCATGGCCGAAACCGGGGTCGAAGAACCCCGCATAGTGCACCCGGAACTCGCCGACAAGCGCATCGAAGGGCATCATCTCGCAGGCATAGTCGGGCGGCACATGCACTGCTTCCTTCGAGGCCAGGATGTAGAAATGGCCCGGATCGAGGATCAGGGAGCCGGTTCCGTCGGCATTGAGCCGTTCCCAGAAATCGGCCACTGGATAGGCGCCGACACGGTCGACATCGATGAGCCCGGTGTATTTCTTCGCACGGTAGCCGATGATGCCGTCAAAGCCAGAGAGATCGACGCTGACCGCCACGCCGCCCTGGATGTTCGGCTCGCGCGCTGCCACCAGCGTCTCGCGCCGATGCAGCAGCAGCAGTTCCTCGTCGCTGAGCCTTGCGCCGCCGCTGCGAAAGCGGATCTGGGAGAGCCGGGAGCCGGTGCGCGCCAGAATCGGGAAGGTGCGCGGGCTGATCTCGATGTAGAGCGGGCCGTGATAGCCCTCCTCGACCAGATCGAACTCGCGCGCGCGGTCGGTGATGATGCGCGTGAAGACATCAAGCCGCCCGGTCGAACTCTTGGGGTTTGCCGCTGCGGCGAGCCCCCTCGGCAGGGCAAGGCCTTCCTGCAGTTCGGCAATGTAGACGCAGCCGGTTTCCAGCACGGCGCCCCTGCTCAGATCGATCTCGTGCAGCGCCACCTGCTCAAGGCGCTGTGCTAGCAGCCGGTCCCGGCCCGGCAGGAAGCTGGCCCGTACCCGCCAGGCCCCCCGGCCAAGGCGCAGATCAAGGCTGGATGGTTGGATCTGGCCTGCCAGAACCGGATTGGCCACCGTGATGAAGCCGGCTTCGAGAAACCCGGCAATGGTCTCGTCGGACTGGATGCCCGGCAGGATGGCTGGCATTTTGGCGGGCGGAGCGGCTGACATGCGCTGTTCTTGAATCCTGCGGCAAAAAGCGCAACCGGCGCGCGCCTGCCAGCCCTCAATCGCGGAAGGTTGTCCACGCGATTATGGATCGGCTGAGCGCGGTGACGAGCACCAGCGCTGCAAACCCGTACGCCAGAACGGCAAACCATTCCGGCAGCAGCAGCATTGCGATGAACACGGCGATGGTTTCTGAACCCTCGGCCAGCCCCGCCGTGAAATAGATGGTCTTGTGGCCGCGCGAGGTGGTTTCCAGCCCGCGCCTGGCCGCGATCGCGGCATAGGCGAGGAAGGTTGCGGCGTTGACATAGAAGCTGAACAGCAGGACGGCGGCCGGAACAGCGTTGGCCGCCGGATCGCGCAAGGCGAAGGCCAGTACAACAGCACCGTAGAACACAAAGTCACAGACGATATCGAGAAATCCGCCCCTGTCCGTCCGCTGCCGGGCTGCGGCAACCGCCCCGTCCAATCCGTCGCAGAGCCGGCCTGCGAGCAGCAAGGCCAGCGCCAGCATGCCGAAGCCCAGCCAGATTGCAGCAGCGCAGCCGAGCCCGAGCACAAGGCCGAATGCGGTCACCGCATCGGCCTGCACGCCGTTGCGGGCGAGAACCCGGCCCGCCAGCAACAGCGGCGGATCAATGATCTGGCGCATCAAGCCATCAAGCATGACAAGGTCCCGAGCTTGGTGTTCGCCGCAGTGGACATGGGCTGCGGCTTTGTCTGCGATTGCATGGCGGTTCGTTGGAGACTACGACAAGAGAGGGCACCGGACCGGAATGACCCCCGCTTCCGGCTTCTGTATGGCATGACTCGGGCATGGAAAGGGTATCGCCATGTATAGCGCCAAGACGCGCGGCGTTCACGTCTCGGTGACGCCATCCTTCATGGAAAGCGAATCCTCGGCAAAGGACAACCGTTACTTCTGGGCCTACACGATCTACATCTTCAACGAAGCCGACCAGACCGTGCAGCTCATCGCCCGGCACTGGCACATCACTGATGGCCACGGCCAGCTGCACGAGGTCAAGGGCCCCGGTGTCGTCGGCGAGCAGCCGGTGCTGAAGGCGGGCGAACGCTTCACCTACACATCGGGCTGCCCGCTCGACACGCCCCATGGCAGCATGACCGGAATCTTTCAGATGGTGGCCGAAGATGGCGCATCCTTCGAAGCGACCATCCCGCCATTTCCACTGCAAAGCCCCTATGCGCGCAACACCCTGCACTGAATCTCTTTTCGGCCTGTATGCGGCCTTGGCGCTGGTGCTCGTGCCGGCGCCGGCCCCTGCGCAGCAATTGCGCGGCCATAGCGGCCCGGTGCGCGCGGTAGCGATCCTGGCGGATGGACAACGGGCCGTTACCGGCTCGTTCGACCAGTCGGTTATTGTCTGGCGCTCCGGAGCGGGCACCGCCGAAGCAGTGCTGCGCTTCCACGATGGCTCGGTCAACACGGTGCTGGCGCTGGCCGATGGCCGCTTTGCCAGCGCGGGAGAAGATGCCCGCATCGCCATCTGGCGCATCGGCAGGCCAGAGCCTGAACAGGTCATCGAGGGGCACTCCGGGCCGATCGTCGCCCTGGCCCAATCGCCGGATGGACGGCTGATCGGCTCTGCCTCATGGGACGGGACCGCGCGCCTGTCACCGCTGGCGGGGGGGGCGGCGCGCGTGCTCAGTGGCCATAGCGGCAATGTCAACGGCATCGCCTTCCTTACCGATGGCACGGCGGTCACGTCCGCCTACGACGCAACATTGCGCTTCTGGCCTGCTGACGGCACAGCCGCCCAGGTGGTGACGATGCCGGCTGTGCTCAATGCGGTCGTCGCGGCACCTGACGGCGAAGTGGCTGTCGCGGGCGGCGATGGGCAACTGCGGTTCGTCGGCAGCGATGGCCGCATCAGGGCCGAGCTCGAGATCGCGCCCACGCCGCTGGTCGCGCTGGCGATCACGGCCGATGGCAACGCCGTGGCAGCGGGTGGCATCCGCGGCAATGTGGCCATCATCGAGCGCGCCAGCCGTACCGTGCGCGCCAACCTTGTCGGACCGGGCCTGCCGGTCTGGTCTCTGGCCTTCACGCCGGATGGAACCGAGCTGCTGTCGGGCGGGGCGGACCGTCTGGTCAGGCGCTGGAATGCGCGCACCGGCGAGCACATCGGCGAGGTGGTGCCCCGCTCCGAAGCCGATCCGCTGGCGACTTTCCGAGGCGAGCGCGGGGCAGTGGTGTTCCGCGCCTGCGCGGCCTGCCATACGCTGACGGCTGATGGTGGCAACCGGGCCGGCCCGACACTGCACGGCATCTTCGGGCGGCGCATCGCCACGGCGCATGGCTACAATTTCTCGCCGGCCTTGAAGGGCATGGACATCGTCTGGACCCGCGAGACCGTTGCCCGCCTGTTCGAGATCGGACCCAATGCCTACACGCCCGGCACCAAGATGCCCGAGCAGGTGATCACCTCGGCGGAAGACCGCAAGGCACTGGTGGAGTGGCTTGAGAAGGTGACACGCTGAGCCGTGCGGCTCACATCGGCCTCAACCCAGCGGGTCCTCGCCCCGCTCGCGCCGCTCCCTGAGATAATCTTCGGTCGTCCTTGGAGCGGGCCTTGGCCGGTTCTCGTGAGGATCGAAGCTTTCGTTTACCACCACTTCAACCCGGCAATCCTCGCACATGCGGATCAGCGAGGTGCGTTTGGCGAGATCGCCGGCGAACATCCAGTGCTTGTTCTCCAGCTTGGCGACGATGCGGTCGATGGTGGACTGCACGCCGAAAGCCTTGCCGCAGTTCAGGCAATGGGCCGGCTCCTCCTGCTTGATGACGCGCGGTGGCGCTACCCAAGCCTCGAAATCGAGCTGCGGCGCAAGGCTGATCACCTTCTCGGGGCACGTCGCGGCACACAGGCCGCACTGAACGCACAGGTCTTCCTGGAATTTCAGCGTCGGCTTGTCCTTGTCGTCCTGAAGCGCCTGTACAGGACAGGCCGAGACGCAGGATAGGCACAAGGTGCAGCCAGAGGCCTCGATCACAAGCCCGCCGAAGGGCGCGCGGTCCGGCATCGCCACGCGGGCGACTGGCGCGGGAGCGGCACGGTGCAGCTCGACGATCGCACCCTTGAGCAGCGAGCGGCCTTCGCCCATGGGCCGGAAACGCGCCGGCTCGCGCAGTGTCTGGGCCGGCACGATCGCATCGAGTGCGGCGCGGAGCTGGTCCGGATCATCGGTTTCGATCAGCCCGCAGCGGGCCTCACCATAGCCGAGCGCAGCGGCAAGGGTGTTGGCATAGTCGACATTGCGCATGAGGCCCGACAGGTCATGCTTGGGCTTCGCGCGGCCGAGAAAGCGCACAGCGGCGGCCCCGAAGGCGAGCGCCGCGGCGCTGAGTTCAAGGCCGACCTGCGTCACCTCGTTGACGCGCAGGGGCAGCACATTGGCGGGCAGGCCGCGCCCATGGCGGGCGAGAGCGTCGAGCAGCGGCTCACCATGGTCGCCATCATGGACCAGTACGACCGGCTGCTTTCCGCCAGCCTCGGCATAGGTCACGAGCAGCGTGCGCAGCTTGCGCAGCACCACATCCGCCGGCGGAAGCGCATAGGTCACGGCCCCGGTCGGACAGACCGAGGCGCAGGCTCCGCAGCCGGCACAGATCTCGGCGGAAATCGCGACATGGTCACCGTTCGGCGTGATGGCGCCAACCGGGCAAAGATCGATGCAGCGGGTGCAGCCGACCTTGCGCGAGCGCGAGTGGGCGCACAGCCCCTCGTTCAGCGCCACATATTGCGGCTTGTCGAACTCGCCGACGAGGCCGGTGGCGGCGGCGACAAGCGCCTCGACGCCCGCTCGGTCGCCGGGGTCGGCGCGCAGGTAGCCGGCGCGAAGATCACCGCCGTTGAACAGCGGATTGCCGCCCGACACATCGATGACGATGTCACATTGCGAAGTTGCGCCGTTGCGTGAGTCGCCAAAGACCAGCCTGGCGCGCGACGAAGCACTGGGTGCGGCAAAATCATTGATGGTCAGCTCGAAGGCCCCAAGCCAGCCGGTCGCAGCAGCGACCGTGCCGCGAAACACCGGGAAAACAGCGCTGCGCGGTGGCGTCACATCGCCGGGCCGCGACAGGACAACGGTCACGTCCAGCGTGTCGGAGAGGCGCCGCGCAATCTCGATGGCGGTTTCATCGCGCCCATAGATGAGGGCGACGCCGGCACTGGTCAGCGTGGTGAAGCGGGTGGGCGCCATCGGCTCCGTGCTGGCGGTGAGCAGGGCGGCCATTTTCGGGCCTGCCGCCCTGGCCTGATCTGACCAGCCAGCCAGTTCGCGGATGTTGGTGAAGCTGATCTCGCCGGCAAAGCCCGTTTCCTCGACGATCTCGGTGAACAGCGGGGCTTCCTGCGTGCAGGCAACGAGGATTTGCCCGGCAGAAGTCTGTGCCGGGATTCCGGCGAGCATCGCCTTGAAGGCATCGACCTGGCTGCGGCACAGATGCCGCGCCGTCTTCAGTTCGGCTCCCTGGCAGCCTTTGGCGATGGCCGCCAGATCGAGCGGCATCGTGTCCTCACAGGAGCACACGGCAACAATACGGCTGCCTTCGCCATCCCGGTTTGCTGCCATTGCGTCCTCCAACCCCGACGTTTCTCGTTGCGGCGCTCGCCGAGCCATTGCCGACGGCGGCTTCACTTGCCTGCAGGTCGTCTTATATGGAATTGAAACAAATCCAAGACAGCCGATGGTTGCCAGCCGTGCCAACACCAAGGTGGCAAGGCCGATGGCTGCATCGCCAAGGAAAGACGTTCCCCATGTCTGCCAGCGCTTCGTCCCGAACGGCCTCGCTACGGCGCGATCCGCTGCTGCCTCCCGGCTTCACCTGCACCACCTTGCGCGAATCGGGCGACGCCTTTGCCCATGCCGTGGCACACGCCGACGAGCTTGGCGCTGCCTCGCTCGTCTGGGTACGGCGTTTCGATCTGGTTGAGTTCGCGGTGGTGCTGGAGCCTGAAGAGCCACTGATCACGGCCAGACTCGCGCACTACATGGGCATGAATGCGCTTGCCGACACGATGGCGATCCATTGTCCGCCCGAACGGCCGATGATGTTCTCATGGCCCGATGCCATCCTGATGGATCATGGCCTGCTCGGCGGCGGGCGCACCGCGTGGCCCGCAGATTGCACTGCCACTGAGGCGCCGCGCTGGCTGGTGTTCGGTGCCATGCTGCGTGCGGCATCCCTGCTTGATCTGGAAAGCGGCGAGCGCTCCGCCATGCCCGGCGCGGGCATCGCCATGGACGAGCTCGGCTTCGAGGATGTCGCTCCCGTCGACCTGGTGGAGAGCTTCCGACGTGAAGGGGTTGCGCACGTGCACGCCGTCGTCGTCGGCGACCAGGCGCGGGTGGAGCCCGAAGCGCCACGCGTAGAGGAGGGCCAGCACGGCGAGGAGCGCCGCAGCCTGATCGAGGCGCTGGACCGCGCCGAGTGGTTCGATCCGCTCAGGCGGGAGCCAAAGCTGTGAGCGGGATGAAGCTGCTCCGGACCATCCGGCTTGACCCGTCGGACACGTTCGTCTTTGCCAGGGCGGCGGAGGCGGGGGAGTGGGCGGTGCCGGGCTCCTTCATGTTCTTGGAGGCCAACATCGAAGCGCTCGGGCCCAAGGAGCGCTCGGCCTTCCGGTCCGGCTTTCTCGGGGTCGGAAGCTTCGGCTGGTCGACGCTTGCCATCGTCACGCCTGTCACGGCCAGGGAGCGCGCAGCCCTAGTGACGGCGTTTGCGGAGGCCCTGATACGCGAACACCATCCTGCCCAGACGCTGGTGGCGTTGCACCGGAGCATCGAGGGCGGCGAGGTCAAGGAGCGCTTCCGCACGCTGCTGCCCCGCGCCGAAGCACTCGGGCCGGACGCACCGCGCGGCGGGTTTCGGGCGTTCGATTTCTTCGAGGTCGAGGGCGAGGAGGGCGGGGTCTCCGAAGAGGTGGACCTGCTCGCGATGATGAAGGACAAGACGCCATGAAGACCCGGTTCCGGAGGAATTTTTCGTGAGCAAGCACTTCTGGGCCTCGTCCGGCCATGTCCTGCTGGAGCATGATGCGGCTGGCGGGCTGGTTGTCACCGACGAATATCTAAAGGCTTATCTGGCGCGGAAGGAGTTGATGCCGCCGCCGGAAGCCTGCGCTGCGGAACGCGCCCTGCATGCCAGACTGCTGGATGCCCCGCGCAGCACCGTCACGGAGGCCGAGATCATGGCGCTGGCCGATGCCGACGCACAGGAAAACTGGCGGTTCATGGTCGGTTTTCGCGACAGGCTGGTGGCGTCGCCAAGTCTGGAAGCCGCCTACATGAGCCTGACGCGCGAGGGCTGGAAGGGCGTTCCGCCACTGTTCATGCTCCAGATGGCCCATGTCATCGCGCGCAATGCCTTCGACGCTTGCGATGACCCGTTCGTGGTGCGGGCCGCAGAGTGCCTGTTCCGCTACCAGCGCGTCACCGTTCAGGACAACACGATCCTGCTGGCCGATTCCGACATCGTCGAGATGCATGAGGAGGAGCGTCACGCCTCGCCGCTGCTCTCGATGATGGGTGAAGCCGCCTCGAAAAAGCTCGACGTGCTGAAGCCGGCCAACGCTGACGGTTACTGGCAGCGCTCCGATGCGTTCGACATGGTTCTGGATCTGGGCGGGCAGCCTTCGGGCCGCGCAGCGCTGGCCTCCGCGCTGGCCATCTGGATCGGGCATCTTCACGGGACGGAGGTGCATATCGAGGCGCTGGACCGGATCGATGACGGCGACTGGCGCTGGTTCGTCGGGCTGGATGCCGACGCGACACGGATCGGCAACGCGCTTTGGGCCGGCAAGGCCTTGCCGCCCGATCTGATGGCCCGCGTCATCGGCCTGTTCCGGCTGACCTTCTCGGAATCCTTGCGGGTCTCCGGGGAAGCGCGCGACAAGCCGGTCTACCTGCTGATGGCCATGACGGAGGACCGTCATCTGCGCCTGAAGCCGCACAATCTGGTCACCGGCCTGCCGCTCCTGGCGGGCCACTGACCGCCAGCGAAGGAGTTTCATCCATGGCTATCGAACATCTGACTGTCGGGGTCGTCGTCGAGCGCCGCGAGATCGACAATCCGTGGATCGATCACACATGGGCTCCGGTGGCTGTGCTCGCCGATGCGCCGGATGTCCTGCCGTGGACCTCGCTCGGCAAGGACGGGCGCTCGGAGCGCTTCTATGCCGGCCCTTGCGCGCTGAGCCTGTATTCGTCGGACACGGCACAACTCATCGAGAACTTCACCTCCGGCAGCGGGAAGCTTTGGGTCAGCGTTCGTCCGACCGGGATTGATCCGCCGCTGGAAGTGGTGGGCGTGACAGCCGATCCGACCGAGGGCGAGGGTTATCTCGAAGGCATGGGCGACGTGGTCGAGGTGGTTGCCATGCCTGAAGGCATTGCCGACCACGTGCTGTCCTTCTACAAGGCGCATCACGTCGAGCGGCCCTTCATCAAGCGCAAGCGTGACAAGGCCAACCGTGATTCTTTCGCCGGACGACCCGATCGTCCCGACAGGGTGATGCGCACCGAAGGCGGACGTCCCGTCGGCAGTGTCGAGGACGAGCCATGAGCCCCGCCGGACCGCCAGAGGATGATAGCGACCACGGCAAGCGTTTCCTGGCCCGATGGTCCGAGCGCAAGCGCCAGACGGAAGCCGAGGCCCGCAATGCCCTGGCTGCACCGCCGAAAGCCCCGGCGCAGACAGCGGACGAGACAGAGCCTGACACACGCCCGCGCGACCCGGAAACCGGTGAGATCATCGATGTCGAGTGGGTGAACTCCTTGCCATCAATCGCGGAACTCAAGCCCGGTGCGGACCTTGGTGTGTTCATGCGCAAGGGTGTTCCGGAAGCGCTTCGCCGCGAGGCCTTGCGGACCCTGTGGGCCACCGATCCAGCGATCCGGGATTTTGTCAGCCCGGCGCTCGACTATGCCTACGATTACAACACCCCCGGCGCGGTGCACGGCTTCGGGCCATTGACCGAATCCGATCTCGAACAGGCCAGGAGCTTTCTCGCAGAGGTGTTCAGCACTTTGCCTGAACAGCCGAGAGACGAGCCAGATGCCCAGCAGGTAGGCAATCGCGACAATCCGCCGCAAGATTGCCCGGCTCCAAGCCTCCAGACTGTGCGCCTGACCGATGCTGCAACGCAACATGACAAGGCCACGCACGCGAGCGATCAACGGAATCTGGACGCTGAAGCCCCCGAAACAGCCAAAGAGATCGCAGAAAACGGCCAATCAGATAGTTTGCAGCGCACCATGCGCGCTGGTTCGGAGGATGCCACAAGTGCCGCCGAAGGCCGCTCGAACAAGGTCGTCCGACGCAGAGGAGGCGGTGCAACACCGGTCTGAGCCGTCCTTGGACGATTTAAATCGACCAAAGCATACCAGAAAAGCGGCGGACCGGGCTTTGGAACTGTTGCAATTACAATTGATAAGCGCTTCTTATCGGGTACGCGGATAGGCTGGCGTCAGATCGGTCGAAACGACGTCGTGGGGGAAAAACTTGACTGCAAGAGATCCCGGTCTGGACAGGGCGATCGAAGCTGCGGGCGGCGTGCGTGCGCTGGCCCGGCAGCTCGGCATTTCCCAGCCCGCCATCTCTTCATGGAAGCGCGTGCCGTCTGACCGCGTGATCGCCATCGAAGCCGCCACCGGCGTTCCCCGCCGCGATCTCAGGCCCGACCTTTACGACCAGTCGTCCTCGGCTGCAGCCGACCGGTCCGCGCTCAACGACATTGCGCCCGAGGACATCGCACGCGCCGATGAATACGCCCTGCTGGGTGCGCTGCTCTGGCGCGCGCCGACCGCCGAGGTGCTGGCGAAAGTCGCACGTTTCCGGGGCGATGGCTCGGAGCTTGGCACGGCTCACCTGATGCTGGCCGAGGCTGCCGCCAACGCCGACCCTGCCGGCATTCAGCGTGAGTTCTTCGACCTGTTTGTCGGCGTCGGTCGTGGCGAGTTGCTGCCTTACGCCTCATTCTA
Organism: Hyphomicrobiales bacterium; assembly: GCA_026400565.1. Lineage (GTDB taxonomy): Bacteria > Pseudomonadota > Alphaproteobacteria > Rhizobiales > Beijerinckiaceae > Allobosea. Next base: position 3,846 of record JAPLOV010000210.1, on the reverse strand, counting down.
CCGCACCGGCTTCCTGCATGAAAGGCCGCTGGCCGAGGTGCGCCGCGACATGGAAGCACTTGGGCTTGCGCGCGAAGAACGGATCGGCGAGCCGGAAGATCATGTCGCTATGCTGTTCGACGTGATGCGCGGGCTGATCATGGGCGAGTTCGCCGCTGACCAGATCGACGACAGCGTGTTCTACGAACGTCATATCAAGCCGTGGGCATCCCGGCTGTTCGTTGATCTGGAGATGACGCAGACCTCGGCTTTCTACCGCACGGTCGGCGCAGTTGGCCGGGTCTTTCTGGATATCGAGGCCGGCGCGATGGCGCTGGCAGCGTGAAATTACTGCTTTTTGGGGAGGACAGACAGATGTCTGAGAAGAAGACCAAAGAGGCGCTTGATCGCCGCGGCTTCATGAAAGTCGTCAGCCTCGGAGGCGCGGCTGCTGCCGTATCCGTTGCGCCCGGCGTGGTCACACCCGCCGCCGCCTATGATCCTGGCAAGGAAGAAACCAAGGCGCGCTACCGCGAAAGCGAGCACGTCAAGGCCTTCTACCGCACCAACAGCTACTGAGGGGAGCGACACATGCTCATCAAACGCAAGAGCGCCGACGCATCGCGCGGCAAGCTTCAGGCAGCCCTCGGTGGCCTGTCATCCGGTGTGATGGACCGCAGGTCCTTCCTGCGCCGCTCGGGCCTGGTGGCCGGCGGGCTGGCTGTGGCCGGCTCGATCCAGATCGGTGCCGTGCGCAAGGCGGAAGCTGCCGGCTTCGGACCGGCGACGGGGACCAAGGTCGTCAAGAACATCTGCACGCACTGCTCGGTCGGCTGCACGGTCAAGGCAGAGGTAGCCAACGGCGTCTGGGTCGGGCAGGAGCCCGCCTGGGAAAGCCCGATCAACCGCGGCACCCATTGCGCCAAGGGCGCATCGGTCCGTGAACTGGTCCACGGCGACCGCCGCATCAAGTATCCGATGAAGCTGGTCGAAGGCCAGTGGACCAAGATCTCCTGGGAACAGGCGATTTCCGAGATCGGGGACAAGATGCTCGAAATCCGCGCCAAGTCCGGCGCTGACTCGGCCTACCTGCTCGGCTCGGCCAAGTTCTCGAATGAGGGTGCATACCTGTTCCGCAAGTTCGCGGCTTTCTGGGGCACCAACAACGTCGACCACCAGGCCCGCATCTGCCACTCTACCACGGTGGCCGGCGTCGCGAACACCTGGGGCTACGGCGCCATGACGAACTCGTACAACGACATTCGCAACGCCAAGACCGTAATCTTCATGGGCTCGAACGCAGCCGAGGCGCACCCCGTCTCGATGCAGCACATCCTGGCCGGCAAGGAGATCAACCGCGCCAATGTGATCGTGTTCGATCCGCGCATGACCCGCACCGCAGCGCACGCCACCGAGTATGTGCGCTTCCGCTCGGGCACGGACATCGCCGTGATCTGGGGCATGATGTGGCACATCTTCAAGAACGGCTGGGAAGACAAGGAGTTCATCTCCCAGCGCGTCTACGGGATGGCCGATGCCCTCAAGGAAATCGAGAAATACGACCCCAAGACGGTCGAGGACATCACCGGCATTCCCGAAGCCCAGCTCAAGCGCTCGGCTGAAACCTTTGCCAAGGTCAAGCCAGCCACCTTCATATGGTGCATGGGCGTGACCCAGCACACGGTCGGCACAGCCAACGTCCGTGCCATTTGCACGCTGCTGCTGGCCACCGGTAATGTCGGCGGAATGGGCAATGGGGCCAACATCTTCCGCGGCCACTGCAATGTGCAGGGCGCGACGGACATGGGCCTCGATGTCGGCAACCTGCCGCTCTATTACGGGCTGGTCGAGCCGCTTCGATGAGGTGCCGGCCAAGGGCGGTCGTCCTGCCCGCAACCGCAAGGCGAACATGGAAACGTCGGGTCACACCTCGACGCGCTGGTTCGATGCCGCCTCGCTGCCGGCCGAGCAGGTCGACCAGAAGGACAATCTCAAGGCGATGATCGTCTTCGGGCATGGCGGAAACACCATTCCGCGCATTCCGGATTCCGTGAAGGCGCTTGAAAACCTCGACCTGCTGGTCGTGGCCGACCCGCACCCGACCAACTTCGTCTCGCTGGCCAAGCGCAAGAACGGAACATACCTCTTGCCGGTTGCGACCCAGTTCGAGTGCGATGGTTCGCGGACCTGCTCGAACCGCTCGATCCAGTGGGGCGAGAAGGTGGTCGAACCCATCTTCGAATCGGCCAACGACTACTGGGTCATCTACAAGCTCGCCGAAAAGCTCGGCTTCGCCGGCGACATGTTCAAAAACATCCAGATGGTCAAGGGCAAGTACGGCATGGAGCCCCAGCCCGAATCCGTGCTGCGGGAGATCAACCGCGGTGGCTGGTCGACCGGCTATACCGGCCAGTCGCCGGAGCGGCTGAAGCTGCACATGGAGCACCAGGACAAGTTTGATCTGGTGACGCTGCGTGGTGCCAAGGGATCGCCGGTCGAGAACGACTTCTTCGGGCTGCCATGGCCATGCTGGGGCACGCCGGAGATGAAGCATCCCGGTACACATGTGCTCTATGATACCTCGCTCGAGCCGATTAACGGGGGCGGTGCCTTCCGTCCGCGTTTCGGTGTTACCCGCGAGGAAACCCGCGCCGATGGCAGCAAGGTCAACGTCACCCTGCTGGCCGAGGGCTCCTGGCCCAAGGGCTCGGAAATCCGCGATGGATACCCCGAGTTCACAATGGGCATCCTCAAGCGCCTGGGCTGGGACAAGGATCTGACACCGGCAGAAGCGGCGACGATCAATTGGATCGGCGGTAACGCTGTCGACACCGTCAGTTGGGCCAACGATCTTTCTGGCGGCATCCAGCGTGTGGCTCTGGCCCATGGCTGCGTGCCCTTCGGCAATGGCAAGGCCCGCGCCAATGCGTGGAACCTGCCCGATCCGATCCCGACCCACCGCGAGCCGATCTACACCCCACGTGTGGATCTGGTCGCCAAATGGCCGGCGCGTCCGGACGAGCGCACGCTTCGCATCCCCAACCTTCACACCACCTTCCAGAAGGCGGCCATCGAAAAGGGTGTTGCCAAGAACTTCCCGATCATCCTCACCTCCGGCCGTCTGGTCGAATACGAGGGCGGCGGCGAAGAAACGCGCTCGAACAAGTGGCTCGCTGAATTGCAGCAGGACATGTTTGTCGAGATCAGCCCCGATGACGCCAATGCGCGCGGCATCAAGGACGGCCAGTTCGTCTGGGTGTCCGGTCCCGAAAACAACAGCAAGACCCGTGTCAAGGCGCTCGTCACAGAGCGTGTCGGCAAGGGTGTGGCCTGGATGCCCTTCCACTTCGGGGGGTTCTATCAGGGCGTCGACCAGCGCGGGAACTATCCCAAGGGAACGGACCCGATCGTGCTCGGCGAAAGCGTCAATACGGTCACGACCTACGGCTATGACCCGGTCACCGGCATGCATGAAGGCAAGGTCACCCTTGTCCAGATCGCGGCGGCTTGAGGAGGAATGTAATTATGGCTCGGATGAAATTTCTCTGCGACGCTGACCGCTGCATCGAGTGCAACGCCTGCGTCACCGCCTGCAAGAACGAGAACGACGTGCCCTGGGGCATCAACCGGCGTCGTGTCGTCACCATCAATGATGGCAAGCCCGGCGAGCGTTCGATCTCGATGGCCTGCATGCACTGCACGGATGCGCCCTGCGCCGCCGTGTGCCCGGTCGACTGTTTCTACGTGACGGTCGACAAGGTGGTGCTGCATTCCAAGGATCTGTGCATCGGCTGCGGCTACTGCTTCTACGCCTGCCCGTTCGGCGCGCCTCAATATCCGCGCGTCGGCAACTTTGGCTCACGTGGC
>JAPLOV010000183.1 GCA_026400565.1 Hyphomicrobiales bacterium | reverse complement strand
TCCACCGCCTCGCGCATCCAGCGGAAGGCGCGGGCAATGCCCATGTGGCTGAAGGCCGGCTCGACCATCTGGCGCTGCCGGCGCCAGGCAGCGCCATCCGACACGAAGATCGATTCGCCGACCAGCGGCTCCAGCGCCCCCACCATCAGGTCATTCTTGGGAAAATGTTCGAGCGGATTGGTCAGGATGGTGCGCGTGATCTCCGGATCGTTGACCAGGAGGATGCCCCGCCGCGAGTAGCCCAGCGGCGTCACCATCTCGGTGTAGGCCTCTTTGGGCACAAGGCCGAGCAGGCTGCGCGGCTGGCTGGTCAGCACACGCAGCAACGAGACCAGCGGCGACAGCGGCACGGGCGCAGGCGGGCGGTAGAGAGACGAAGCGTTGGTCATGACCTGGTGGCCTCAAGGCGCATCCAACCGCGCGGCTTCGCCCTCAAAGCCGCTTGTTGACCCGTTGGCAAGCCTTGACGCAGGACAATCCCGCCTGCGTCCGCAACCCTCGCAATAGCCCAGAAGGTTGTCGTTCAACAAAATACAATTTTGAGTTGTATCGCGTATATCCAGACGACTGCTTCTGCCACTACGCCTTGGTGCAGAGGAGTTTGAAGAAAGGGGTTGCCCGATGAAACACCTCTATCCCGCCCTCGCCTTTGTTATCCTGACCAGCTTCGCGCCTGTCGCTGCCAAATCCCAGACGGCTAATGAGCCCAAACTGACTGTCATGGACCCGCTCAAGGGCAATGCCGAGACCTTGCCGTCTGTCGCCGACGGCCATTTTTTCCGAAGTGGGGGTCAATTCGAGTCTTGAAAGGGGTTCTGTAGTTTTGTCCGAAGGTATTCGCGCTTTTTGATATCGTGGCCTTAAGGCCGGAGACGGCAGGGAGGGGCGAGGTTCGGTGCCGGAAATGCATGCGCAATGATCTGTCAAGGATCATGTGCTCGCAGGGGGCGCGCGCCATCCGCGTGTTCTGTTATGTTTTGGTTCGGCGTGAGTACTCAGTGGCAGCGATGATGCATCACATTACGCCCACCGCTACCCCTCACACCCGCTTCCAGCCAAACCGCTCGAAGTAGTTCCGCTTGTGGGCGTGCCAGATGATAATGCTCAGGCCGATGATGCAGGGGATCGACCAGGCGACAGGGTTGAGCGCATGTTGCGGCGCATAGCGCACGGCCCCGAAGGCCAGGAAGGCTGTGTAGCACGAGATGCCAGCGCCAACGCCGGCCTTGAAATGCTCGATCAGGTAATCGAGGCGCGGCGGGGCCGGCTTGGCGATGAACCACAGGTTGGTGGCCGCCGAGGCAAAGCCGATGAACGGCATGGCAATCATCAGCGGCTGGCGCAGCATGATGCCGAGCACGAGGCAGATCAGCGCTGTGGCGATGGTCAGTGCCTGCATGCCCACATGGAACGGCGCGCGGTTGGCGGCATGGTCGAGCTTGTTCCGGACCACGACCAGCGAATGCCAGGCGAGGCTGGCCGTGAGCACACCTAGATAGAGCATCATCCAGCCGAATATGCCCCTGATCAGCGCCGTGTCCGTGAGTTTGGGGTGGGTCGCGAGCGGTTCGGCCAGCGTGCAGGTCGCCATCGCCGCCGCCAGCACGCCGTTGACCAGCATCGCCCAGGCGAACCAGTGGCCCCAGCGCTTGTGGTTGACGCCACCCTTGCGGCCGACCACCGGGACCCAGAAGGCCACGAGCCCGAAAGCGCCCACGACAATGTGGACCATGACAATATGCTCGAACAGCCAGACGATCACGGATGCCCCCCGAACATCGTTGCGGAACGACAAGCCTAGTGGCTGGATGCGGTCCTGTCATCCGGGCAAGCCCTGACCGGATCTTCAGCGCATCAGGCCGACCGCGCATGACGGTTCAGCCGCATGCCCCCTTAAACTGCGCCGCGCAACCTGCTAACAGCATTCCAGAATGCTGCCAAACGCCCGAGGACGCCATGACGCTCAATGATCCGACCCTGCTGAAGTCCCAGTCCTACATCAATGGCCAGTGGGTCGGGCAGGGTGTCGATCCGGTCGAGAACCCGGCCACCGGCGAGGTTATCGGCAAGGTGCCACACCATGGAGCGAAAGAGGCTGAAGAGGCCGTCGATGCCGCCGCAGCAGCCTTCAAGCTCTGGTCGAAGAAGTTGGCCAAGGAGCGTTGTGCGATCCTGCGCAAGTGGTTCGACCTGATCATCGCCAATGCCGACGATCTGGCCGTGATCATGACCTCCGAGCAGGGCAAGCCGCTCTACGAGGCCAAGGGTGAGGTGGTCTACGCTGCCTCCTTCGTCGAGTATTATGCCGAGGAAGCCAAGCGCATATACGGCGAGACCATTCCCTCGCCCTTCCCCAATGCCCGCGTCATGGTTACCCGCCAGCCGGTGGGCGTGATCGCCGCGATCACCCCTTGGAATTTCCCCGCTGCCATGATCACCCGCAAGGTCTCGCCGGCCCTCGCCGCCGGCTGCACCGCCGTGATCAAGCCTGCACCTGAAACCCCGCTCACCGCGCTCGCCATCGTCGAACTGGCCCATCGGGCCGGCATCCCGGCGGGCGTGCTCAATGTCATCACCGGCGACGCGCCGGCCATCGGCAAGGTCTGGTGCGAATCCCCGACCGTGCGCGCCATTGGATTCACCGGTTCCACTGAGGTCGGCAAGTTGCTGATGCGGCAGGCCGCCGGAACCGTTAAGAAGGTTGGCCTCGAACTGGGCGGCAATGCCCCCTTCATCGTGTTCGATGATGCCGATCTCGATGCGGCCGTAGAAGGCGCAATGATCTCGAAGTATCGCAACATGGGCCAGACCTGCGTTTGCGCCAACCGCATCTATGTGCAGGATGCGATCTATGACGCCTTCGTCGAGAAGTTCGCCAAGAAGGTGATCGACCTCAAGGTCGGCAATGGCCTCGAAGTCGGCATCATGCAGGGCCCACTGATCACCATGGAGGCGGTCGAGAAGGTCGAGAGCCATATCAAGGATGCGGTTGCCAATGGCGCAAAGCTGGTGGTCGGCGGCAAGCGCCACGCGCTCGGCGGCACGTTCTTCGAACCCACCGTGCTCGCCAATGTCACCACGAAGATGGTCGTGGCGCGCGACGAGACCTTTGGGCCGATGGCGCCGATCTTCCGCTTCAAGGACGAGGCTGATGTGATCGAACAGGCCAATGCCACCCAGTATGGCCTCGCTTCTTATTTTTACGCGCGCGATCTGGGCCGGGTGTTCCGGGTCGCCGAGGCGCTCGAATACGGCATGGTCGGCGTCAACACGGCCCTGCTCGGCGCTGCGGAAGTTCCCTTCGGCGGGGTCAAGGAAAGCGGCCTTGGCCGCGAGGGCTCACGGCACGGCATGGATGAGTTCACCGAGATCAAATACGTGCTGCTCGGTGGGCTTGGCGGCTGAGAACCTGCTGCAACCGCTCGGCATGGCGTCGAGCCTGCAAGGCTCGCGATGGCGACAGTCGGTCAGGCCGCTGCATCTGAGCCGTGAGGGCAGCGAACTGGCGTGAGACAGCTATGCGTCTGAACAGCACCCTCTCCGGCATCCATGTCCCTGCCGGGACGGGGTCAACTTTGCCTGTCTGTGGCAATCTGGCGCGCCTCACGGGGCGCGGCGTTCGCCACTCCTTAACCATGGCATGGCAGTGACACGGGCAGCGGTTGATGGCTGCAGATCACGTCTGCGTCATCGCTGCGGACGTCGACGTCGATCACGCAAGCGTGTCGTGATTTCGCCATCGATCCTGAATAAGCGTTCATCATGCAAGCGCGCGGAGCTACCGCAATGGGAGCCCCCGGTCAGGGCAGGGATGTCAGGCTGGACATGCTGCGAGGCATGGCGCTGGTCATCATCTTCGTCACCCATATTCCCGGTCTGGTCTTTGCCGGGCTGACACCGCGTGCCTTCGGTTTTGCCGATGCCGCCGAGGCCTTCGTGTTGCTGGCTGGCCTCGCTGCCTATTTCGCCTACGCGCCGACCTTCCTGCATGGCGAGATGGGCTTTTCGCGGATGGTGCGTGGCACATTTCCGATTTTCACGCGGGTCTGGCAGCTCTACATTACCCATGTGGCGCTGGTCCTGCTGATCACCGGCATCCTGGCCTATGCCGCCCAGCGCTTCGGCGATCCGGATTATCTGGAATCCGGCGGTCTCGACATTCTGCTCAGCGCGCCCGCCGATGCGGTGCGCGGCATTGTCACCCTGACCTTCCTGCCGCACTTCCTCGACATCCTGCCCCTTTACATCCTGTTCCTGGCCGGCATGCCGCTGGTGCTGCTGGCGATGCGCGTTCACTGGCTGGTGCCCGTGGGGGCCTCGCTGGCGCTCTATGGCTGGACGCAGTTCACCTGGGTCAACATTCCCAACATCAACGCGTCCAGCGTCTGGTTCTTCAACCCGTTTGCCTGGCAAGTGCTGTTCGTGGCCGGCATCGTCGTGTCGCACCTTGGCGCAACGGGGCGGCTTGATGTGCTGTTCGCGCGCCGCTGGTTGGTTCGGGCCATCACGGGGCTGGCGCTGGCTTACGTTGGCTTCACCTTCCTCGCCGCCGGGCCGTGGCGTCAGATCGGCTCGCTGGCCAATGTTGAGGTGCTCGATGTCGCGCTGCTGCCGCTGGTCGACAAGACCAACCTGACGCCGCTCAGGCTGCTCGATGCCTTTGCCAAGTTCTGGCTCCTTGCCGTGCTGATCAGCCGGACAGCGCCTTGGCTGGCCTCTTTGCCGGCGCGCCTGCTGATCCTGGCCGGGCGTCACTCGCTGCCGGTGTTCGTGCTCGGCCTTGTACTGTCGACTGTCGCGACCGTGATCACCAAGGAGACCGGCTACGCGCTCTGGATGCAGGCCGTGGTGGTCTTCGCCGGCACAGTCGTGATGATCGGCTTTGCCGGTCTGCTCGATTGGCAGGCGCGGCAGGTCAAGAGCGAAGTCGCTGCCCGCGCTGCCCAGCGCCCTGCGCCAGTCGCTACCGCCCCCGGTGCGCTGATGGCGACCATTGCCGCCGAGCCCTCGACAAAGTGATTGGCTGTGGCATGATGTTCCCAATGAACAAGGCCTTCACCAAACCTGTCGCCGTCCTTGCGCGGCATGTGCTGTTCGCCCTGGCCGTGGTGGGGTTGGCCGCGCCGACACAGGCCGCAGAGCGGCCGCGCCTGCCCTTGTCGAGCATCGAACTTGGCGGCTCGGTCCTGCCGGCGGGCATTGTCGGTGCCGAAGGGGCCGAACCGATGGTCTGGTTCTCTGCCGCACGGCGTTCCGCCATCGGCGAAATCGATGTGGCAACCCGCAGCGTCGGCTACATTCCGCTGGGCCACGGAGCCCGTCCCCGTGCGCTGACCCGCTGTCCGAACGGCAAGCTCTATGCGCTCGATCCGGCGCTCAACGTTATCCACGAGGTCACGTCGGCAACGGAGGAGGTCGTGCGCCATCCGATGCCGGACAGCCACACGGCTGATCTGTCCGGCGTGCAGTGCACTGCCGGGAACCTTGTGGTTTTCACCGGTTACAATGGCTGGGTCGGAAAGCTCGACACCGCCAGCGGGAAGGTCTCTCTGGCCGAGGCGGTCACGGGCCGTGGCCCGTCCACCGTCGCTCTGTCAGCGGGCGGCGCGGTCTGGTTCGCTGCCTATGCCTCGAACCAGATAGTGCGTGTCGATCCTGTCAGCATGCGGCAGGACGCATTCTCGATGCCTACCGGGATTGAGGGTCCAAAAGGCATGGTGGTGGACAGCACCGGCCGCGTCTGGGTCACCGCTTACCGTTCTGGCCGGATTGCCCGCTTCGATCCGCGCCGCCGCACCTGGGATGCATGGTCGCTGGGCGAGGGCGCACGCCCCTTTGCCCTGACCATGGATGCTGCCGGCACGATCATTGTGACGGATGTCGGTCGCGACCGGCTCTTGCGCTTTGATGCTGCAACTGGATCTAGCACGGTGATCGCCGCCCTGTCGGAGCGTGGTCAGGCAAGGGCTGTGACCCGGCTCGGTGATCAGATATGGATCAGCGAAACGGCCGTTGACCGCATTCGCATCGTCGACCGCACCGCGCCGCTCTCAAACTGACGGCATGTCGTTGCGAAACAGGTCCGGTCAGCGACTGGCACTGATCACCTCGGCCGATATCTGTCCCAATTCGACGGCGATTGCCTCGGCGAGAACCTTTCCCGTGCAAACATGCATCGGCACTGTCATGTGTAACTGGTCCGGCTTGATCAGATCGTCAGTGCTGGCCATGCGAGAGGCAAGAATGCCGCGCATCAGCTCGAAGCGGCTCCAGAACAGCGCATGATGGCGAACCGCGGCGGCCTTCAGCAAGGTTTGGGTCTGTTCCAGCACGGGAGAGGCGGCTACGGCCGGGGCCGTCTGCGTGTCCATCATCACGATCGGGGTGCCGCTCATCGCCAGCTCCAGCATCCCGTCCTCGACACTTTTCGCTGTCGTGGCCGGATCGGCCCGCCGCACGATGTCATTGGAACCGAGTTGCCAGACCACAAGATCGGGATTGAGGGCCACCACGTCGCGCTTGAAGCGCGCCACCGTCTCGGGCACGCCTTCGCCGCCCTTACCTTTGTTCAGCACGGTAACGAACTGGCCACCGAGCAGCGCGTTCAGATGCCGCTCCAGATGCGTCGGATAGGCGAGACCCGGGTCCGACAGATCCGACCCAGCCGTCGAGGACGAGCCAATGGCCACCAATGTGATCATCTCGCGCCGGGCGGCCTTTTCGGCAATGCGCCGGAACGCGGCCGTCTGTGCCATGGCAGGGGCTGCGGCGTTGAAAGGGCACCAGGAAGGGACGGCCAGGGAAGCGCTGCTGGCGGCCAGCACAGGCGAGCCGGCAACCGCCATCGCCAGCAGCATGGCCGTGAACAGACCCAGTCCCAAAGCCCGCTTCTGTCTCATATCGACCCTAGTCGGCCATGCCGGCTGTCGGCCTGTCAAGCTGGCCGCCGGAGGCCTCCGCAATTCAGTTTACGCATTCTGGCCAAAAAGGTTATGTGGCGCTGGATGAACGGGACATGAGCATGGCCAATCTTGAGGCTCTCAAGCGGGTTGCCGCGGCACGCGCGCTGGAACTGTCAGGCCCGGCATGCGCCTTGGCCTCGGCACGGGATCGACCGCGAAGCACTTCGTCGAGTTGCTCGGCGAGCGCGTGCAGGGCGGGCTTTCGGTCGTCTGTGTCCCCACATCCGAACAGACTCATGCGCTGGCGTTCTCCCTTGGAATTCCGCTCAGCACCCTCGACGAGACTCCCGAACTCGATCTGACGGTCGATGGCGCGGACGAACTTGACCATCAACTCCGGCTGATCAAGGGAGGTGGCGCGGCCCTTTTGCGCGAGAAGATCGTGGCGGCAGCCTCCGCGCGCATGATCGTCATCGCCGACGAGACCAAGCTGGTCGAGACGCTCGGACGTTTCCCGCTGCCCATCGAAGTTGCCCCCTTCGGCATGACCAGCACCATCGCCGCGGTGCGGCGGGCGCTGGAGGCGTCGGGCTGTCACGGTTCGGTCACGGTTCGGCGCGACAAGGCTGGAGCCATGCTCGTCACCGATGGCGGACATCACATCCTTGATGCGGCCTTGGACCGAATCGCCGACCCTGCGGCGCTGTCACTGGCGCTTGCCGCCGTGCCGGGAGTGATGGAACACGGGCTGTTCCTCGGCCTTGCGACCGGTGCCATCCTTGCGACAGGCTCCGGCCTGACGCTCATCGGTCAAATCGATTGACGAAGACCGCCCGTCTCTGACAAGGACGAACGAAGACAAAGGATAAATGCAGATGAAAATCAGATCGTTCGCAGCGGCGCTTGCTCTGGTTGGCCTGACGGCTGGCCCCCTCCTGGCGCAGGCACCAGCCCCGGTGGCCCCTGCCGGCGTCCCCGTCACGGCGGTCAGCGAGCCTGTGCTGCGTCTTGCTCGCGAGGTGGTCGAAGGCTCGGGCCTTGCCAAGACCTTTGATGCCGCCTTGCCGGACATCGCCTTGCGCATCCGCCAGAACTTCGCCAACCGGCCCGAGATCGCCAGGGACATGGACGACACGCTCGTCGCACTGCTGCCAGAGGTCCGCACCCGTCGTGGCGAGATGATCGAGCGCTCGGCCCGCGCCATCGGCAGCGCCTTCACCGAGCCGGAACTGCGCGACCTGGTGACCTTCTTCAATTCGCCCACTGGCAAGAAATATGTCGGCGCACAGCAGGGCCTGCTCAATCAGGTCTTCCAGTTCCTCGAGCCCTGGATGCAGCAGACTTCCGAGTTCTTCCTGACGCGCTTCCGCGAGGAAATGCGCAAGAAGGGCCACACGGTCTGAACGACACCATCAGCGTCATAGGTTTCGGCAGGACACCCCATGCGCCAGGTTGATCTGTTCGTCATCGGGGCGGGGTCTGGCGGCGTGCGCGCCTCCCGCATTGCGGCAGGCCACGGCGCCAGCGTGATGATCGCCGAGGAGGACCGCATCGGCGGCACCTGCGTGATCAGGGGCTGCGTGCCCAAGAAGCTCTATGTCTATGCCAGCCGCCTGGGCGATGACATCGCCGATGCCGCGTCTTTCGGCTGGCAGGTCGGGCCGGCCCGTTTCGACTGGCCGACCTTGCGCGATGCCGTGGCCGCCGAGGTCACGCGCCTCTCTGGCTTGTATCGGAAGGGCCTCAATGGGGCGGGCGTCGCCATCGTCGAGGAGCGCGCCGTCGTCACCGCGCCCGGCACTGTGCGGCTGTCACGTTCCGGCGAGAGCATAAAGGCCCGCCACATTCTGATCGCCACCGGCGGGCACCCTTTGCTGGAGCCGGTCATCCCCGGCGGCCATCTCGGAATCACCTCAAACGAGGTGTTCCACCTGCCGGTTCTGCCGGCCCGCATGGTGGTGGTCGGGGGCGGCTATATCGCGCTCGAATTTGCCTGCGTGTTCGCCCGTCTCGGGGTCAAGGTCACGCTGGTGCATCGCGGCGACAACGTGCTGCGCGGCTTCGACGAGGACATCCGTACCCGCCTGCGCGATGCGCTGGCGCTGGGCGGCATCAGGCTGGCTCTGGGCCGCACCATCACCCGCATGGATGAGCTTGCTGGCGGTGTGCGCCGGGTCAGCCTGTCGGATGGCTCGGTTACCGAGGCCGAGGTCGTGCTGGTGGCCACGGGCCGCCGCGCCAACACCGCCGGCCTTGGGCTGGACAGCATCGGTGTGGCGCTCAATGCCGATGGCTCGGTCAGGGTCGACGCCGCATCCGCCACCAACGTTCCAGGCGTGCACGCGGTCGGCGATGTCACCAACCGCGTGAACCTGACGCCGGTCGCCATCCGCGAGGGTCATGCCTTTGCCGACAGCATCTTCGGCGGCAAGCCCTGGACAGTCTCCCACACCCCGATCGCAACCGCCGTGTTCACTACCCCTGAGATCGGAACCATCGGGCTGTCGGAACCCGATGCGTTGGCGGCTGGCCACCAGGTCCGTATCTTCGAAACCCAGTTCCGCGCCATGCGCGCCACCATGACCGGCCGCGAGGACCGCACCTACATGAAGCTGGTCGTCGATGCCGTCCATGACCGCGTGCTCGGTGCCCACATGCTCGGCCCGGATGCTGGCGAGATCATCCAGTCGCTCGGCGTCGCCATCACCATGGGGGCCACCAAGGCTGACTTCGATCGCACCATGGCACTGCACCCCAGCGCTGCCGAGGAGTTCGTGACCATGCGCAGTCCCCGCAAGGGCTGACGCGACGATCCGGACCGTTTCATCAAACACCTGAATCAGCCTCTGAACGACTTGATTCAATCTTTCAGGTGAATGAATCGGATCATCAAAGCGCGTTGGCAAGTCACTGAATTTCCTGAGATTATGACCCGCACCGTTTCATTCCACGATCTTCGGTCTGTGCCCCATGCTCATCGGACTTCTCGCGGGCCTTGCCGCCGGCGCCTTCTGGGGGCTGACCTTCGTCGCCCCCCGCGTTGTCCAGCCCTACAGCGAGGTTGACCTCGCCATCCTGCGCTATCTGGCCTTCGGGCTGACGTCTTTGGCCCTGATGGCGATGAGCCCGCGTTTCCGCCCGGGCCGGATCACGCTGGCGCAGGCCGGGCTCGCCCTCGTGCTGGGGCTGACGGGCTATGTGATCTACTACATCTTCGTGGCCTTCTCGGTGCGCCTGTCCGGCCCTGCCATCGCGCCTCTGGTAATCGGCGCGCTGCCGGTCGTGCTCGCGATCTATGGCAACTGGGATGAGCCGGCGGTGCGCTGGCGGGCCCTGGCCCTGCCGCTCGGCCTGATCATGGCCGGGCTGGTGGTGATCAATATGGGCACGCTCAATGCGGCGGCCGATCCGCGCCAGAGAGCGGATGTGCTGCTTGGCTTCGCGCTCGCCTGCGGCGCGCTGGTCGTCTGGTTCGGCTACGGTGTCATCAATGCCAGGGCCATGCGCGCTGCCGATGCGCCGGAAGCCCTGCCGTGGACAAGCCTGCAAGGCGTCGGCGCGATGGTGGGTGTGCTGCCGCTGCTGGTGCTCGCGCCGCTGATGGGCTGGAGCGAAATCCCGGCGCGTGGCTTCGCCGGGGCTGACGGCACGCGGCTTGTGCTGTGGGCCGTGCTGACCGGCGTTATCGGCTCGTGGCTCGCCCAGTATTTCTGGACACTGGCCTCGCGCCGCCTGCCGCTGGCCTTTGCTGCACAGCTCATTGTTTCGGAAACGCTGTTCGCGCTGTTCTATGGCTTTGCCTACGAGGGCCGCGCCCCGGCCCCGCACGAGTGGGCCGGCGGGGCACTGCTTCTGGCGGGCGTCTTCGCGGGTGTGCGCCTGTTCAGCCGCGCCGGAGCAAGGCACTGAACCAGCACGCGCCATGCACCTGATGATTGACTGGATTGCCAGACTGCCATCACTCTCCCGCAATACCATTTCAGGTAAATCGCCATGGCCATCATTTCCTATCTGACAACGATCCGCTTTGACTTCGGCGCCATCGCGCATCTGGCCGAGGACATGGCGGCGGCCGGGATCACCCGCCCCCTTCTGGTGACGGACAAGGGCGTGGTTGCGGCGGGGCTGGCAGCGCGCATCACCGCGCTCCTGCCTCCCGGATCACCGGTTTTCGACGACACGCCAGCCAACCCGACCGAAGAGGCAGTGATGCTGGCGCTCGAAGTCTATCGGGCAGGGGGCTGCGATGGTGTGGTGGCGCTGGGCGGCGGCTCGCCGCTTGATCTGGCCAAGGGCGTAGCCTTGCTGGCGACCCACGCGCCTCCGCTCAGGCAATACGCGTTCATTCTTGGCGGTCTTAAGCTGGTGAGGCCGGATGCTGCTCCGCTCATCGCCATTCCGACCACGGCCGGCACAGGTTCCGAGGTTGGCCGTGGTGCTGTCATCAGCTTCTCTGATGGTCGGAAGATGTCAGTGATCGGCCCGGCGATGATGCCCAAGCGCGCGATCTGCGATCCGGAACTCACCCTTGGCCTGCCACCGATGCTGACGGCCGCGACCGGCATGGACGCGCTGACCCACTGCATCGAGTGCTACATCTCTCCCCTCGAGAATCCGCCCGCTGGTGCGATCGCGCTTGATGGTGCGGTTCGGGCGGTCACATTTCTTCCGCGAGCCGTGCGCAACGGCCAGGATCGCGAAGCCCGCCACGAGATGCTGATGGCCTCGATGATGGGTGCCATGGCCTTCCAGAAGGGATTGGGTTCCGTCCATGCGCTCTCGCATTGTCTTGGCGGCATCAAGTCGGCCCAGCTGCACCATGGCACGCTGAATGCCGTATTGCTGCCCGCCGTGCTGCGTTTCAACGAGCCGGCTGTGGGCGACAAGTATGAGAAACTCGGCCGGGCGCTCGGCCTTCCCGCCAATGTGCGGCTGGATCGCTTCATCCATGATTTCAGCCGCGATCTTGGTCTGCCTGTCACCTTGTCCGCGATGGGTGTCAGCCGAGACTGGTTCGATCAGGTGGCCGAGCACGCGGTTGCAGACCACACCACGGCGACCAATGCCCGCAAGGCAACCAAGCAGGATTATCTCGCCTTGCTGGAAGAGAGCTTCTGAAGCGCATCAGCTGCGGCATTACCACGACGAGGGCGGGCTCTGGCCCGATCAAGGCCCTGAGCCCGCGGCTCAACCCTTCCGACCGGCCAGTTGCACGGCCATCGGCGCAAGCACACAGGCGATGGAGATGGCCAGCTGCAGTGCCGTCACCGGTCGCTCCCACAGGAAGGCGAACGAGCCGTCATTGACCAGCAGCGCCCGGCGCAGGTTCTCCTCCAGCAGCTTGCCGAGCACGAAGCCCAGCAGCAGCTGGGCCATCGGATCGTCGAGCGGCTTGAGGCCGATGCAGACCACGCACAGCCCGATCATCCGCCACCGGTCGAAGGTATTGAACGACACGAGGAACACACCGACGAGGCAGAAGAAGGCGATCAGCGGCGACAGGATCTGTTCGGGAATGGCCACCGTCCGGGCGATGTAGGGGATCAGTGGCAGGTTGATCACAAGCAGGATCAGGTTGC
>JAPLOV010000117.1:1061-31083 GCA_026400565.1 Hyphomicrobiales bacterium | reverse complement strand
TATGGCGCAGAAAAGCGCATTTTCGCCCATTGCTTTCGACCAGATGGGTGGTTCCAAGCCCTTTCTCGGTGCGCACGATAGCCACCACCAATCCAGGAAACCCGCCACCTGATCCGATATCGAGCCAGGTGCCAACATCAGGCGCACAATCGGTCAATTGCAAAGAATCAGCGATGTGCCTTCGCCAGATGTCGGACAAGGTGGTCGGCCCAACGAGATTCTTGATGGCCTGCCACCGCACCAGTTCGGTTGCCAGCAGGTCAAGCTTCCCCGCTGTTTCACGTGAAACATTGTTGGCTTGCAGGATCAACGCGCGATGGTCGGTCGTCCCGGCCCGCATCGTCATTCCGGCACAGCCTCTGGCAACGGGATCGGTGTTACCGCCGCGTCTGGAAGGACCGCTGCCGCGGCGGCAACCCGCCGCGTGCGGCGCGCCTGGATGGCGAGCAGTGTCAGGGCCGCCGGCGTCATCCCCTCCATCCGGGAGGCCTGCGCCAGATTGCCGGGCCGGACGCTCTTTAGCTTGGCCCGCAACTCGTTGGACAGGCCCGACAGACCATCAAGATCGAGGTCATCCGGCAAAGCAATGGCGCGATCGCGCTGATAGACATCAATGTCCGCCTGCTGCCGATCGAGGTAGACGGCGTAGATGGCATCACACGCGACTCTCTCGGCGACCGCCTCAGGCGCCGCACCCAGCTCTGGCCAGATCCGCACAAGATCCACCAGTGAAATATCCGGGTGCGACAGAAGCTCGAAAGCCGTCCGCCTCACGCCATCGCGCTTGAGGTGCAGTCCGTGCCGGTTTGCTTCGTCGGGTGTCAACGAACGGCAATCAAGATCCGCTCGGAACCGGGCGATAGCCGCAGCTCTCGCGTCCCGGCGGGCGGCACGCCCGCTGCCGATCAGCCCGGTATTGTCTGCCACGGCACCGAGTCGGTCATCGGCATTGTCCACGCGCAAGGACAGGCGGAACTCCGACCGGGACGTGAACATGCGGAAGGGCTCGGTGACGCCGCGTGAAACCAGATCGTCGATCATCACCCCGAGATAGGACCGGCTGCGATCAAGCTCGATTCCGTCAAGCTGCCCGGCCCGCCGTGCCGCATTGCATCCTGCAACAAGCCCCTGCGCGGCCGCCTCTTCGTAACCGGTTGTGCCATTGATCTGCCCGGCCAGAAACAGCCCCCGAACAGCTTTCATCTCCAGCGTCGGATGCAGCGCGCGCGGATCAATGTAGTCATATTCAATGGCGTAGCCTGGCCGCAGGATCACCGCTTGCTCAAGGCCGGGGATGCTCTGGATCAAGGCTCTCTGCACGCTCTCCGGCAGCGAGGTCGAAATCCCGTTCGGATAGACCGTATCGTCATCGAGCCCCTCGGGCTCGAGGAACACCTGATGTCCGTCGCGATCGCCAAACTTAACGATCTTGTCCTCAATGGACGGACAGTATCGGGGGCCAGTGCCATCGATCCGCCCACCATACATGGCCGACAGATGAAGATTGTCGCGAATGATCTGGTGGGTGGCTGCCGTGGTCCGGGTGATGCCACAGGCGACCTGGCGAAGCGGCAACCGGTCAGTCATCAGCGAGAATGGCTCGGGGTTCTCGTCGCCATGCTGCATCGCCAATGCCGACCAGTTGATCGAGGCACTGCTCAAGCGCGCCGGCGTCCCGGTCTTCAGGCGCCCCAGCCCCAGCCCCAATGCCTCGAAGCACTGCGAAAGACCAAGGCTGGCGCAGTCTCCCATTCGACCGGCAGGGATGCGCTCGTGCCCGATATGGATTATGCCACGCAGGAATGTCCCGGTGGTAACGACAAGTGTTCCGCAACCGAATCGCTGCCCATCCGACAGAACGAGTTCATTGACGCGCCCACGATCGGTTCCGAACGATACCGCCTCGCCTTCGATGATCGACAGGTTGGCGAGCTGACGGAGTTGAGCTTGAACGGAGAAGCGGTATTGCTTGCGGTCAGCCTGGGCGCGCGGGCCGCGCACTGCCGGGCCCTTCTTTCGATTGAGCAGTCGAAACTGGATGCCGCCATCATCGGCGGCCCTCGGCATGATACCGTCGAGCGCATCGATCTCGCGAACAAGGTGGCCTTTCCCGAGACCGCCGATGGCCGGGTTGCAGGACATGACGCCAATACTGTCGGCGCGGTGCGTCACCAGCGCGACGTCAGCACCAAGACGGGCAGCAGCAGCAGCAGCCTCGATGCCGGCATGTCCGCCTCCAATCACCATCACATCATAGAGTTTCATCCACCCATCCTTGCGAAGATCGGACTGCCTGAGAATGTTTCACGTGAAACACGCACCCGGGCAGTGCCGCCTTACTTACCAATGCAGAACCCGGCGAACAAGCGATCAAGCACTGTGTCAAGATCCGTTGCGCCGACAAGGCGCGCCAGCGCCTGCGAAGCAGACCGCAGATCCTCTGCGAGCAGCTCCCCGACTCTCTGCTGGCGGGCTCGCGCAAGCGCATCGACCGCTTCGGAGAGTGCCTTGCGTTGCCGTTCCCGAGAGATGAGCGACGGCTCACCGGATAGCAACGTGCGAAGCCGGGTACCGATGGCGCCCTTCAACTGATCCAATCCAGCCCCGGACAAGGCCGATACCCGGATCGCGGTGCTGGCGAGATCAACGCTTGATCGCTCGATATCACTCTTGGTTCTGACCCGGATGATCTCGGCACCACCGATCAGTTCCTCTTGATCAACCGGTGGTGTATCCGGTGCCGTGACCAGAAGAACGATATCGGCACGCTCGGTCATCGCACGCGCACGCTCGATGCCGAGCCGCTCGACCGGATCGAGGCTATGTCGCAAGCCGGCGGTATCGACAAACACCACGGGCCATCCATCGATCATGGCTGGCGCTTCGATCAGGTCGCGTGTTGTACCGGGAATGTCCGAAACGATCGCCATGTCGCGCCCCACCAGCGCATTCAGCAGCATCGACTTGCCCGCGTTCGGCGCTCCCATGATGGCAATCACGGCGCCGTCCCTGATCAACCGCCCGCGTGCAGCTGTTCCAAGCACAGCGCGAACGTCGTCCTCAAGAGCGCCAGCAAGCCCCTGGACCGTGGCCAGTTGCCCATCCGCCACGTCGCCTTCATCTGCAAAATCAAGTTCGGCCTCGATCAACGACCGCATCCCCGTCAGCCGTTCGCGCCATAGCCCCGCCAGCTCATGGAGTTCACCCGACAGTTGACGCTGGGCCTGCGCGAGCTGTTGTCTGGTCTCCGCCTCCAGCAGATCACCGAGAGCTTCGACCTGCACCAGACTGAGCTTGCCGTTCTCAAGCGCACGGCGCGAAAACTCGCCCGGTTCGGCGAGCCTGATCTCCGGATGGATTCCGCATATGCAACGCAGGAAGGCCTCGACGACTGCCAGACCGCCATGCAGCCCAAATTCGGCCACGTCTTCCCCTGTGGCACTGCGTGGGCCTGCAAAGAAGGTCGCAACGCATTGATCGAGCACCTGTCCCGAGACTGGCTCGGTGACCGTCACCAGCTTTGCCATGCGTGGTTCAAGGGATTGCGAAAGAATTGTTTCGATGACGAATCGAGTCAGCGGGCCAGACACTCTCACCAGCGCAATGGCCGCGCGGCCTTGCCCGCTCGACAACGCCACAATTGTGTCGTGTCCGCTCGCCACAGTCTTGATCCTTGTTGATACGGTGCCGAATCGATCGTCGGCCGGAGCCCGCCACGGGGCGGCAATCCTACGCCGACATGAGGCGGAACGACCGCAGGCCGGCCAGTCTTGCCCAGTCTTGTCGTCAGGTGTTCATCGACTCGAAGAACTCGCTGTTCTGTTTGGTCTGCCGCAGCTTGTCGATCAGGAACTCGATGGCATCCTGCGGTCCCATCGGGTTGAGGATACGCCGCAGCACGTAGGTTTTCTGCAACTGGTCGCGCGGCGTGATCAATTCTTCCTTGCGCGTCCCGGACTTCAGGATGTCGATAGCAGGGAAGACGCGCTTGTCGGCAACCTTCCGGTCAAGCACGATCTCGGAATTGCCCGTGCCCTTGAACTCTTCGAAAATCACCTCGTCCATGCGGCTGCCGGTATCGATCAGCGCAGTCGCGATGATGGTCAGCGATCCACCCTCCTCGATGTTCCGCGCCGCACCGAAAAACCGCTTCGGGCGCTGCAGAGCGTTGGCATCGACACCACCTGTCAGAACCTTGCCGGAGGAAGGGACAACCGTGTTGTAGGCACGGCCGAGCCTCGTGATCGAATCGAGCAGGATCACCACATCGCGATTGTGTTCGACCAGCCTCTTGGCTTTCTCGATGACCATCTCGGCAACCTGGACATGCCGGGACGCGGGCTCATCGAAGGTCGAGGAAATCACCTCGCCCCGCACCGAACGCTGCATATCCGTCACTTCCTCGGGCCGTTCGTCGATCAGCAGCACGATCAGGTAGCATTCCGGATGATTGGAGCTGATCGACTGCGCGATGTTCTGCAGCAGAACCGTCTTGCCGGTCCGTGGCGGCGCAACGATCAACGCACGCTGTCCCTTGCCGATCGGAGAGACAATGTCGATCACACGGGACGAAAAGTCCTTCCGTGTCGGATCGCTGGTCTCCATTCTAAGGCGCGATTCCGGATAGAGCGGGGTCAGATTGTCAAAATTGACCTTGTGCTTGGTCTTTTCCGGATCCTCGAAGTTGATCAGGTTGACCTTCAGCAGCGCAAAGTAACGCTCGCTGTCCTTGGGGCTTCGAATCGGCCCCTCGACCGTATCCCCCGTGCGGAACCCGAAACGCCTGATCTGCGAGGGCGAGACATAGATGTCATCCGGTCCGGCCAGATAGTTCGAATCAGGTGATCTGAGAAACCCGAAACCATCTGTCAGGATTTCAACAACACCTTCTCCGATGATTTCAACTTCTCTCGCCGCAAGTTGCTTGAGAATGGCGAACATCAATTCCTGCTTGCGCAAGGTGCCCGCATTCTCGACCTCGACCTCTTCAGCAAAGGACATGAGTTCGGTCGGGGACTTGGACTTCAAATCCTGAAGTTTGATTTCGCGCATGATCTTCGTCTGGGGCTTTGTTCACAGGGGCACCAGTCCCCGTGGTGAGGCTGGCTGCAAAAACAGGGGTAATCAACGGGTCACAAACAGAGCCGAGTGGCTTCGGTCGCGCGTGGCAACCATCAAACAGTCTGGACCGTCATGAAGAGAGGCAATAATCTTGTAGCTTGTTTCCGTGGACGTCTCAAGCCCCCGTCAGGCGTCAGCGCAGATCGCGCCCCACGGATCCATCACCACGGCGTCATCACCACGGCTTGACGATCACCATGGCGACGATGATCAGCATCAGCACCGTGGGAACCTCGTTCAGGATGCGGTAGAAACGCGTCGACCTCGTGTTCAAATCCTGGGCGAAACGCCGCACCTGCACAGCCAGGAATCCGTGGACGCCCGACATCGCGATGAGACCAGCGAGCTTGACATGAAACCAGCCAGCCGCGAGCCAGCCACCCTGCCAGGCCAGATAAAGCCCGCTGATCCAGCTGGCGATCATCGCTGGCGTCATGATGGCCTTCAGGAGCCGCCGCTCCATGACCTTGAAGGTTTCCGACTGCTCGCTGCCCACCAGGGCTTGGCAATGGTAGATCATCAGCCGCGGCAAATACAGCATCGCCGCCATCCACGAGATGATCGACACGACGTGGAAGGCCTTGATCCATTCGTACATTGCGGGAGCCTTGCTCGGGTTCAACGCCTGGCCAAGGTCAGGCGCGGGGCTGCCGGACCAGTTCCATCAGCCGCTCGACATGGGCCAGCGGTGTTTGTGGCACGATGCCATGCCCCAGATTGACGATATGACGGCCATTGCGCGCCACCTCCATCATCCGTGCAACGCCCGTCTCAAGCGCTTCTCCGCCGGCCACCAGTGCCAGAGGGTCAAGATTTCCCTGCGAGATCAGGCCTTCGGGCAACCGCTCGACCGTATCGGCCAGATCACTGCCCCAATCGACGCCAAAGCCATCGGCACCTGTCACAACAGCATATTCTGCCAGCAGCGATGAGGCTCCCCGAGCGAACACGATCACCTTGGACCTGGGATGAGCAGCCTTGACGCCGCGGATGATACGGCCGATCGGCTCCATCGACCATGTCCGGAGACCCGATGGCGGAAGCGCGCTCGCGAAGCTCTCAAAGATCTGCACGACCTCGGCACCCGCCGCGAGTTGGGCATTGAGATAAATGATCGATGCCTCGACAAGCTGGTCGATGATCGCGGCCAGAAAGCCAGGCTCGTTGTAGGCAACCAGCCGCGCAGGCGCCTGATCGGCTGTGCCTTTCCCCGCGATCATGTAGCTGGCCACGGTCCAAGGCGCACCGCAAAAACCGATCAGCGTCGTCTCCGCCGGCAGGGCGCTGCGCAGCCGTTCGACGGTCTTGATCACCGGTGCGAGCCGATCAAGATCGAACCGCAGCGGACGTGCCGCCAATTCCGCGCCTGTCGTGATCTGTTCAAGCCGCGGCCCTTCGCCTTCCTCGAACCAGACCTTCTGGCCCATCGCATGCGGAACGACCAGAATGTCAGAGAACAGGATAGAAGCGTCGAACCCGAACCGCCTGATCGGCTGCAAGGTCACTTCCGTCGCCAGGTCGGTATTGAAGCACAAATCGAGAAAGGAGCCGGCCTCAGCCCGCGTTGCACGATACTCCGGCAGATACCGGCCAGCCTGACGCATCAGCCAGATCGGTGGCACCGCAAGTGTTTCGCCGTTAAACAGGCGCATCAGTGTCGTAGCCATCAGTTTTCCCCCGTTGGCCTTCTATAGAAAGATTCTTTGAAAGACTCTTCTGATTTTTCTGCTGGATGGCATCCAATCAGTGTCGCGATGTTTCCCACAGGTTGTCCCGCACTCAACCCTCTCTGAGGCCCTACAAGGGGCACTCTGAGGATCATTCTTGCCTGGTCAAGCCTCTGTTTTTATACCGCTATTTTTCTCCATACTGCTTCAGGCTCCAATGCCCCTGTTGACCTGGGTCTTGCCCATCGATTCATCCACAGGCCCGCAGCTGTGATCCTGCCGGGCGGTTTGGATCGCTCCGGGCCCCGCCGCCCTGCAAGCTTGCCCACTTGTCCACATCTGCGCCCATGGTTATGCGCAAGAAGAGCCAGCCTGCGATCAGGCCGGGACCAGGCGAGGCTGAGCGCAGCGTGAGAAGCTATTTCCATCTTCACCTCGTGTCCGATGCAACCGGCGAAACGCTGATTGCCATCAGCCGCGCGGCTGCCGCCCAGTATGAAGGGATCTCCGCCATCGAGCATGTCTATCCGCTCGTGCGCTCGCAGGTCCAGCTTGACCGGGTGCTGTCGGAAATCGAGACCGCTCCTGGCATCGTGCTCTACACGCTGGTCGATACGGCGCTTTCCAGCAAACTGGAGGAGTTCTGTGCGCAGGTGGGCTCACCCAGCATGTCGATTCTCAATCCGATCCTGAACCTGTTCCAGTCCTATCTCGGAGCAGCGTCCTCGGCGCGGCCCGGCGCGCAGCACATGCTCAATGCCGAGTATTTCAAGCGCATCGATGCCATGAACTTCACCATGATGCATGATGACGGCCAGATGACCGACGACCTCGAAAGCGCCGACATCGTGCTGCTTGGCGTCAGCCGGACATCGAAGACGCCGACCAGCATCTATCTGGCCAACCGCGGCGTCCGCACGGCCAACATTCCGCTGGTCCCCGGCGTGCCGCCACCCCCCGATCTCGACCGCCTGAAGAAGCCCCTGGTGGTCGGCCTGGTTGCTGCGCCGGAGCGCATCGTCCAGATCCGGCAGAACCGTCTGCTCTCGCTCAATGCTTCGGACCAGTCAGCCTATGTCGATCATGACGCCGTGGCCGCCGAAATCTCGACCTCCAGGAAGCTGTTCGCCCGGCGCGGCTGGCCGGTGATCGACGTGACGCGTCGCTCGATCGAGGAAACGGCAGCAGCAATCCTCGACCTGCTGCGCGATCACAGGCTCAAATTCATTGCGATGTGAGGCCCCGTGTCACCGGTGAGCACCACGCCCTCATCCCTTTGGCTGCATCCTGCACCTTTGCTGCTGGCTTCCGGCAGCGCGGCACGCGCCACGATGTTGCGCGGTGCCGGCCTGCCCTTGTCGGTGGAACCTGCCCGGATCGATGAGAGGGTCGTCGAAAGCCAGCTGGTGCAACAAGGCGATGCCTCTCCGGACAGCATCGCGCTGGGACTGGCCCGCGCCAAGGCTCTTGACGTGAGTGGCCGCTCCCCCGCGGCCATTGTCCTGGGTGCCGATCAGACCCTGTCCTGCGCTGGCATGGCGTTTCACAAACCCGCTACCCGGCAAGCGGCCATGTCCCAGATGATGCTGTTGTCAGGGCGCTCCCACGAACTCCATTCGGCCTACGCGCTGGTCAGCGATGGCAAGGTTCTGGCACAGGGTGCGGCCAGCGCGCGGTTGGTAATGCGGCCGCTGTCGGTGGGTTTCGTTGAGCGCTATCTCGACACGGCGGGAGCGGCGGCGCTGGCAAGCGTCGGCGGCTACCAGCTCGAGAGCCTTGGCATCCAGCTTTTCGAAAGCGTGGACGGCGACCATTTCACCATTCTCGGCCTCCCGCTTCTGATGGTCCTGGCATCCTTGCGCCAGCTTGACGTCCTTGCCGGATAAGGATCGGAGGCGCGAATGAAACAAGCAGGAGACATGACATGACAGACCACTGTTTCGTCGCAGGCTCCCCGATCAGCCATTCGCGATCACCGATGATTCACGGTTTCTGGATGGCGGAGCAGGGACTTGATGCGCGCTATGACCGCATCGAGACGACCCCGGACCAGCTCGGCGGCCTTCTGGCACGGGTGCGCTCGGGGGAACTGCGTGGCGGAAACCTCACCGTTCCCCTGAAGGAAGCGGTCATCCCCCATCTTGACGACCTCACGCCGGAGGCTGCCGTCATGGGCGCTGTCAACACGATCTGGATGAAGGATGGTCGGCTGACGGGCGCCAACACGGATGTCGATGGCTTCTTCGAGCATCTTGGCCAGCAGTTGCCGGACCGGTCCTGTACCGGACGCGATGTCCTGGTCCTTGGCGCGGGCGGCGCGGCGCGCGCCATCATCCACGGCCTGATGCGGCGCGGCGCGGCCAGCGTCACGATTGCCAACCGCTCGGCGGCGCGCACGGATGCGCTGGTCAGCAGCCTCGCTGCCAGCCATCGCGGGACATCCACAAGGCTGAAACGGGCAACATGGCCGGTTGCTGCCGACCAGATCGCGGTCCACGCGATGGTGGTCAACACGACATCGCTGGGCATGAAGGGCCAGCCACCGCTGCCAATCGACTGGCCAGCCCGGGTTGATGGACAGGTCTTCTATGACATTGTCTACGCGCCGCTCGTCACCCCGTTCCTCGCCGAGGCGCGCGCGCGCGGGGGGCTGGTCGTCGACGGCCTCGGCATGCTGCTGCATCAGGCGGCGCTGGCGTTCGGACACTGGTTCGGCACCGTGCCCCGCGTCGGCAGTGAGCTTAGAGCCCTTGTCGAGGCCGATCTCGTCGCCCCCGCCCCGGCTGATCGGCCATGACCTACGTGCTCGGCCTGACCGGTTCGATCGGCATGGGCAAATCCACGACCGCGCAGATGTTCCGAGATCTCGGATGCCCGGTGCATGATGCCGATGCGGAGGTACACGCGCTTTATGCCTCAGAGGCCGTGCTCCCCGTCGCAGCCCTGTTCCCGGATGTCGTGGTTGATGGACGGATCGACCGGACGCGTCTTGCGCGGCATGTCCTCGGTCATCCCGAAAATCTCGCCCGGCTCGAAGCCGTTATCCATCCCCTCGTGCGCGCCCGGGAAAACGCCTTCCTCGCCCGCGCCCGCGCTGAACAGCACCCACTGGCCGTGCTGGACGTTCCGCTTTTGTTCGAGACCGGCGGCGCCGCTCGCTGCGATGGCGTTCTGGTCGTCACCGCGCCGAACGATGTCCAGAGATCGCGCGTGCTCTCCCGGCCGGGCATGACGGAGCAGCGCTTCGATGACATCCTCGCCCGCCAGATGCCCGATGCGGACAAGCGCGCACGCGCCACCTTCGTTGTGGACACAAGTCAGGGCATGGATATCGCCCGCAAGCAGGTCAAGGCTATCGTGCGGCAGTTGAGCGATGCCGGAACGCGGCTTTCGCCGGAGGACAAGCCATGAGCCGCGAGGTGGTGCTCGACACGGAGACAACCGGGGTTGACGCGCGCAATGGCGACCGCATCATCGAGATCGGCTGCGTAGAGCTGATCAATCACTGCACCACGGGCCGCACTTTCCACACCTATCTCAACCCCGAGCGCGCTGTCTCCGAGGGGGCGTTCGCGGTCCATGGCCTGTCGGACGCCTTCCTTGCGGACAAGCCGCGCTTTGCCGCGATTGCGGACAAACTGATCAGTTTTCTGGGTGACGCACGTCTGGTCATCCACAATGCGCCGTTCGACGTCGGCTTTCTCGACATGGAACTGCAAAAAATTGGCAAGACGAAGCTCAGGCCCGAACTGGTGGTCGACACGCTGGTCATGGCCCGGCGCAAGCATCCCGGCGCGTCCAACAGCCTCGATGCCCTGTGCTCGCGCTATGGCATCGACACCTCGCGCCGCATCAAGCACGGCGCATTGCTCGATGCGGAAATCCTGTCGGATGTCTACATCGAGTTGCTTGGCGGCCGGCAGGCCGATTTCGGGTTGAGCGCACCGTCGCAGGGACCACGCCTCGCGGTCGCCAATGCCCAGACTGGCAGCGAGCCTGCCGGGTTGGCCTCGTCGCCCCGGCGGTCCACCCCGCGCCTTCCACATGTTTCAGCGGACGAACGGAGCGCCCACGAGCGCTTCATCGCGACCCTGTCAGGCGCGGCGATCTGGAAGGACTACGCGGCACCATCCGATGACGCGGGCACCTGACACACACCCTGAGGCGGCCCCCGCCGTCCTGCGCAGATAGGTTCAGGAGACCGGTGTCATCGCAGCGGAGTTTTCCATCTCCGCCATGCGCTGCTGGTAAAGCGCGGCGAAATCCACCGGATCGATGTAGAGCGGCGGGAAACCGCCATTGCGCACGGCATCCGCGACGATCTGACGGGCGAACGGAAAGAGCAGACGCGGGCACTCGATCATCACGACCGCTGCCATATGCTCTGGCGGAACACCGGTGATCCTGAACACGCCTGCGTAGCTGAGTTCGAACACGAACAGCGTGTCTGGTCCGATTTCGGCCTTGCCTTCAAGGCTGAGCACGGACTCGACATCCGAGTCGCCGAGCTGGGTTGCGCCGACATTCACCTGCAGCTGGATCTGCGGGTTCTGGTTCTGGTTGCTGAACACGCGCGGCGCATTCGGGTTCTCGAAGGACATGTCCTTCACGTACTGCGCGAGTGCGGTCAGCGTGGGGCCAGCCGCCTGGGCTGTGCCGTTGGTTCCGTCATTGGCCATGGTGTTGTCGCCGTTACACAAGGGTTGTCAGGTTGCGCGAAGCTCGGTCCGGAGAAGCCCGGGACCTGAAGCCCAGTTCAACCCGTTCTGCTGCGCGGCTAGCACGAACCGGTGACCGTCACAAGAAAACGATGGCGTCCCGACGGTCACCGCGCGCCCTGCCATCGCGGCAAACTGCGGCGTCATCGCTGCCCGACGCAAACTTGTCGCCTTCGGCAGTGGATGTTACGAGGGCCGCACACCATATCGGCTTGATATGTCGGAGACAGGCATTGCGGCCAGAACATCCGACAGCGGGATCGTCATCATGCAAGGCTCGTTCGACATCTTCACTCTGATTTTCCTCGCGCTCGCGGTGTTCGTGGCGTGGAAGCTGCGTTCGGTGCTGGGCCAGAAGACCGGGCACGAACAACCGCCTGCTGACGTGTTCAGCAAGAAAGCCCCGGTGCCTCCGGGGCAGTCGGAAGGCAACGTCATCCGCCTGCCTGGCGCGGCGGCCAACGACGCCGGCCCCGATCAGCCCTATCGCTGGACCGGCATTGCACCGGCCGGCTCGGCGGTGGCTGCTGGCCTCGATGCGATTGACCGCGAAGAACGCTCGTTTGATGCGCGCGTCTTTGTCGAAGGCTCCAAGGCCGCCTACGAAATGGTTGTGATGAGCTTCGCCCGCGGCGACCGCAAGACCCTCAAGGGCCTCCTGTCGAAGGAGGTCTACGAGGATTTCGATCAGGCCATCACCGACCGCGAAAAGCGCAGCGAAGTGGCCGAAACCACCTTCGTGTCGATGGACAAGGCCGAAATGATCGCTGCCGAGGTCAAGGGCAAGACCGGCCTGATCACCATGCGCTTCTCGCCCAAGCTGATCAGCGCCGTGCGTGACAGCTCCGGCGCCGTCGTCGACGGAAGTGCCGATGCGGTCGTCGATGTCATGGAGACCTGGACCTTCTCGCGGCAGCTTGGCGCGCGTGATCCGAACTGGCTCCTGGTGGCGACCGAAGCCGGCGCGTGATCCGGGCAGCGCTGCTCGCTGGATGGCTGGCCATGGCTGCGGCCCCCTGCGCACAGGCTGCTCCGGCAAGCGTTGACGGTGCGACGCTTGCGCCGGTCGCATTCGATGCCATCAGCGGATGGCGCGACGATCACCACGAACTGGCATTCGCAGCCTTCCTCAAGGGCTGTGCCGCGCCGCCGCCGCTGCGCACGGCACTGCCAGAACCCGCCGGTCTCCGCGCGGCCTGCGAGGCGGCGCTGGCGGCGCCTGCACCTGACCGGGAGGCGGCGAGGCGGTTCTTCGAGCGCTGGTTTAGCCCTCTCCGGATTTTGCCATCAGCACCCGGACGGTCAGGTCAGGGTTTTCTGACCGGTTACTTCGAGCCTGCGTTTCCGGGCTCCCTCAACAGGCAGGAGGGGTTCACCACCCCGCTCTATGGCCGTCCGGCCGATCTTGTGACACTCGGGCAAGGAGAATTGCTGTCGTCGCCGGGCCCGTTGCAAGCGGCGCGGCGGCTCCCTGACGGCTCGCTCGGTCCCTATCCAACCCGCCGCGAGATCGAGGACAGCGAGGTCGCGCGCGAATGGCCGGTCATCGCCTGGGTGCGTGACCCGGTGGATCGCTTCATCATGCAGGTTCAGGGCTCGGCCCGCCTGAGTCTGCCGGAGGGCGGGAGCGCCCGCATCGCCTATGCGGGCCGCAATGGCCATCCTTATGTGTCGCTGGGACAGCTGCTGTCACAGACAGAGTCGATTGCGCCTGCTGACATGACGATGGACCGCCTCGTCGCGCGCCTCAAGGGCGATCCGGGATGGAGCCGCAGGTTCATCTGGAACAACCCCTCCTTCGTCTTCTTTCGCATCGCCAGCGAGCTTGATCCCGCTGACGGACCGATCGGCGGGGCCGGCGTGTCGTTGACGCCGCACCGAAGCGTCGCGGCCGATCGCACGATCTGGTCCTATGGCCTGCCGCTCTGGCTCGACGGAGCCTTGCCATTGGCAGAGCGCGGGCGGACCGGGCCGTTGCAGCGGCTGACCATCATCCAGGACACCGGCTCGGCCATTGTCGGGGCGGCACGCTTCGACCTGTTCTACGGGACCGGCGAAGAGGCCGGTTTCGTCGCCGGCCGGACACGTCACGATGTGGCCGCAACCGTGCTATGGCCGCGGCCCGGCGGGCCTGACGCGGCGGTGCGTTGATGCGCAAGCGCCGGGATCGTGGCCTCAGCGAGGAGGAAATCGCGGTGTGGGCGCATGTCGCACGCAGCGTGAAAGCCTTTTCAGGTCGGACCATTCCTGGGCCGGCACCTATCGCGTCGCCGCCGGACGCAGAAGCGCCGAAACCGGCGCCGCAGTCCGCTCCGCCGCCTGCTCCCGTACCGAAGCCGGCTCTGGCACCACTTGTGCCGCTGGAGCGCCGGACCTTGCAAGCCTTGCGGCGCGGCCGGCAAGGGCCCGAAGCCGTGATTGATCTGCATGGCCTGCGTCAGGATGAGGCCCATGACCGCCTCCGCGCCTTCCTGTTCCGCGAACAGGGCAAGGGTGCGCGGCTGGTCCTGGTGATCACCGGCAAAGGGGCAGCCGGAACCACGTTCGGCGGCGACGAGCGCGGCGTGCTCAAGCGGGTCGTGCCGCACTGGCTGCGCCTGCCGGACCTGCGCCCCATCGTGCTCGGCTTCGAGGATGCGGCCTTGAACCATGGCGGCACCGGCGCGCTTTATGTGCGGCTGCGTCGCCCGAAGGAGGGCGCAGCATGACCCCGTTTGGCGCAAGGGTCCGGCAGATCAGGCAAAGACAGAGCCTATCCCTCCAGGAGTTCGCAAGCCGGCTGGGTGTTTCCAGCGCCTATGTCTCGGCCCTTGAACACGGCAAGCGCGGCCGGCCCACGTTCGCGCTGGTGCAGGGCGTGATCCACGCGCTGGGCGTGATCTGGGACGAAGCCGACGAACTGGTGAAGCTGGCCGACCTGTCCGATCCGCGCGTGGTGATCGACACGGCGGGCCTTGAGCCGGCGGCGACCCTGCTGGCCAACCGGTTGGCGCGCGATATCCGCGAGCTTGACGGAGAGACACTGGCAAGGCTCGGGGCGGTTCTGGACACAGCCCCGCGCACGCCCTGAGCCGTGGCGATCCTGGGCGGCGGCCTGCCGATCCGCGCCATCAATTCCCGCCGCTGCGATGCATGGGGGTGGTTGACCCGCCGCATGCCGGATGCGAAGGGCGCACAACGCCCCTTGTTCCGGAAGCAGACCTGCCATGCGCCATGATGTTCTCGCCCTCGGCAATGCCATTGTCGACGTGATTGTCACCGCCGAGGACGATTTCCTGATCCGGCATGCCATCCAGAAAGGGGGCATGACGCTGATCGACGAGCCGCGCGCCGAAGCGCTCTATGGCCTCATGGGACCGGGGCGCGTCGTGTCCGGTGGCTCGGCGGCCAACACCATCGCCGGGGTGGCCTCGTTTGGCGGGGCAGGTGCCTATATCGGCAAGGTCCGCAATGACGAACTGGGCAAGCTCTACCGCCATGACCTGACCGCGACCGGCGTGACCTTCGCCACTGCCGACGCCGTGTCCGGGCCGACCACGGCCCGCTGCCTGATTGCCGTGACGCCGGATGGCCAGCGCTCGATGAGCACCTATCTCGGAGCCTGCCAGGGCCTGAGCACACTCGATGTCGATGCCGATCTCGTGCGGGCTTCCGCCATCGTCTATCTGGAAGGCTATCTGTGGGATCCGCCAGCCGCCAAGGAAGCGTTCCGCAAGGCGTCCGAAATCGCCCACGCCGCAGGGTCGAGCGTGGCGCTGACCTTGTCCGACTCGTTCTGCGTCGATCGTTGGCGCGATGAGTTCCTCGGCCTGATCCGCAATGGCGTGGTGGATATCGTCTTTGCCAACGAGCACGAACTGCGTAGCCTCTACCAGACCGCTGACATCGACACGGCCATCAACGCCATGCGCGAAGAGCCGGTTCTTGCCGTTGTCACCCGCTCGGAGAACGGCGCAATGGCCATTGCCCGGTCCGAAACCATCGCCGTTCCGGCCTATCCGGTCGAGCGCGTGGTCGACACGACCGGCGCCGGCGACCTGTTCGCGGCAGGGTTCCTGTTTGGCCTTGCCGGTGGCCGTGATCACCGTGACTGCCTGCGTCTGGGTGCCCTGGCTGCTGCCGAGATCATCTCGCATATCGGGGCTCGCCCCGAGACCAGCCTCCGGACACTGGCCGAACAGAACGGACTGGTCTGAGACGGACCATCCCACCGCGGTCCTGTCAGGAAGATGTCGCCATGAACCCGATCTTCGCAGATTTGCCGACCACGGTGTTCGAGGTCATGTCGCGACTTGCCCGCGAGAACAATGCCGTCAATCTCGGTCAGGGCTTTCCGGATGATCCCGGGCCGCTTGATGTGCGGCAGAAGGCCGCAGATGCCGTGATCAACGGCTGGAACCAGTATCCGCCGATGATGGGCCTGCCGGAGCTGCGTGGTGCCATCGCGGCGCACTACCGCCATTGGCAAGGCCTCGATCTCGACCCTGACCGGGAGATCATGGTCACCTCCGGCGCGACCGAGGCCCTTGCGGGTGCGCTGTTCGCCCTGATCGAGCCGGGTGACGAGGTCGTGCTGTTCGAGCCCATGTATGACGCCTACTTGCCGCTGGTCAGGCGCGCCGGGGGCATTCCGAAATTCGTCACGCTGACCCCGCCCCATTTCCGGCTGACGGACGAGGCCCTCGCCGCCGCCTTCTCGCCGCGCACCAGGCTGGCCCTGCTCAACAATCCACTCAACCCCACGGCCACGATCTTCCCGAACGAGGATCTCGATCTGCTCGCCAGCTATTGCCGGCGCTTCGATGCGGTCTGTGTCAGCGATGAAGTCTGGGAGCACGTCGTGTTCGACGCTCGCCGGCATACGTCGGTGATGTCCCGGCCCGGCATGCGCGAGCGCACGGTCAAGATCTCGTCGGCAGGCAAGATTTTCTCGCTCACCGGCTGGAAGGTGGGTTTTGTCATGGCCGCGCCGCCGCTGATGCGCGTCCTGTCCAAGGCCCATCAGTTCCTGACCTTCACCACCCCGCCAAACCTCCAGGTGGCGGCAGCCCACGGGCTTGCCAAGGACGACGCCTATTTTGAAAGCATGCGCGCCGATCTCCAGCGCTCCCGCGACCGCTTCGCATCGGGCCTTTCCGGCCTCGGCTTTTCTGTCCTGCCCAGCGCCGGAACCTACTTCCTCAACATCGATATCAGTCCATTGGGCGAGCATGACGATGTGGCTTTCTGCGAGCGCCTCGTCTTGACGCATGGCGTCGCGGCCATCCCGGTCAGCGCCTTCTATGCCGCGCGCGGCGTCAACCATGTGGTCCGCTTCTGCTTTGCCAAGCGCAACGCAACGCTGGATGCCGCCCTCGAACGGCTTTCAGCGTTAAAGATGCCGACCCGCTGATCGATGCGCCGGCATGTCCACCGTCCGGGCAGCCTGCGCCGCAGGGCGACCCACGTTGATCGGGGCTGGCAACAGGGCTGGCCTGCGCTTATGTTCACCACACGGGGCTCCACCGGCCTTTGAACCGGCCCGCAACATCGGAGACGCGACAATGTTCATCCAGACCGAAGCCACGCCGAACCCGGCGACGCTGAAATTCATTCCCGGTCGCACCGTGATGAGCGAAGGCACGCTCGACATGCCCGATGAAACCAGCGCGGCGCGCTCGCCCCTGGCCGAGCGCCTGTTTGGCGTTCCGGGCGTCAGCGGCGTCTTCTTTGGCTCGGACTTCGTCACGGTGACCAAGTCGGTCGGTGAGTGGCAGCACCTCAAGCCCGCGATCCTCGGCGCGATCATGGAACATTTCATGTCTGGCCAGCCGATCCTCAGCGGCAACCAGCCGGCAGCGCCCGAGTCCGAGAGCGAGTTCTTCGATGACAAGGATGCCAAGACGGTCGAGACGATCAAGGATCTTCTGGAAACGCGCATCCGTCCCGCGGTGGCCGGCGATGGCGGCGACATCACCTTCCGGGGCTTCAAGGATGGCATCGTCTTCCTGGCGATGAAGGGATCCTGTGCCGGCTGCCCGTCATCGTCCGCAACCCTGAAGCATGGCATCCAGAATCTTCTGAAGCACTTCTTGCCGGATGTGCGCGAGGTCCAGCAGATCTGAATGCGACACCAAAGCCGATAGCCCCGTCCAACGCAGCCCAAGCCGTGCGGTCCTGACCTGATGCGCGTTCTTGCCATTGATACCGCACTGGGTGCATGCAGCGCCGCGGTGCTCGACATCGCAGGTGCCGAGCCGCTGTCAGTCGAGCAGATGCCGCTTGAACGCGGCCATGCCGAGGCGCTGATGCCGCTGATCGAGCGGGTCATGGCCGGCGTCGATGGCGGCTTCGGTTCGCTGTCGCGGGTTGCCGTCACGGTCGGGCCCGGCAGCTTCACGGGCCTGCGTGTTGGCGTGGCGGCGGCGCGGGCCATCGGTCTGGCGGCCCGCATTCCCGTTGTCGGGGTCTCCACGCTGGCTGCCTATTGTGCCTCAATGATGGGGCGAGAGGCGGGTCGCATCGCTGCGGCGGCCATCGATGCACGCCATGGCAGTGTCTATTTCCAGGCGATTGCGCAGGGCGGCGTCATTCTGGCGTCGGCCCGTCAATGTTCATTGAAGGACGCCGTGCGCATGATCGGCGCGGGGCCTGTCAGTCTCGCCGGCTCCGGTGCCACGCTTCTGGCGCAGGAAGCCTGGTCGATTGGCCTCGATGCGGTCGTGGTGGCGACCGCGCGCGCCCCCGACATCCGCTGGGTCGGACGGCTCGGTTTTCTGGCTGATCCCGAAACCGCCCTGCCGCGCCCGCTTTATCTGCGCGCCCCCGATGCCCATCCCCAGGACAACGGACGGCTGCCGCGTCAGGGTGCGCGATGAGCCTGCTCGAGCGTCTTTTCGGTCGGCCAAAGCTGATGATCGAAGCCCTTGGCCCGCGCCATGCGGCGAGGGTCTCGGTCCTGCATGCCACCAGCTTCGCGTATGGCTGGGATCAGCCCGAAGTGGCCCGCATGCTCTCCGATCCGTCCATCCTGTCCGATGGGGTGTTCAGCGGCCAGAGCCGGCAGCCTTGCGGCTTCGTGATGTCGCGGCTGGCCGCGGACGAAGCGGAAATCCTGACGATCTGCATCGATCCGGCCCATCGCGGACGCGGTCTCGGCCACCTCTTGCTGGAGCGGCATCTGGCCCAGTTGGTGCGGCGCGGCGTTGCGACCCTGTTCCTTGAGGTCGAGGACAACAACGCACCGGCGCTGGCGCTCTATGGCGCGTTCCGCTTTGCCAAGGTGGGCGAGCGACCAGGCTACTATCCCAAGCCCGACGGCACCCGCGCGCTGGCGCTGATCCTGCGCCGCGACCTCGGCTGAGGCCGCCGCGCCATGACAACCAAGCGGGTTCCGCCCCCACCGCCCCCACCGTCCTTGCCGCGCCCGCCCGGATGGTCGCCAAAGGCGGTGGCGCGCGTGTCGCTCATTGCGCTGAGTGCATTGCCCGCCCTTCCCGTTCAGATGCTGATCGTGCGGTTTGCGCCGTCGCGGAGCCAGGTCATCCCGCAATGGTTCCACCGTCTGG
The DNA here is from genome assembly GCA_026400565.1 of Hyphomicrobiales bacterium. Taxonomy (GTDB): domain Bacteria; phylum Pseudomonadota; class Alphaproteobacteria; order Rhizobiales; family Beijerinckiaceae; genus Allobosea. The sequence goes on along the minus strand of JAPLOV010000117.1, from coordinate 12,030 downwards.
TGTGCCGCGTGCTCGCGGTCCGGACCACGGTGGAAGGCACGCCTCCCGACGGCAGCCGGCAGACGCTGATCGTGGCCAACCACATCTCATGGCTCGACATCCCGGTGATCGGGGCAACGCGGCCTGTCTCCTTTATCGCCAAGTCCGAAATCGCCGGCTGGCCCGGCATTGGCTTGCTCGCGCGGATGCAGCGCACGATCTTCATCGACCGCTCGCGCCGGACGGCCACGGCCGCCACGACATCGCAGATGGGCGAGCGCCTGCTCAAGGGCGACAGCGTCGTCCTCTTCGCCGAGGGCACGACCGGCGACGGCTCGCGCATCCTGCCTTTCCGCTCGTCGCTTCTCGGGGCCGTGAAGGAAGCGCTCGGCCCGGATGGCGATGGCGAGATCACTGTCCAGCCCCTCGCGGTTCTCTACACAGGCCGCCACGGCTTGCCCGGAGGCCGCGCTGAGCGGGCGCGACTTGCCTGGTATGGCGATACCGAACTGTCACCGCACCTGCTCGATATCCTCAAGGGCGGCCCCATCGATGTGCGCCTTGTCTGGGGCGAACCGATCCGGATGGGGCGCGAGCACTCGCGCAAGGAGGCGACGCGTCTGGCGGAAGCGGAGGTGCGGCATGCCGCTGCCATCCATGTCAGTGGCCGGCCCCGTACGCGGCCCGACCCCGCCCCGGCATGAGCGCAAGGCAAAAAAGCGAGACGAAAAAAGGATTGAGTCCACTTTTTCGCCGCATCGGCTAAAAGGCCCATGCGATCCATCACGGGCAGCCGGCACGCAAGGCCAAGATCAGGCATGACCAAGCAGGACACGACCAAGCAGGGAGCGACCAAGAAGGTCTTCATCAAATCCTATGGCTGCCAGATGAACGTCTATGACGGGCAGCGCATGGCCGATGTGCTTGCTGGCGACGGCTATGCCGAGACAAGCCGTCAGGACGAGGCTGATCTGGTCATCCTCAACACCTGCCACATCCGCGAGAAGGCCGTCGACAAGGTCTACTCGGAACTCGGCCGCGTTCGCGAGATCAAGACCGCGCGCGCCGGTCAGGGGCTGGAGACGCGCATCGTCGTGGCCGGCTGTGTGGCGCAGGCGGAAGGTGCGGAGATCCAGCGACGCCAGCATGCGGTCGATCTGGTCGTCGGCCCGCAAAGCTACCACCGCCTGCCCGATCTGCTTGCCCGCTCGCGCAATCGCCGGCCGGTCGACACCGAGTTTCCCGTCGCGGACAAGTTCGGTGTGCTGCCGGAACCGGACAGGGCACGCACCATGGCGCGCGGCGTCACGGCGTTCCTCACCGTGCAGGAAGGCTGCGACAAGTTCTGCGCGTTTTGCGTCGTGCCCTACACGCGCGGTGCCGAGCTGTCGCGGCCGGTGGAGCGCATCATGGCCGAAGCACGAAAACTGGCCGAAGCCGGCGTCAAGGAATTGACGCTGATCGGCCAGAACGTCAACGCCTACCATGGCGAGGGTCCGGACGGATGGACCTGGCCGCTCTGGAGGCTGCTGGAGCGAGTAGCCGGCATCCCTGGCATCGTGCGGCTGCGCTACACCACCAGCCATCCCAACGATATGGACGACGACCTCATCGCTGCCCATCGCGACCAGCCTGCGCTGATGCCCTATCTGCATCTGCCGGTGCAGTCTGGCTCGGATGCGGTGCTCGCCGCCATGAACCGCAAGCACACGGGCGCGGACTACCGGCGGATCATCGACAAGGTCCGGGCAGTGCGCCCCGATATCGCCCTGTCATCCGATTTCATCGTCGGCTTTCCGGGCGAGACGGACGTCGACTTTGCCGACACCATGCGGCTGATCGACGACATGCGCTTCGCCTCGGCCTATTCGTTCAAATATTCCATCCGCCCCGGCACGCCGGCTGCGGACGCGGGCGATCAGGTCCCTGAAGCGGTGAAATCCGAACGACTTGCAGCCCTTCAGGCCCGGCTCGAAGAGCACCGGCAGGCCTTCAATGCCGCCATGGTCGGCCGGAGCACCGAGATCCTGCTCGAGCGCAAGGGGCGCGAGGCGGGCCAGCTCACCGGCAAGACGCCCTATCTGCAAACCGTCCAGATCGACGGCAGCGGATTTGAGCCCGGAGACATTGTCGGGGTAAAGATCTTGTCACAATCCACGAACAGTCTGTTCGGACGGGCCGAATCGGTGAAAGCTGGCGCGGGTGCTGATTCGGGTGTGATGAAAGACAGGGCGTGAATCGCGGCGTCCAAGGCCTTCCCGCGATCATGGCAACCGGCTTTGGGGAGAGATGCACGCTTGGCAAGGTCTGATTTGGCAAGGTCTGATCTGGCGCCCGTCAAGGGCATGATCCGTCCCTCGGTGACAGCCTCGACGCCGTCTGTGCGCGAAGCAGCCGAGATATCCCTGACCTTCGAGGACAACCGGCTCGCCGGTGTTGTTTTCGGGCAATATGACCAGAACCTCGCCCATCTGGAGCGGCGGCTCCAGATCGTTGCCAATGCCAACGGCAATCATGTCCTTCTGAAGGGCCCGTCGGACACCGTGGAGCAGGCCAAACGCGTGCTTGAAGGCCTCTACGCGCGTGCCCGTGCCGGTGCGGGTGTCGGCCCCGGGGATGTCGACGGCGCCATCGAGGAAAGTGCCCAGCAGCGCTCGCTGTTTCCCTCCCCGAAAGATGGCAACGGCGTGTCGTTCGATGCCGTTGTGACCCGAAAGCGCGGCCCCGTCAGGGCCCGCTCGGTGGCTCAGGATGCCTATCTGAGGGCGATGAAGCGCAACGAAATGGTGTTCGCGGAAGGCCCGGCCGGCACCGGCAAGACCTGGCTCGCGGTCGGCCACGCCGTCTCGCTGATCGAACAGGGCGTTGTCGAGCGCATGATCCTGTCGCGCCCGGCGGTCGAAGCGGGCGAACGCATCGGCTTCCTGCCCGGCGACATGCGCGAGAAGGTCGACCCCTACCTCAGGCCGATCTACGACGCGCTGTATGATTTCATGGAAGCGCGGCTGGTCGAGCGCGCCTTGCAGACCGGCATGATCGAGATCGCGCCGCTGGCCTTCATGCGCGGCCGCACCCTGACCAATGCCGTCGTGCTGCTGGACGAAGCGCAAAACACCACGTCCATGCAGATGAAGATGTTTCTGACGCGCCTTGGCGAAGGCTCGCGCATGATCATCACCGGCGATCCGACCCAGATCGACCTGCCGCCCCAGCAGAAGTCCGGCCTGGTCGAGGCGGTCAAACTGCTCTCCGGTGTGGAGGGGATCGGCCATGTCACGTTCCGGGAGGCTGATGTGGTCCGTCACGATCTCGTGCGCAAGATCGTCAGGGCCTATGAGGACGCATCCCGCGAACCGGCTCCGGCGGTAGCGCCAGCGGAACGGGGAACGCGGTGACGGCCCAGCCGGCGCTTCACATCGACATCAGCATCGAAGGCGCGCTGTGGCAGGTCATTCCGGACCTTGAGGAGCGGATCGAGGCCGCGATCTTTGCCGCCGCTCGCCTGGCGGATGTGGCGCTGAAGCCCGGCGCCGAAGTCAGCCTCCTGCTGACCAGTGATGCGCAGATCCGCGAACTCAACCGGGCCTGGCGCCAGCAGGACAAGGCCACCAATGTGCTCTCCTTTCCTGCGACGCAAGGCAACGATCTGGCATCCGCTGCCATGCTGGGCGACATCGTCCTGGCCTGCGAGACGCTTCAGCGCGAGGCGGAGCACGACGGCAAGGCCTTGCCAGACCACCTCAGCCATCTCGTGGTGCACGGCTTTCTGCACCTTCTGGGCTTCGACCACGAAACGGACGAGGAGGCCGAGGAGATGGAGAGCCTCGAGCGCTCGGTGCTGCTGATACTGGGAATCGCCGACCCCTACGCCGATAAATCTTGACGAACCCGCCGAGTTCGGGCCATCCACAATCCGCTATGACCGACGACAGTCGACCGACCAGCGCTCGCTCGCACAATCCCTCAACAGGTGTCCTGTCGCGCCTTCTCGGCGCGCTTAAACTCAAGGGTGGCCCTTCGCTTCGCGATGAGATCGAGGGTGCTCTGGCCCAGAATGGCCGCGATGCGGAATTGTCACCGCAAGAGCGCGCGATGTTGTCCAACGTGCTCAGCCTCAGGACCAAGCGCGTGGCGGACGTGCTGATTCCCCGGGCCGACATCGTCGCCGCCGCTGCCGACATTTCGCTCGGCGACCTTCTGACCCTGTTCCGCAGCGCCGGCCACTCGCGGTTGCCGGTCTATGGCGAGTCGCTCGATGATCCGCGCGGCATGATCCACATCCGCGACTTCGTGGAGTATCTCGCGTCCCGCGCCGAAGCGCAGCGCAAGCGCCGGCGCAAGGCGGGCAGCGAACCGGTGGGCCCTGATCTGGGGGCGGTCGATCTCACGGCCACTCTCGCCAGCGCCCGCATCCTGCGGCCAGTGCTCTATATTCCCGCCTCGATGCCGGCGGTCGATCTGCTGGTCAGGATGCAGGCCACGCGCACGCACATGGCGCTGGTCATCGATGAGTATGGCGGCACCGATGGTCTGGTCTCGATTGAGGATCTGGTCGAGATCGTCGTTGGCGACATCGAGGACGAGCACGACGAGGCCGAAGGGTCCGGCATCACCCGCCTTGCCGACGGCCGCCTCGTGGCCGATGCACGCGTGCCGCTGGAGGACATCTCGGAGGCATTGGCCGTTGATCTTCTGTCCGCGCGGCAGGCCGAGGATGTCGACACGCTTGGCGGGCTGATCGTCAGCATTGCGGGCCGGGTGCCGGCGCGCGGCGAACTGATCAAGGGCCCCGACGGCCTTGAATTCGAGGTGCTCGATGCCGATCCGCGCCGGCTCAAGCGGGTCAGGATCCATCGTCCGACGCCCGGCCTTCCCGGAGCCGAGGCCGGCACTGCGCCTGTCGGCACCGATCCGTCCGGGTGAATGGGTTGTGATGCTGCGCAGCCTCGGCGATTCCATGATGTTGAGCTGGGGCTGGCGGCGCAGGGCGCTGGCTGTCGCCGGCGGCGCGTTCGGGGCGTTGACCCTGGCGCCGTTCGGCCTCTGGCCCTTGCTGGTCGTGCCCTTCGCCATCGCCGTCTGGCTGCTCGACGGTGTGGCTTCTCCATCCCTTCACCGCCGCCTCGGCCAGGCCTTTGCCGATGGCTGGTTCTGGGGTTTCGGTTATTTCGTGGCGGGCCTGTGGTGGCTGGGAGCCGCCTTTCTGGTCGAGGCCGACAAGTTCCTGTGGGCCATGCCCTTCGGGGTGTTCGGTCTGCCCATGGTGCTGGCCTTCTTTCCAGCCGCCGGTTTCGCGCTGGCCCAGTTGCTCTGGCGGCCGGGAGCAAGCCGCATTTTTGCGCTGGCCGGCGCCATCGGCCTCACCGAATGGTGCCGGTCATGGCTGTTCACCGGCTTTCCGTGGAATGCCTTTGGCCAGGCCCTGGCGGAAAACGGCCTGTTGTCCCAGACCGCGTCGCTGGTGGGCCTGCATGGCCTGACGGTGCTGGCCGTGGGCCTTGCAGCCACGCCCGCCGTGATCATCGGTCTCGACAGCAGGGCGCGGCAGGTCACCACGGGCCTGATGGCGGTCGGCCTGCTCGCCGGCATGGCCCTTTTTGGCTGGCAGCGCATTCCGGCCCAGCCCAGCCCGCTTGTTGCCGGTGTCAAGCTGCGCATCATGCAGCCCAACCTGCCGCAGGATGACAAGTTCCAGCCCGACAAGGGCCGCGAGATCGTCGAGCGCTATCTGTCGATCTCGGATCGCGCCACCTCGCCGCGCACCCTCGGCCTGCAGGATGTCACGCATCTGATCTGGCCCGAGTCGGCGTTCCCGTTCCTGCTCGACCGCACACCGGCCGCGCTGCAAAGGATCAGCAGCGCGCTGCCGCGAGGCGTCACGCTGATCACCGGCGCTGCGCGGTCCGGCGCCAGCCTTCCGGGCGAGAGCCAGCCGCCGATCTACAACGCGATCCAGGTCATCACCCGCGATGGCGGCATTGTGGCATCCTACGACAAGCATCATCTGGTGCCGTTCGGCGAGTATCTGCCCGGCATTTTCGAGCGGCTCATGCACGGGCTCGGGCTGACCGCGTTCGTGGCGATCCCGGGCGGCTTCACGGCCTCCGCTGCGCGGACAGTGCTTGACGTCCCCGGCTTGCCACCGGTTGCCGCCAGCATCTGCTATGAGGCGATCTTCCCCGGCGAGGTCCTGCCGCAGGTCGGGTCGTCCGGCACCCTTGCGTCGCGCCGACCGCAAGTGCTGCTGAATGTCACCAACGATGCCTGGTTCGGCCGGACGCCGGGGCCTTACCAGCATGCCAGTCAGGCACGGTTGCGTGCCATCGAAGAGGGTATGCCGATGGTACGCGCCGCCAACAACGGGATTTCGATCGTTGTCGACGCCTATGGACGGATCATTGCCAGCCTGCCTCTGGGAACAGATGGCGTTCTGGATACTGGACTTCCAAAGGCAATCGGCCCTACAACTTTTTCGCGAGTCGGCAACCTGCCCGCTGGGTCGCTGTTTATTGTTTGTCTGGTGTTTGCCGTTGCAGGTCGATTGCGGCGCAAGAATACGCGTTGATAATACGCGTTGATCAGGTTTGGGCCGCCGCGGGCAAGGGTTTCGCCAGGCCTCTTTGACGGGGTTGTTCGCAGACCATGGCTATCGTGCCAAAGAAAGTTCCCAATCCGATTGACCGCCATGTCGGGGCGCGGGTCAGGATGCGCCGGCTGCTCGTCAGCATGAGCCAGGAACGGCTGGGCGAGGCCCTGGGCATCACCTTCCAGCAGATCCAGAAATACGAGAAGGGTGCGAACCGCATCGGCGCAAGCCGCCTCCAGCAGATCGCCAAGATCCTCGGCGTGCCGGTCGAGTTCTTCTTCGAGGGAGCGCCTTCCGGCGACATCGTCATGGCCGCCGGCTTCGGCGAACTGCCGCAATCGAACTTCGTGTCCGATTTCATGGCCACTTCCGAGGGGGTGCAACTGACGCGCGCCTTCGTGCGCATTTCCGACGCGCAGGTCCGCCGCCGGCTGATCGATCTGGTCGAAGCGCTGGCGGCGAGCCAGCCGGCCACCTGACAAAAGGGGCGTCGCACGCCCTGTCCTGCGTTCGAATTGACGAACAATCGTCCGGTGTTCCGGTCAATCGGCTTGACGACAACCCGTTCCGCTGGCAAAAGCGCGCGCCATCGCGCTCCGGCGCGACGCCAGTCTTCCGAGTACCCAAGCCAACATCTCCAAGCCAGTCTTTTCAAGCCAACCCCTTCATCAGCCCAGAGGACGTGCCGTGGCCCGCTCGAGCTATCTTTTTACCAGTGAATCAGTCTCCGAAGGCCATCCCGACAAGGTTTGCGACCGGATCTCCGATGAGGTGGTGGATCTGTTCTTCCGTGAAGCCGGAAAGTCCGGCATGGATGCGAGCCAGGTTCGCGTTGCCTGCGAGACGCTGGCCACCACCAACCGGGTCGTGATCGCCGGCGAGGTCCGCACCTCGCTCGATGAGAAGGCGATGAAGAGCAAGGTCAAGTCCGTGGCGCGCCGCGCTATTCGCGACATCGGCTATGAACAGGACGGTTTCCACTGGAAGACCGCCAAGATCGATGTGCTGCTGCATCCGCAATCGGTGGACATCGCCCAGGGCGTCGATTCTGCCGGCAACAAGGATGTCGGAGCTGGCGACCAGGGTATCATGTTCGGCTATGCCTGCACCGAGACGCCGGAGCTGATGCCAGCGCCGATCTACTATTCGCACAAGATCCTCGAGAACCTGACGAAGCTGCGCAAGGCCGGCGAGCGTGGCTGCGGCAAGCTTGGCCCCGATGCCAAGAGCCAGGTCACCATCCGCTATGAGAACGGCCGTCCCACCGCCGTCACCCAGATCGTGCTGTCGACCCAGCATCTCGACGCGAGCATGAGTTCCGCCGACGTGCGCAAGCTGGTCGAGCCGATCATCCGTGAAACCCTCGCCGACATCGCCATCGACAAGGATTGCAAGTGGTGGATCAACCCCACCGGCAAGTTCCTGATCGGCGGGCCTGACGGCGATTCCGGTCTCACCGGGCGCAAGATCATCGTCGATACCTATGGCGGTGCTGCTCCCCACGGCGGCGGCGCATTCTCCGGCAAGGATCCCACCAAGGTCGATCGCTCGGCAGCCTATGCCGCCCGCTATCTGGCCAAGAACATCGTGGCCGCCAAGCTGGCTGATCGCTGCACGATCCAGCTGTCCTATGCCATCGGCGTGGCCCAGCCCCTGTCAGTCTACGTCGACACCCATGGCACCGGCAAGGTGGCCGATGACAGGCTCGAAGCCGCCGTGGCCAAGGTCATGGACCTGAGCCCGCGCGGCATCCGCGAGCACCTTGGCCTCAACAAGGCGATCTATGCCCGCACCTCCGCCTATGGCCACTTCGGCCGCAAGGCGACGCGCGACGGCGGCTTCTCCTGGGAGCGCACCGATCTCGTCAAGCCACTGAAGGCCGCTGTTGCCTGAAAACGTCACGCCCTTGTGCCAGCCTGGCGCCGGAGCATGAATGACGGACAGTGTGGCCGCCACGATCATCATCGGTGAGAGCTGACCATGAGTGATCCAAGAGGCCCCGTTGCGGACACGTCCGGGCCAGCCGATATGGCAAGCCATGCCGGAGGCTCGGGCGGCGCCTTTTTCGGGCGCCGCAAGTCGAAGAAGCTGCGCGGTGGCCAGTCCGACCTGTTCGGCAGCCTGTTGCCCCGGTTGCTCTTGCCCGATGATCTGCCGGCCAGCCTGCCCGCCCTGTTTGCGCAGCCTGTCCGCGCCGTCGGGCTCGAAATCGGCTTTGGCGGCGGCGAGCACCTGCTGGCCGCCGCTCGCCAGTCACCCGACATGGGCTTCATCGGCTGCGAGCCGTTCATCAATGGCATGGCCAAGATGCTTGCCAGCATCCAGCGCGAAGGCCTCACCAACATCCGGCTCTGGTGCGATGATGCGGCCCCGCTGTTGCATCGCCTGCCGGCGGAGCAGCTGGAGCGGGTCGATCTGTTCTATCCGGACCCCTGGCCCAAGCGCCGCCAGCGCAAGCGCCGTTTCGTCTCGCCCCGCACGCTGGATGACATCGCCCGCGTGCTGCAGCCGGGCGGCACATTCCGCTTTGCCTCCGACATCGATGACTATGTGGGCTGGACGCTGGCACGCCTGGCGGATCGTGACGATCTGGTCTGGCAGGCACAGGGCGCGGCCGACTGGCAGACGCCTTTCGAAGGCTGGGTCGGGACGCGTTACGAGGCCAAGGCCTATGCGGCGGGTCGGCTGCCTTCCTACATCCGCGCCATCCGGGTGGCGGACGGCGCGCGGAACCTTACCGGGCGGCCTGATCCTTCATCCGCATGAACTGCAGCACGCGCTGCGCGGTGACGGACGACAGGTTCTCGAAGTTGCTTCTGGCCCGATCCACCATGTGCGGCAGCTGGTCGATGGATGGCCTGAGACCGATCAGGGCCTCGATCGTCTCCCAATCCCAGTCCATGGCCTTTCCGATCACCAGGCACGCGTCGCGGTCCGCCCCGAGGATTGCCTGTTCGGCGGCGTGGATCGATACCTTTGCCATGAATGACAGGGCATAAAGCGCTTCATCACTCTTTCCGGCCACGGCGTATTGCAACAGCGCATGTTCGTCGAGCCCGCCCCGTGCGGACAATTCCCGAACAGTCTGGGCAGCTGCCTTGCGGCTTTCGGAGATGCCCGTGTCAGCATGCGATCCGTCACCGCCAGCCCGACTCATCAGGGCGGCCGGCGAGGTCCGCGACATCAGCCGGCGGCGGGCGCTATCGCGCGCAGCATTGGACAGGTTGACCATCAGTTCGGAAGGAATGTCGTCTCGCCCGCTCAACGTCACCTGCAGGACCTCGTCGGAGAAGGCGCGGGTGACCAGAAGACCCATGCCACGCGCCGAGAAGCGGGCCGTATCGTTGCCAGCGAGCGCATGCGAAATCACGCGGTCACCCTTGACCACCAGATAGTCCGTGACGGGCGGTGTCAGGTGTGGACGTTCGGTGATGGCCAGCATGTGATCGCGGCCCTTGGTCGAGGCGACGGCGATCAGGTCATTCTCGTTGAGCATGCACGAGCGGGTCAGCACGGGCCGTGCCACGCCGATCTCGTCGAGCGCAAGCTGGCGCACCACCCCGTGCGGGGCCTTGACCAGATCGGCAAGCCGTTCTGACAGGCCGATCCGGCTCTGCAGGCCGACGCCTGAGGCGAGGCGGCCGATCACGACGTCGAAAACGCTGACCTGCTCGTCCGAATATTCGTCTGCCCGGGCAGTGAACATGTCGGTGACGCGGTTGATCGTGCTGTTCTTCTGCTCCTCGGAATGCGAGGCAAGGGCACTGTCGAGGTCGGCCAGAATGATGGTGACGGTGGTCATGGAAAACAACGGGTCCCGGACTTGTCACTCATCTATAGCGGCTAACTGTCACCAGTCGGTTAGCGTGATTATCGAAAGCAGACCCCTGATCCCGAGGCAACGCGACCAGGTTAACACAGATTGAGACCGCTTGCGTTTGCGAGGTAGACAGTATCCCAGGTAGCAAGCTTTCGTTTTGCCTTGATGGAGGTCTTGCCTGGCATGGAACGGATCACATTGAGTGCAAGGTGTCGAATGAGCGCCATGTTTGTGGCTCCGTGGCCTCGCCTGAGACGCGATTGATCCTCCCTGAAGGTGACGTCGAGCACCCAGCACAGACCGTTTTCGAAGGCCCAGTGGGCGCGTGCCGCGGCGGCAAAGGCCCGGGCAGTCAGGAGACGCGATGAGATGTAGCAGCCCGCTCGGTTCTGACGCCGCCGTCTCGTTCGATGCTGGTTTCGATCATGGCGATGGTCCTGAGGCCCTTGAAGCGTGGCTCGTCAGAATAGCGGCGCTTGCCGCTCATCCAGTCGATGCGCCGTGAGACGAGATGACGGCGGGTTTCGATCCGGCCATGGGCTTTCTCGACCTCGGCCGGAACCTCGCCCCCATCATGTGGAGCC
>JAPLOV010000117.1:0-1021 GCA_026400565.1 Hyphomicrobiales bacterium | reverse complement strand
GGTTTCGATCCGGCCATGGGCTTTCTCGACCTCGGCCGGAACCTCGACCTCATCATGTGGAGCCTTGTCGAAGTAAAGTTCGATCTCGGCATGGGCGGTTCTGTGGTTGCCCTTGGTGGCGAGAAGATAATCACCGCCGAGATCGACGATCTTTTCGGCGATCTGCGACTGACAGCCCATCGCATCGATGCTGACGAGGCTGCTACCCAGCGCCCGAGGCGGCCAGCTCCGCCAGCAGCAGGGGGATCGCCGTGATCTCGTTGGATTTGTCGGCCACGGCGCGCTGCCCCAGCACCAGCCTGTGCGTCATGGCATAGGCCGAGACCAGATGCAGGGCCGCCTGACCGCTGCCGCGATCATGGCTGCCCCGCGAAGTCTTGCCCCGCGAAGTCTTGCCCCGTGAAGTCTTGCCCCGTGAGGTCTTGCCCCGTGAGGTCTTGCCGTCGATCGCGATCTGCCCCACCGCGTCCGGCAGAGGCTCGGTGACGAAGCTGAGGAAACACGCGGAAAACAGCGCAGGCTCGATCCGCCTCATCACGACCCGCAGCCAATCGGCGCAGGAAATGCCGTGATGATACTCCTGCAGCCCGCGCAGGAGCGGCAGATGCCTGTATCCCCACAGACGATGTAATCACAACCGTCGCACGCCGCCATCGTCCCGAGCACTACCAGAAGCAGCACCTCACTGAGAGGATACAGCACCTTGCAGGGCTGCCAAGTGTCCCGGATCTGTGAAAAACGCTCCAGAAGGTTGCGCGCGCCGGGCGTGGCAGAAGCAGCGGCGGTCATCATCTCGACCTCCCGAATCGTTGGAAGATCCTTGATTCACGCCAAACACCTTCACGTCACAGAACCCTGCGACCCGTTGACCTGAACTCGTTGCCCTGCCCAAGTCACAGCTTCAAGTCACAGCTTCAAGTCACAGCTTCAAGTCACGGCTTCAAGTCACGGCTTGCTGTGACGGCTTGCTTGAACTGCCGGTTGAATTCGCCTATAGGATCATCAAAGCTCTGGTTCAGGC
>JAPLOV010000121.1:1501-20949 GCA_026400565.1 Hyphomicrobiales bacterium | reverse complement strand
CGAGAACCGCATCCGCGGCATGATCGAGGCCAAGCCTGACTGGGTGGTCTCGCGCCAGCGCGCCTGGGGCGTGCCAATCACCGTATTCGTGGCGAAGCGCGACCTGCCGGCCCATGGCCTTCGCGAGGGCGACATCTTGCGCCATGAGCAGGTCAACCACGCCATCGGCGAGGCGTTCGAGGCCGATGGCGGCGATGCCTGGTTCGCTAGCGCTGATGGCGCGCGCTTCCTCGCGCCGTTCGGGTTCGATCCTGCCGATTTCGAGAAGGTCAACGACGTGCTCGATGTCTGGTTCGATTCAGGCTCGACCCACGCCTATGTGCTCGACGATGCCATCCATTTCCCCGATCTGGCCGGTACAAGGCGCAAGGTCGATGGCGGTCGCGACACGGTGATGTATCTCGAAGGCTCGGACCAGCATCGTGGCTGGTTCCATTCCAGCCTGATCGAGAGCTGTGGCACGCGCGGCCGCCCGCCTTTCGACGTCGTTCTCACACATGGCTTCACCATGGACGAGAAGGGCCAGAAGATGTCGAAATCGCTGGGCAATGTCGTGGCCCCGCAGAAGGTCATTGCAGAATCCGGCGCGGATATCCTGCGCCTGTGGGTCGCCTCGGTCGATTATTCGGATGACCAGCGCATCGGCCCTGAAATCCTCAAGACCATGCAGGAAACCTACCGCAAGCTGCGCAACACCATCCGCTGGATGCTGGGCACGCTGGCCCATTTCAGCGAGGCGGAGCGGATCACGGACACAGCCTCGATGCCGGAACTGGAGCGGCTGATGCTGCACCGGCTGGCCGGACTCGGCGAGGCCATCCGCGTGGCCTACGCCGCCTACGACTACAAGAAAGTGGTCTCGCTGCTGTCGCAGTTCATGACGGCGGACCTTTCCGCCTTCTATTTCGACGTGCGCAAGGACGCGCTCTATTGCGATCCAGCCTCCAGCCACGTCCGTCGCTCGGCGCTGACCACGGTCGATTACATCTTCCGCTGTGTCAGCATCTGGCTGGCCCCGATTTTGGTCTTCACCACTGAGGAAGCCTGGCTCGAACGCTATCCGGACCATAAGGAGGGCGGCGGCTCGGTTCACCTCCAGACCTTCCCGGACCTGCCCGCCGCCTGGCGCGATGAGGCGCTGGATGCGCGCTGGGAGGCCATCCGCAAGGTGCGGCGCGTCGTCACCGGCGCGCTGGAACTCCAGCGCGCGGCCAAGACCATCGGGTCGTCGCTTGAAGCGGCACCGTCGGTGTTCGTCAGCGATCCTGTGCTGCTGGCGGCGCTGGCCGGCGTCGATCTCGCCGAGATCAGTATCACCTCGGCGATTTCGGTCACGACCACCGAGGGGCCAGCCGAAGCCTTCCGCATGCCCGAAGTGCTGGGCGTGGCGGTCGTTGTTGGCAAGGCATCCGGCATCAAGTGCGCCCGCTCTTGGAAGTATTTCGATCCGGCTACGGCTGATCCGGCCTATCCCTATGTCACTCCGCGCGATGCCGAAGCACTGCGCGAACGCGATGCGAAGGCTGCATGAGCACGCCCTTGGACAAGTCTTCTGCCGACACGCCCGCTGCCGCTCCGGCTGGCGCATCGTCGGCCACGCGCCTCGGCGCAATGCTGGCGGGCGGCATCTTCGTGGCCGACCAGATCAGCAAGCTCTGGATCCTGTTCTGGGTCCGGCTTGAGGATACCGGCCCATGGGTTCTGACACCGTTTCTCGAATTTGTGATGGTCTGGAACCGGGGTATTTCCTATGGCATGTTCCAGCAGACGAGCGATCTTGGCCGCTGGTCGCTGGTCGTGCTGTCCATCGTCGCCTCGGTCTGGCTGTCACTGTGGCTGAGGCGCGCCAGCCGGCGCGGCGAGGCGATCGCCCTCGGGCTTATCATCGGCGGCGCGCTTGGCAATGTGATTGACCGGATCGCCTACGGCGCCGTCGCCGATTTCGTGCACCTGCACTGGGGCGAGTGGAGCTGGTATGTCTTCAATATCGCCGACGCCGCCATTGTTGTCGGCGTCCTCGCTCTGATGTATGATGCAGTCTTTGAGGAACGCGCGGCGAAGAAGGGCTGACAGGCTCTACTCGGCACGCGCACATTATCCGGTGCCGCAAGCTTGCCGTTTTTCCGGTGCAGTCAGCGGGCCCGGACCAGTCATCCGGTCGATGGGCCGGGTCGCCTGACCCGGTCAGGACAACGACGAAAAGGGTTGCGCACCATGGTCAAGGCTGTTCGCAAGGGTCTGACGGCACTCGCCCTCGGTCTGGCATTCGCTCCTGCCCTCTCCGTTTCGCCAGCACAGGCGCAGACCGGCGATCCGTTGCTGTCGAATGTGTTGTCGACCCTCGGCATCACGTCACCCGACAAGCCTGACATCACCTATCGCGACCGCCCACCGCTGGTGGTGCCGCCGCGCTCGACCCTGCCGCCGCCGCAGGAAGGGCGCCGCAATGCCGGCAACTGGCCGAACGATCCGGACAGCGCAGAGAACCGCCGCGCACGCTCGGCAGCGGCTGCTGCCGACATAGAAACCCGTATCCGCCACAACAATAGCGGCTCGCGCATCGACGCTGCCGACATGAACCGCCGCAGCGGCCGCGCGGTGGCAAACAACCCGGCGGGCTCCGGCGGCGAGGCGTACCAGTTCCTCGGCGTGATGGCGCACGACGCCCGCCGCGCCTCGCAGACGGCGGAAGTGCCGGTCGGCATCGAGCCGCCCCGCCGCTTCCTGACCGAGCCGCCGACCGGACTTCGCGCCTCGACCGCGCGCGTCAGGGCTACGTCGGAAGTCGTGGAGCGCGACCAGGACCGCAGCTCCGCGCGCGCTTTCATCGAAGAGCAGATCGCACGTTGATCCCGGCCTGCGCCTGACATTCTGGCGCAATCGTCATTTTGCCATCGAAGCACTATCTGCCATACCAGCGTCCTTGAATCCGTGCCGCTCCTGCGGCATGCCCAGGACACCAACCGATATGGCCCGGACAGTGACAGCACACAGCACAACCACGTCATTCAAGCTCGACAATGGCCTTCAGGTCGTTGTCATCCCCGACCGCCGTGCCCCGGTCGTGACCCATATGGTTTGGTATCGCAATGGCTCCGCCGATGATCCGGCCGGCAAGTCCGGCATCGCGCACTTTCTCGAACACCTCATGTTCAAGGGCACCGCGAAATATCCCGCCGGTGCCTTCTCCAAGCAGCTTGCCGCGCTTGGCGGGCAGGAGAACGCCTTCACCTCCTACGATTACACCGCCTATTTCCAGCGTGTCGCCAGGGAACATCTGGCCGCCGTGATGGACTACGAGGCCGATCGCATGACCGGCCTTGCCTTCGATGATGCGGTCGTGGCCCCCGAACGCGACGTCGTGCTCGAGGAGCGGCGCATGCGGGTCGATGCCGACCCCGGCGCGCAACTCTCCGAGGAGATGACCGCAGCCCTGTTCATGCAGCACCCCTACGGCCTGCCGATCATCGGCTGGGAGCACGAGATTTCCGATCTCAGGCATGCCGATGCCTTCGCCTATTATCGCCGCTTCTATACCCCGGACAACGCGATCCTCGTCGTGGCCGGTGACACCGACGACGCTGAGGTGCGGCAACTCGCCGAAGCCAGCTATGGCAAGGTCGCGCCCACCGGAGCCGATCCGCAGCGCCGCCGGCTGGCCGAACCGCCGGCCCGCGCTGCCCGCAGCGTCACAGTCAGCGATGCCCGCGTGCGCCAGCCACTGCTCTACCGGCAGTTCGTCGCGCCCAGCTATGGCAACGCCACGGGCGATGAGGCCTTCGCGCTCGACCTGGCGCTCGACATCATGGGTGGCGGCGCGACCTCGCGGCTGTATCGCGATCTGGTCGTGGAGCACGAGATCGCCTCCAACCTTGGCGGTTCCTACTGGGGTTCGATGCTCGATTCAGGCCGCATCTCGTTCAGCGCCGTGCCCAATCAGGGCATCAGCCTTGATGTACTGGAAACTGCGCTCGGCGATGCGATCCAGCGCTTCCTGGATTCAGGCCCGACCGAGGCCGAGATGCGCCGCTCCCGCACGCGGCTGGTGGCCGACACGATCTATGCGCGCGACAGCCAGACGTCGCTGGCCCGGCTCTATGGCTCCTCGCTGGCGGTGGGGGACACGATCGAGGACATCGAGCGCTGGCCCGAGCGGCTTGAGGGGGTCAGTGCCGAGGCCGTGACACAGGCAGCGCGCACCCACATCGACCTGAGGCGCGGTGTCACCGGGCGGCTGACCAGCGCCTGATATTGCCCGCGTGCGGCCTGCCGCCTCTGGCGCCGCGCCCGCGGCGCATCTGCCCTTTCCAGGGATCGTTCCAAAGGATCGTTGCCATGACCGCCTCCGTGATGACAGGCCCCCGAATCAGGCACACGTCTCTGCCAGTTGCGGCGTCAGCGCTTGGCTGGTCGAGGACCGCAACCTGCCGGTCATCGCCTTCGATTTCGCCTTCCTGCATGGGGCCAGCCATGATCCTGCTGGCAAGTCCGGCGCGCTCAATCTGGTCTCCGGCCTGCTCGATGAAGGTGCCGGCGATCTTGATGCCGAGGCGTTCCAGAACGCGCTGGCCGATCATGCCATCGAGTTGTCCTTCTCCGCCGACCGGGATGATTTCAGGGGCGCGCTCAAGACCCTGTCGCAGCACAAGTCCGAAGCCTTCCGGCTGCTCGCTCTCGCCTTGCAGAAGCCGCGCTTCGACGACGATGCCGTGGCCCGCGTCAAGGCCCAGATCAGCGCTGGCCTCCGCCGCGAGCAGCAGGATCCGGACTCGATCGCGCGGCGCGCCTTCTCGGCTGCCGGCTTCAATGGCCACCCCTATGGCCAGCAGCCGCGTGGCACGCTCGAAACTGTCGCAGCCACCACCGCTGCCGATCTCGGGGCGCTGACGGCAAGGATATTCACGCGCAGTGCCCTGAAGATCGTGGCCGTCGGCGACATCGGTCCCGACGAGCTTGCGGCGTTGATCGATCAGGTTTTCGGGCCGCTGCCGGCCACCTCGGCGCTTGAGCCTGTGCCGCCGACCACGCTCGGCAATCTCGGCAAGATCGAGATCATCACGATGGATGTGCCCCAGACCGCGCTGCGCTATGGCGCGCCCGGCCTCTTCCGCTCCGACCCCGATTTCATCGCGGCCGAGATCGTCAACCATGTGCTTGGTGGCTCCGCCTTCACCTCGCGCCTGTTTATGGAAGTCCGCGAGAAGCGCGGGCTGGCCTATGGCGTTTCGAGTTCGCTCGTGCCGCTGCGCCATGCCGCCTTCCACGCCGGCGGCACCGCCACCAAGAACGATCGCGTCACCGAATCGCTGGAGGTGATGCGCGCCGAGATGCGCTCGCCGGCCCTGCATGGCCCCACCGAGCAGGAACTCGCCGAGGCCAAGGATTACCTGATCGGCTCCTTCCCGCTGCGCTTCGATACGTCCGCCAAGATCGCCAGCCAGTTGCTCTCCTTCGCCATCAACGGGCTGGAGATCGACTACACGGTCCGGCGCAACGATCTGTTCCGCACTGTCACCATGGCTGACGCCCGGCGTGCCGCCGAGCGCCTCTATGCCGAGGACCGCCAACTCGTGGTCGCGGTCGGGCAGCCCGTCGGGCTGGCCTGAGGCACACGCCGTGGCCGTCCGCCGCCTCGATCAGGTTCTGGTTGACCAGATCGCCGCCGGCGAGGTGATCGAGCGCCCGGCTGCGGCTGTCAAGGAACTCATTGACAACGCGCTCGATGCCGGGGCCTCCGCCATCGAGATCACTATCCTTGCCGGTGGCCGGCAGTTGATCCGTGTCGTCGATGACGGGGCCGGCATGTCGCCGGAAGATCTTGCACTCTGCGTCGAGCGACATGCCACCTCCAAGCTGCCGACCGGCGATCTGTCTGCCATTCGGACACTGGGCTTCCGCGGCGAGGCCTTGCCGTCGATCGGCTCGGTGGCCCGGCTTGACATTGTCACGCGGAATGCGGCCAGCCCCGCAGGTTCGGCCATCACCGTCACCACCGGCGAAAAGGGCCCTGTCAGGCCGGCAGCCTCCGGCCAGGGCACGCGCATTGAGGTCACGGACCTGTTCTTTGCCACGCCGGCCCGGCTTAAATTCCTCAAGTCCGACCGCTCCGAGGCGCTGGCCGTGGCCGAGACCGTGCGTCGCATCGCGTTGTGCCACCCCGGGGTGCGCTTTGCCCTGTCAGGCGATGGCATCACCCCCGTGATGCTGCCCCGCGAGGCGGACGGGGAGGCCGGCAGGCTCGCCCGCCTCGCCCGCATCCTCGGGCGCGACTTCCCCGACAATGCCGTGCCGGTCGATGCGGCGCGCGAGGGGCTGCGCGTGCATGGCTTTGCCGGCCTGCCGACCTTCCACCGCAGCAATGCGCAGGGCATCCATCTCGCGGTCAATGGCAGGCCGGTGAAGGATCGGCTGCTGCTGGCGGCAGTGCGCGGTGGATATGCCGATGTGCTGGCCGGCGACCGTTCTCCGGTGATCGCGCTCTCGGTGGAGTGCGCGCCCGATCTGGTCGACGTCAACGTCCACCCGGCCAAGGCCGAGGTGCGCTTCCGCGACGCTGTCCTAGTCCGCAGTCTTGTCATCCAGGCGGTGCGCGAGGCGCTGGCCCGGGCCGGCCACCGCGCCGCCACGACCGGCGGCAGCCGCACGCTCGATGCTA
This sequence comes from Hyphomicrobiales bacterium, assembly GCA_026400565.1. Classification (GTDB taxonomy): domain Bacteria; phylum Pseudomonadota; class Alphaproteobacteria; order Rhizobiales; family Beijerinckiaceae; genus Allobosea. Next base: position 14,294 of record JAPLOV010000121.1, on the reverse strand, counting down.
TGCGGGGCCTGTTCCAGCCGGCGGGCTTCGCAGCGCAGCGCCAGCCGGTCAGCTTTGGCTGGAATGGCGGCGCAGGCGCTGTTGCAGGGGCAGGCTTCGGTGAGGCCGGGCAGGCCGCTTTCGCAGCGTTTGGCCAGTCATCAGCCGACCTGAGGGCCGATGCCGCGCCCGAGCCCGCCGACCGCGTTGCAAGGCCGCTCGGAGCTGCACGTGCCCAGTTGCACGGCACCTACATCGTTACGCAGACCGCCGATGGCGTCGTCATCGTTGATCAGCATGCCGCCCATGAGCGGCTCGTCTACGAGCGCCTCAAGGCCGCCCGCGCCAGCCAGGGCATTGCCCGCCAGATGCTGCTTGTGCCCGAGGTGATCGAGCTTGATCCGGTCGAGGCCGACCGCATCGCCGCGTCCGCCGGCGATCTCGAAGGGCTGGGGCTGGTGTGGTGCGCGAGGCCCCCACCGAACTGGCTGGCGGCAACCTGCGCCAGCTTGTGCACGACGTGGCCGAGGCGCTGGCCAGCGCGGATGGCACAGTCAGTCTGACCGCCCGGCTCGACCATGTGCTGGCCACCATGGCTTGCCACAACTCGGTGCGCGCTGGCCGGCGGCTGGCCCCCGGCGAGATGGACGCGCTGCTGCGCGAGATGGAAGCCACACCCTTCTCAGGCCAGTGCAACCATGGCCGTCCGACCTATGTCGAACTCAAGCTTGCCGATATTGAACGGCTGTTCGGGAGGCGTTGAGCCGGTCACGCTGGACGGCAACGTCGTCCTCTGAGCCGGTCATTGCGAGCGCAGCCGCTACGCTCGCAATGACCGGGTATTGTTCAGCGCTCAGCAAGAGCGTGCTGCCCGCGGCTCAACTCCCCGTCACCAGTTCATGTCCATATTTCAGCGCAATTGCGAGCGCCGAGACGGCCGTTGCCAGCGCCGCGCGCCGGTTCAGCAGTTGCGAGCGGTTCACCCCCGTGATGATGCGGTTGAGATCGAGTGCGTTGAGTTCCTCATTCTTCGAGACGCGCCGGATCGTGCAGCTGGAGGCGCGCCACCACATCCAGGCAGCGAACACGGCGCTGAACAGGGCAGCGAGATCGAGCAGGCGCGGCAGCATGGCTTGGCTTTCAACCGGAGAGGGACAAGAGCGCAGCACAACTGTCAGGAAGCGGGCGCCGGCGCCGAGCCGAGCTTCAGGAAAAAAACCTGCGTCTCGCCATAGGCACGGCGATTTATTTGGTTGAATGCGGCGGGGATTTCAAGCGCCGCCACCGCAGCCTCTTCCCAGATAACAAGCGCGCCGCGGTTGAGCCAGCCGCCGGCCAGCGCCGAGCCCAGCGCCCGTTCGCCAAGGCCCTTGCCATAGGGCGGATCGCAGAACACCAGATCGAACGGCTCCATGCCGGCGATCGCGCCAAGCCGGGTCGCATCGCGGCGGTAGATCCGCGTCGTGCCGCCCAGGCCCAGTGCCTCCTGATTGCCCCGGATCAGGCTGCGCGCCTCCGTGCCGTCATCGACGAGCAGCGCAAAGCTGGCCCCGCGCGACATCGCCTCAAATGAGAGCGCGCCCGTGCCGGCGAACAGGTCGAGCACGCGGCAGCCCTCCAGCGTGATCTCCGGATCATGCGCGAGGATGTTGAACAGGCTCTCGCGCAGCCGGTCCGAGGTGGGCCGGATTGCTGTGGCTCCCGGCTTGGGGCCAAGGAGCGTGCGCCCGCGCAAGGCTCCGCCAACGATGCGCATCGCCGCCCCGTTTACAAGCGTGGCTTGCGTGGCCCGCGCGGCTTGTCGCCGCCAGCGCCGCTGCGATCAGGCCCGCCACGATCCTGGCCTCCGCGTCCGCCACTTGAAGGCCTGCCGCCGGAGGGTCGGCCACCAAAGGGCTTGGCACCGAAGGGCTTGCCGCCGCCGCTTCTCTCACCGCCACCCCTGCCGGGGGCCTTGCCGCCAAAGCCGCCAGCTCTGTCTGCCCGTCCTTCGGCCCGTGGCGGCCGGTCGGATGCATCACGCCGTGGAGGGCGCTTGTCCCCGTCGCGGCGTGGCGGCCTGTCGCCGGAGGCGCGACGTGGTGGGCGGTCGTCGAACTCCCTGCTGCGCGGACCACTGTCGCCCTCGCGCACCGGCCCGCGTGGTGTGTAGGGCCGGTCACCATCGCTCCGCGGTGGCCTGGCGCCAAAGGCGCGCCGGGGCAGACGGTCGCCATCCTCTCGGGGGCGACGGAAAGGCTTGTCGTCTATGCCGTGCGGGGCAAAATCGGCGCGCGTGTAGCGCGGCTTGCGCGGCACATCCGGTGACGCGCCGGTGAGGCGCTCAACCGTGACGCGCCGGCCCTTGGGGTCCTCGATTGGCTTGGCGCGCACGCGCTCGCGGCTGCCATCCGCCTCGCGGCTGGCCCGCTCCTGACGCGGATCGGCACCGCGCCGGGGGCCGGTTCGCTTGGGCTTCATGCCGGCCGTGTCTTCGTCGCGCCAGATCGCGCCGCGGCCTTCCTCGGCCCTAAGCAGGATATCGCGCGGCGCGTCGCCGGCCTCCTCGCGGGCCCGGTGATAGGCGCCTTCGCGGCGGGGCCTGGCCGGCTTGTCGTCGCCGGATTCCTGCAGGCCAAACCCGCGCGCCGGCGCGTCCCGCCGTGGCCCGCGCTCGTCGAAGCGCGGACGCTCGCCGCGTGCCTCGCGCCCGCCGCGCTGGGGCCGGTCGCTGCGTTCGGTCTCGTGTGGGTGTGGCCGGTCCAGCCGGTTATCGCCCCGCACCGCCGCGTCGAAATCCGCCCCAGCAATCGCGGCGAGCTGTTCACCAAGCTGCTCGCGCAGCACGCGCGTGCGGACTTCCTCGACCTCGCCCTCGGCCAGGTCGTTGAGCTGGAACGGCCCGAACGAGATGCGGATCAGCCGGTTCACGATCAGCCCGAGATGTTCGAGCACGCGCTTGACCTCGCGGTTCTTGCCCTCGCGCAGGTCGACCGTGAGCCAGGTGTTATCGCCCGTCTCGCGGTCGCGTGTGGCTACCACAGGTCCGAAATTCTCGCCGTCGATGGTCACGCCGTCGCGCACGGCATCGAGCTTGTCCTGCGTGATCTGGCCATAGGCCCTGACCCGGTAGCGCCGCAGCCATGCTGTCTCCGGATGGCCGAGCACACGCGCCAGCCCGCCATCATTGGTCAGCAGCAGCAGGCCTTCTGTGTTGATGTCGAGCCGGCCCACGGTAATCACACGGGGCAGATCCTCTGGCAGCGCTTCGAACAGCGTGGTGCGGCCTTCGGGGTCATGGTTGGTGGACACCAGCCCAGATGGCTTGTGGTAGAGCCACAGCCGCGTGCGCTCGCGCGCCGGCAAGGCTTCGCCATCGATGGTGATCCTGGCCGTGGGCAGCACGTCGAGGGCAGGCGACGCGATGCGCTCGCCGTCGACCGTGACGCGGCCCTGCTCGATCATCTCTTCGGCCTCGCGGCGCGAAGCGGCACCGGCCCGAGCGATCACCTTGGCAATGCGCTCGACACCACCAGCCTTCTCGGGCGAGGCCAGCCGTTCAGGGTTGCCACCACGCGGCAGGAAGGGCCGGCGCTCGGGCCGGGAAGAACTGCGCGGCGCATCACCATCCCGGCGCTGCGGGCGGTCATCGCGGCGATCCTCTCTCGGCCCCCGCTGCGGGCGGTCATCACTTTGTCCGCGATGCGGGCGGGCTTCGGCGCGTGAAGGTGGCCCGTCGCTGCGGAAACGGCGCGGCGCGCCGTCATCGGCGTCGCGGCGTGGCCCGCGCGAGCGGAAGCCCTCGCCGGAACGTTCTGCCGGGCGTTCTGCGCGTCCGGGCCTTTCGCCGCGTTCAGCCCGCCCGGCACCATCCTCACGCGGGAAACGCGGTTTGAAGGGGCGCTGGCCGCCATCCTCAGCACGCCGGGGGCGCTCGAAGCGCTCCCGTGCCGGACCATCGCCGGCAGCAGGCGCATCGCGGAACCCGCCGGAGCGGCCGCTGCTGCCCGCAGGCTTGAAGCCGCCGCCCTTGAAACCGCCTGCACGCGCTGGCCGTTCGCCATCGTTGCCGGATGGGCGACCGCGCCCTTCACCCGAGCCCGGACGTCCGCCGTCAAAGCCACCGGAGCGTCCGCCCGGCCCTCCGGAGCGGCCACCGCCACCCGGTTTGCGAGGTCCACGCGGTCCGCGTCTGTTGTCGTCGTCGCTCATGATCGGATCACTTTGTCGGCCGTTCTGGTGAAAGCGGTTCAGGTCGGGGTCTGGTTCGGTCTTGTGGTCCGCCGGGCCTGAGTGTGCGCCGCGCAGGCTCCGGCTTGGCGAACGGATGGATTTGAAGCAAGGTGCAGCAAGACCCTGGCATCCGCCAGCCCGCGCCGGAGGTTCAGGTTGCGGGTTCAGGTCGCGCTTGCCGCGCCGCGCCTGACCAGTCGCGCGTGGTATCAGGGTTTTCGCGCTTTCGCGAGAAGAATCCCCCGCCAGGCCCGCCATGACCGTCCATCCCGCCGTGTCCGACGATCCCGCCAGGCCCAATGCCGTGCCGATGGCCCTGGCGCTGGACGAGGCCAAGGCTGCGGCAGCGCGCGGCGAGGTTCCGGTCGGCGCTGTCCTCGTGCACGAAGGCCGGATCATCGCGCGCGCCGGCAACCGCACGCGCGAGCTTGCCGACCCCACCGCCCATGCCGAGATGATGGTGATCCGGCAGGCGGCAGCGGCGCTGGGCAGCGAGCGGCTGGGCGGCTGCGATCTTTACGTCACACTCGAACCGTGCCCGATGTGTGCGGCGGCAATCTCGTTCGCGCGCATCCGGCGGCTCTATTTTGGGAGTTCCGATGCCAAGGGTGGCGCGGTCGAGAGCGGCGTCAGGCTTTATGCCTCGCCAACCTGCCACCATGCGCCCGAGGTCTATGGCGGTATGCGTGAGGCGGAGGCCACGGCGCTGCTGAAGGCCTTCTTCAAGGAGCGCCGCGAGCCCTGAGTGGCCGGGGCCCGTCCGAGCCAGTGGATCGCTTTACCGGGCGAGGAAGGCTGGCACGCGGGTTAGAGCATCCTGCCGCGCGGCGGGATTGGTGCCTGCCCGTGCGGTGCCGCTGCCATCGGCGGTGAAGGCGAGATCGCGGCGCTCCGTGACAGGGCGGCCCGGATGGTCGAAGTCATGGTAGGCGCCCGGATAGAGCTTGAGGTCGATCGCCTCGCCGCGGGCCCACGCCGCCTCGGCCAGGGCCTTGCAGGGCGCGGCGGGTGTCCAGTCATCCGCTTCCCCGATCATGATCAGCAGCGGAAGGCGGGTGCGGAAACTGCTGGATTCGGCCTGTCCACGGCAGCCCGGATAGAATGCGATGGCGCGGGCGAGGTCGGGCGAGGCGTCGCCCGGCTTCCGGTCGCTGCGCACGGCGGCCAGCACTGTCGAGCCGCCATTTGACCAGCCCAGCAGCGACACGGCGCTGGCCTTCACATCGCCGCGTGCCTGAAGCCAGATCTTCGTGGCCAGTACATCGGCGACGCGCTCGCGGCTCGGGCGCACGCTGCGGTTGCTGATGCCGCACTGCGAGCCAAGCCCGCGCGAGCGGAAGCTGTCGGGCATCACCACCAGAAATCCGGCATCGGCCAGCCTCTGGCCCCAGTCGGCATGGCGCGCTGTGGGCGAACCGGTCCGGTTGAACAGGCCGCCGCAGCCATGCAGCGCGATGACGGCAGGATGCGGGCCGGGACCGGAAGGGCGATAGAGCGCCGCCACCAGTTCGACCTCCTCGGCGGGAATGCGCACCAATTCCGGCTGGGCTGTGGCCGGCACGGCAAACAGGCCCAGCGCTAGCACTGTTGCGGCTGCGTGCCGCGTGCGGGCAGGGCACCTGTTGCCGAAAGCGCTTGCCTTGCCCTGCCATGGCATGCTTGCAAAGAGGGCAATTGCCGGGATAGCGCGCACGCAGAGTGAGCGGGCATACCGCAATAGCCCTGACAGGTGACTGGCCGTTGCGTGCGACACGTGTTTTCCGTCTCCCCCTGACCTTGGGGGCAGACCTTAGCCGATCTGGCGGCAAATGTTGAGGCCCTGTGCGATGAACCGGCATGAACCCAATTTTCTCGGCGGGCAGGAAGCGGTCCTGGATTATGGCGATGGCGAATTCATGGTGCTTAAGCCGGGCCAGTTCGTGCGTTGTGCCGTCACGGGCGCTCGCATTCCGCTGGAGGAACTGCGCTACTGGTCGGTGGATCACAACGAGGCCTACGCCTCGCCGGAGGCCGTGCTGCAACGGGTGCGGGCGCGCCTCGGGCGATGACGGCTCCTCGCTGGGTCGGGCGCGCGGTTCCTCACCTGGACAGGCGGGTGAGCAGCGCATCGAGCGCCGCGTCGCCTTCAGCCACCGTAAGCGTCACCGGCACCACGATCAGCCGCTCGGCCAGATCCGGCGGCACCTGCGAGCCCAGGCGCGCCATGTCCTTCTCGGTGGTCGCCACCAGCGCGCCGATGGCAGCGGCATGGGCGCCCAGCGTCATCAGTTCATCGGTGCGGTAGGATGCGTGATCGGCGACGAAATGCGTGCCGACCACCCGCGCGCCGCAATCGGCCAGCGTGCGCACGAACTTGTCAGGCAAGCCGATGCCGGCCATGGCGATCACGCTCTGGCCGGAAAGGCGCGCGGCGACGTCGGCGCGCGGCGTCAGCCGGCCCATCAGCACGGGCATGTCACCGAGACGGGCCGACGCATTCAGTCCTGCCTGTCCATCGCCGATCACGATGGCAGCATCGACATGGCCACGCTGGCGCTCGACCGGTGCCCTGAGCGGTCCGGCGGGAAAGACCATGCCATTGCCAAACCCGGTGCTGCCCTCGATCACCGCAAGGCTGAGATCCTTGTGCAGCGAGGAGTTTTGCAGCCCGTCATCCATGATGATGACACTGGCCCCGGCCTCGCGCGCCAGTATCGCGCCCGCCAGCCGGTCAGGGGCCACGATGGTGCGGGCCACGCGGGCAAGCAGCAGCGGCTCGTCGCCGACATCCGCCGCACCATGGCCGGGGCCGACCATCACCGGCTGCGTCACACGGGCTCCGTAGCCGCGCGACAGGAACATTGGCCGCTCGCCGCGAGCCAGCAGGCGCTGGGCCACATGCATCGCCACCGGCGTCTTGCCCGATCCACCCAAGGTGAGGTTGCCGATGCAGATCACCGGCACACCGGCATGGGACCCTGGCCTCGCCATGCGCCGGGCGGCGATAAAGCCGTGGATGAGGCCAAAAGGGGCCAGCAGGCGCGCCGCCAGACCAGGCGCGGTGTCCCACCAGAAGGCAGGGGCCTTGATCACAACCTGTTCCTGCCGGGATGGTTCGGCGTGGCGCGCCCCTGTGCAAGGCTGGCGCTGGCCAGCAGCGGGTCCAGCGCCTGCATCACGCGGTCGGCCGCGCCCCCCAGTTCGGTGACGACGGCCAGGGCCTGCCGCCCAGCCTGCCGGGCGCTGCTTGCATGGGACAGCCAATGTAGCACCTGGCCGGCCAGAGCGCCCGTGTCCATGATCTTGACGGCACCGCCCACCTCGTCGAGCGAGGCATAGACATCGGTGAAATTGTGGACGTGCGGACCATGCACGATGGCTGCGCCGAGCTTGGCCGGTTCGATCGGGTTCTGGCCACCACGGCTCACCAGCGATCCGCCGAGGAAGGCCACGGGCGCCAGCCGGTAGAACAGCCCCAGTTCACCGACCGTGTCCGCAACGTAGACATCGACAGCCCTGTCCGGCGCCAAGCCATCGGAGCGGCGCGCCGCCGACACGCCCATCTGCCGGGCCAGCGTCTCGATCTCCGGGCCGCGGTGCGGGTGGCGCGGCGCGATGATGGTCAGCAGCTTCGGCAGTCGGTCGGCGATGCGGCGATGGGCCTCGATGACCAGTTCATCCTCGCCCGGATGGGTGCTGGCGGCGATCCAGATCGGCCTGCCTCCGGTTGCCCCTTCCAGGAGGGCAAGGCTCGCCAGATCGGCAGGCGGGGGCAGCACGTCGTATTTGAGGTTGCCACCCAGCGCGATGCGCGGCGCGCCCAGCCGTGAGAAGCGTTCGCCGTCGCGCTGGGACTGCGCCATGATCACATCAAAGCGGCCGAGCAGCACGCGGGCGAAGCGCTCCTGCTTGGACCAGCGCTGGTAGGACTTGTCGGACATCCGCCCGTTGAGCAGCATCAGCGGCAGGTGGGCCTTGCCCGCCTCCATGATCATGTTCGGCCACAGTTCGGATTCTGCGATCAGCCCCACATCGGGCCTCCAGTGGCAGAAGAAGCGCCGCATGAAACCGGGCGTATCAAGCGGAATGAACTGGTGGATCGCCGCTGCCGGCAGACGCTCGGCCATCACGCGGGCGGAGGTCAGGGTGCCCGAAGTGACCAGCAGCGTGTAGCCGCGGGCCATCAGCCGCTCGACGATGGGTGTCATCGACACCGTCTCGCCAACGCTGGCCCCATGGATCCAGACAAGCGGGCCGGGCGGCCTTGGCCGGCCGGGCACAGCCTTGCGCTCACCGAGCCGGGCCGCGTCTTCCTTGCCCTTCTTCAGGCGGTGGCCAAGGATTAGTCCCGCCGCCGGCTGCGCCAGCCGCGTGGCGATACGGTAGAGCTTGAGCTGCCAGGGGCTCCTGATGGGGCTTTTCATGCGGTGCCCACCCTGGATGTCGCTGCCCCCGCTGACGCCTTCAGGCGGGCCACCTCCCGGTTGGCCGCGATCAGCGCTCCGCCCGGATCGTCACGACCGACCAGCGCGAAGGCCCTCGCATGGACCGCATCCAGCCCGGTCTCCACCGCGAGCCGTGCTGCTTCCATCGCTGCCGCATCAGCCTCCCGCGCGACGTGGATGGCCTCGCCGACGACGATGCCGCAGCGGCCGAAGGGCAGCCCGATCGTGGTGCAATCCCAGTTGCGGACAGCATGGCGGCGGCTGGTGACCACGGCGACCGGATAGATAGGCCGGCCCGAAACCTGCGCCAGCTTGACGATGCCGATGCCGGCTACGCGGGCCACCTTGGGCACATCGGCGGTGAGCACCATGGTCGTGTCGCTGGCCAGTGCCCGCGTCATGGCGAGGAAGGCGCTGGCACCGCCCTTCTCGCGCACCTTGCGTCCATGGGCACCGGAGCCGCGAATCGTGCCGATGCCAAGTTCGCGCAGGGCGATGGCGTTGAACTCGCCGTCGCCGTGCCGAGACACTAGCGAACTGGCCTTCATCCAGTCCGGCCGCCCAAACGGCACCATCAGGTGCTGGCCATGCCACATCGCCACGATCACCGGCAGGTCGGGCCGGACGATGCGACCGTAGACGCCCTCCGGCTCGATGATCATGCGGTTGGTCCGCTGCACCAGCTTCAGGTAGCCAGCGAGAAGGCGTCCGACCGCCTCCTGCACGAAGGGCTTCTTGAAGATGGCGAGCGCCATGGTCTGTTTCGCCTTCCTGATCCGACCCTGAGGTCAGTTGCCGGGCTTGGCGGGGTCGAGCAGCCTGTGCAGATGCACGACGAAATAGCGCATGTGGGCGTTGTCGACGGTCGACTGCGCCTTCGCCTTCCAGGCCGCGTGGGCGCTGGCATAATTGGGGAACAGCCCGACGATGTCGACCTTGGACAGGTCCTTGAACTCCACGCCGTCGAGATGTGTCAGTTCGCCACCAAACACCAGATGGGGCAATTGCTTGCCGGAGCTTGTCTCTGTCATGGAATCTCCCGGTCTTCGCCAAACAGACGCCCCCCGATACCCTATCGGATGACGGCTTGCGAGCGTTTTAAACCTGCCCGGTGCAGCGTCAGACCCGGCTCGCGAAGGGCTCGCGCAAGGCTGTGGCGGCACCCAGCAGGCGGGCATGGAAGGCATGAGGCGCGGCCACCAGCGTGGCATGCACCGGCCTTGGCCGGTTATAGGCGAGGGGCATACCGTCCAGCCCGCTGACCAGCCCGCCCGCCTCGCGCAGCACGAGGTCGGCTGCTGCCAGATCCCAGTCACGGCTGTCGGGCGAAACCAGCCCGCCGTCGATCGCGCCATCGGCCACGCGCGCCAGCCTGAGCGCCAGCGACGGCACCTTCGGCTGCGGGTCGATCGTCAGGTGACGGCTGACCGCATCCAGCATCGGCTTCGGCCCCGCGATCCGGGGAAGTGCGGCGGTCAGGCTGCCGGCCAGGTCGAGGCGTGCGCCATTTCGGAAGGCACCGCCGCCTGCCGTGGCGAGATAGGTGATGCCGAGTGCAGGCGCATGGACAACACCGAGGATCGGCTCGTTGTCCCGCAGAAGGGCCACGCAGACGCACCAGTCGGCGAGGCCGGCCATGAAGGCGCGGGTGCCATCGATCGGATCGACCACCCAGACGAAGCTCTTGCCAATTCGGGCCGGATCGTCGGCTGTCTCTTCCGAGAGCCAGGCCGCTTCGGGCAGGGCCATGGTGCAGCTGACCTTGAGGAACGAATCGACGCTGGTGTCGGCCTCGGTCACGGGCGAGCCGCCCTGCTTGGTCCAGACCCGCGCGGTGGTGGCAGCGCCCGGCCTGAAATGACCCATCGCCATGACGCCTGCGGCAAGGGCTGCCTGATGGGCACGCTCCGCTAGCTCGGGCAGGCGCGCCAGCGTCGCGGCGGCGAGGGAGGTTTCTGTCTTGGCCAGGGTCGTCATGGCCCTGTTTATGGGCTTCGGTCGGATTCGTGCAAGCAGGATAAGCTTCCATCAAGCATGCGCGCACATTCAGGCGGCGAAACCTCCTCTTAACGCAACACCTTAAGGCCATGGCGACACGCCTGCGGCATGGTGATGGTTGTCAGAACGAGGCCGCACCTCTCAAAAAAGCGGCCCGTCTGCAGGGAAAACGAGGCGTCAAACATGGCCAACAATGCGCCAGCATACGGGTCTGGTCGTGACAGGCGACCAGACCCGATCCCGCAGATCGGACCGGGCGTTGGCCAGCCCGCGGCGGACCCCGTCGCACGGATGCCATCTGGCTGCATCAGCCTTGATGCGCCCATCGTCCGGATCGAGGGCATCCGCATCATCCGCAAGGGCTCGGCCTGGCGCGGTGTCGGCCTTCGCCTCCAGAACAACAATCCCGCGTTCACGATCTTCGAGGTGTTCCTGACCGCTGGCGATGGCCGCGATCTGGTGATCGCCGTTCTGGATGAGGACGAGGCCGTGGCCACCTGGCGCAGCGCCGGCAAGGCCACGATGCTGCCCTTGCTGATGCAGGCCGCCGATGGCACCACGAGTGCGCCCTATCCGCAGTTGGGTGCAGTGGCGCTCGGCCAGTTCCATTTTCGCCGCCAGCATTCTTTCCTGCGTTACCGCAGGCCGCGTTTCCTGGTGCGCCGCAAGCCTGCCCGCCAGAGCCTCGAACGCATCGGCATCGAAGGCGAAGAACTATCGCGCGGCACCGTCGTCTGACGGCAGCGCTTCACAAAAGGCCGCGCAACACCGGATCGAGGCACAGCCCCGCTGCCAGCAACAGCCCGGCATCCCGGTTTGACGTGAACAGTGCCAGCGCCTGCTGCGGGGTTACCCCGCCGATGCCGCCCAGTTGCCGCGCCAGATGCCCCGCGAACAGCGCAAGCCCGGCATAGGCTGCAAGGCCCCCGCCAACCAGCCAGATCGCCGTGAGCGCCAGCATCGCCGCCAGCCCGTAGCAGATGGCAATGGCCGCTCGCGTATGGCCGCCGAAGGTGCGGGCCGAAGAACGGATGCCCACGACCGCGTCATCCTCGATGTCCTGAAGCGCGTAGATCGTATCGTAGCCGATGGTCCAGAACACCGCCGCCAGATAGAGCAGCAGCGGGGCAAGCGAGAGCGAGCCGAACACGGCGCTCCAGCCCACCAGCGCCCCCCACGAGAAGGCCAGCCCGAGCACCGCTTGCGGCATGCCGGTGATCCGCTTCATGAACGGATAGACCGCGACCACCAGCAGCGATGACGCACCGATGACGATGGTGGCAAGGTTGAACTGGAGCAGAACGCCAAGGCCGGTGAAACACAGGATGCCGAGCCAGATCACGGCCTGCCGCACGCTGACCTCGCCAGCGGGGAGTGGCCTGTTCCGTGTGCGCGCCACATGTCGGTCGAGATCGCGGTCGACGATGTCGTTGAAGGTGCAGCCCGCCCCGCGCATGGCCACCGCGCCGATGGCGAACAGCACCATGTGCCAGAGGTTCGAGTGGGTATGTCCGGCCGCGGTCGCCGCCAGCCCCGCTGCCCACCAGCACGGCAAAAGCAGCAGCCACGAGCCGATCGGCCTGTCGAGCCGGGCGAGCTTCAGATAGGGGCGCAGGCGAGCCGGTGCCCGCGTGTCAACCCAGTTGTTGCGTTGCGCGTCCGGCAAGGCCGCTGGAGCATGGCCCGGCGGCGAGGCTGCCGATGCCCCGGTGACGTCATGGCTCACAGTGCGCCTTGCGGCACCCGCCATGGACCGCTGGAAAAACCATCAACGCCGCCAAAGGCTCCGTTGCCGCCTTGCTGGGCCTGCTGCGCCTGCTGGCGGGCGCGCTGCTCCATCACGGTGCGCTGCTTGGCGGCATTGCAGGCCTGCGCCCGCACCTTGGTGATCTGGCCCTGACCGGCCTTCAGGTTCTCGATGAACTCATCGGGAATCTGGCACCAGTCCTTGTTCTCGGTGGCGAAGGCCAGCGTCTGCGCGCCATTGCTGGCAAGGTTGCCAAACAGGTTGCAGGCCACGCCCGGATCGACGTTCTTCTTGCCCATGCCGTTGATGCGCTTCATGATACCCTCGCGCTGTTTGAGCAGTACGCCGACGCGCTCGCAGATGGCGGATTGCGCTGCGGCGGGGCTGGCGCCGACCGCCATCATCATCGGAGCCATCGCCAGCGCGACCGCCA
>JAPLOV010000121.1:0-1482 GCA_026400565.1 Hyphomicrobiales bacterium | reverse complement strand
GGCACGAGACGCCGGGCCTTGCTCTTCGCGCCAGAGGACGCCATCACCAATCGCCTTGCCATCATCATGTCCCCGGTTGGTCCAAATTCTTTGTCGGGCTGAACCCGCCTGCGCCGCCATCCGCCCGGATGCCGCGCCGGCTGCCTGCTGCCCTTGCAATACCCGATCCTATAGCAGCGCTGGCCGCCACATTCCAGCGCCAGGCACTGATCGGTTTTCATCACGCCCGAAATATGGCAGTCACAGGCCCGTGTCGCAATGCGCTGGTCGAGGGCCAGACACTCCCGATGCGTTCAAGCGTGCCGCGCTGTCCCGATCAAGAGGCCCCGATGTCACAGCCAGGTGCTGCCCGTGCCGGCGTGCCCCCGATCAGCGGCCCCCGGCTGTATGTGGCCAGCGATCTGGCCCCGGATGCCAGCATCGGGCTGGATGCGGCCCAGACCAACTATCTGGCCAATGTGCTGCGCCTCAAGGCGGGTGCGGCAGTTCTGGCCTTCAATGGCCGTGACGGCGAATGGCGCTGCGCGGTCGAGCCGGCGGGCCGCAGGGACATCGCTTTGCGCGCCCTCGTGCAGACCCGCCCGCAGCCTGCGCCGGGCGATCTGCACTACCTGTTCGCGCCGCTGAAATCGGCCCGGCTCGATTACATGGCCCAGAAGGCTGTGGAGATGGGTGTCAGCCATCTCAGGCCTGTGCTGACCCAGCGCACCCAGGTCTTGCGCATCAAGACCGAGCGGCTCGTTGCCAATGCCATCGAAGCCGCCGAGCAATGTGGCATCCTCCAAGTTCCGGAGATCCTGCCCGAACTGAAGCTGGAGCGCGCCATCGCGGCGCTGGAGCCGGCGCGCGTGCTGATCTTCTGCGATGAGGATGCGCCGGTGACGAACCCGGTCAAGGCCCTGCAGGCCGTGGCGGCAGGGCCGCTGGCGCTGCTGATCGGACCGGAAGGCGGTTTCGATCCGGCGGAGCGGCGCTGGCTGGCGGCGCGGCCCGGGGAGCGGCGCTGGCTGGCGGCGCGGCCCGGCACGGTGCGTCTCTCGCTGGGGCCGCGAATCCTGCGCGCCGACACCGCCGCTGTCGCAGCCCTTGCCATCGTTCAGTCCACTTTGGGTGACTGGGGTGTTCGGCCCTGAGGCGCGGGTAGACAAAAATTGCTGTGTTTCAATTTTTTTCTAACTTTCGCATGCGTCACAATCAAATCTTGTTAAAAGTCAGTCGAGAGCCTCAAGAATCACAGTCGATTGCGGTATTTTATTTATTGCCTTGATAATTATTAAATAATAAAAAATTATAATAAATATTGATTCGGTATCAGAAAGTGTATTTTATTTCAAATGAACTGACACAGCCATCGGTTAAACAGCCATCGGTCAGCAATGTATCTCCGCAATTCATTGCAGCCGTTCGTGCCCAATGTCCGGCCAAGGTACAGCGCGAGATGCTGCAATGCCAGTTTGAAGTCGCCACCCGCCCTTGCGTCGA
>JAPLOV010000062.1 GCA_026400565.1 Hyphomicrobiales bacterium | reverse complement strand
GGGGCGCACATCAAGCTCGGCCATGACGATACCCTTGCCGTTGATGCCGCCGGTCTCGCTGATATGGGTGATGCGGTCGAACATCAGCATCGGCGGCAGCGGCAACTGGGCATTGCCCATGCCGAACAGTTCGCCGCGCCCGCACGCCAGGATGTCCTCGTGCGAGAAGCTCGACTGCCTGTCCGCGCCGCCCGCCGCGCCGCCCGCCCCAGTGCCTGCCAGATTGCCTGTCATGTCATTTGCCATAGCGGTCGTTCGCTCCCGGATGACGGACTGGTAACAGCCGCCTTGAGCGACGCCTAGCATCCGCACCGGCGCGCGTGAAGCCACCCGCGTCAACTGACCGTATTTATCCTTGGTTGAACTGGGCTGTCTGCGTGAATATGTTATAGTCCAGAGATGTCGGACGGCGCTTTGGCCGCCGGCAGCGACATGCAGGATCGGCTTTCAGGATCGACATGAGCGTGACCCCGATGAACATCGAGCCATCCCCCGACGCCGCGACGCCGCGGCGGTCGCTGGCTGGTTGTCCGGTGCATTCGTTGCGCGAGAAGCTGCGCGATGTCGGCTTGCGCCCCACCCGCCAGCGCACGTCGTTGGGCTGGCTGCTGTTCGCCAAGGGGGACCGGCACATCAGTGCCGAGATGCTCTACGAGGAAGCCATGCGCGCCCGCGTCCCGGTGTCGCTGGCCACGGTCTACAACACGCTGCACCAGTTCACCCAGGCAGGCTTGCTGCGCGAACTGGCCGTTGATGGGGCCAAGACCTATTTCGACACCAACCCGTCGGATCACCACCACTTCTTCATCGAGGGTGAGGACCGCATGATCGATGTGCCGTCCGACGCGATCCGCGTGGCCGAGTTGCCGGCTCTGCCCGAGGGCATGGAGGTCTCGCGCGTTGAGGTCATCGTGCGTCTCAAGCCCAAGGCGGTCTGAACGCTCGCTGATCCGGAACAGGCTTCCGCTGCAGGCAAGTCTGTCAGGGTCAGATGCCGGTCAGTTGAACCGTTCGTTGGGATAGACGCCCCAGAGCCGATCCTGCCGGATGAACCCCTCGTGCTCGGCGACCGTGACACGGCACCAGCTTCCGGCGCAGGATTTGACGTTGGCCAGCACATTGGGTGCGAGCCGCGCCACCAGCGCCGCGCGCTCATCGGCCCGCTCCATCAGGGCGATGGTTTCCTCACGGTTCTTCGACCAGGGCACCACAAGCGCCGTGCGCCTGCCGGACAGAAGGCTGTGCAGCACCCAGCCCTCCGCACCTTCGGCATCGCGGATGCGGCGCCAGGTTTCGAATTCCGCCGTGATCTCAACCGGAAGGCCCGCACGCTGGAACACCCAGCTTGTGCGGTTCTCCTTGGAAGGGCCTTCGCGCAGGTTCACCCGGTCATTCTTCAGGCTGACATAGCGCGGCACGGGCAGTCCTGTCACGCTGCCGGCTGTCTCGCCCGCCGCCTGCGCCGATGCAGCCGTCGTCGCCAGCCATGCCGGACTGGACATCATGGCCGCAAGCGCCAGCGCCCCTGCCATCACAAACCGGTCCAACCGCATCGCCATCCTCGTCCCATTCGCTTCGAGGTGTGCTGCCGGAACCCCGAAGGCTCCCCCGGCGCCACACTCTGGACATCGCCACAGGAATGGGCATAACCCAGCCTGACGATCCGCACTCTCACCGAAACGGCGTTAACGGCAGGTTGAGGCGAGGTGAAGGCGGGACGGATTTGTCACCTGTGGAGCACGCGATGCCGCACAAGAAAAAGCCGCTGGTGGTCGTAACACGCAAGTTGCCCGAAGCGGTCGAGACGCGCATGCGCGAACTGTTCGACGCCCGTCTCAATCTCGATGACCAGGCGATGAGTCGGGAAGCGCTGATTGCGGCCGTGCAGACGGCCGATGTGCTGGTGCCGACCGTGACGGATGAGATCAGCGCCGATATCATCGCCGCCGCCGGGGATCAGCTCAAGCTGATCGCCAATTTCGGCAATGGCTTTGACAACATCGACGTCACTGCCGCTGCCGCCCGTGGCATCGACGTGACCAATACGCCCGGCGTGCTGACAGACGACACCGCCGACATGACCATGGCGCTGATCATGGCCGTCGCCCGCCGCATCCCGGAAGGTGCGCGCCTCGTGCCGGACGACAAGTGGCAAGGGTGGTCACCGACCTGGATGCTCGGCACGCGCATCACCGGCAAACGCCTTGGAATCATTGGTATGGGCCGCATCGGCCAGGCCGTGGCGCGCCGGGCCAAGGCCTTCGGCCTGTCGATCCACTATCACAACCGCCGCCGCGTCTCCCCGGAGACCGAAGAGCAATTGGAAGCCACCTACTGGGATTCGCTCGATCAGATGCTGGCGCGGATGGACATCGTCACCGTGCATTGCCCCCATACGCCGGGGACTTATCACCTGCTCTCTGCGAGGCGGCTGAAAATGATGAAGCCCGACTCCTTCCTGATCAACACCGCCCGCGGTGAGATCGTCGACGAGGTCGCACTCACAAAGATGCTTGATGCCGGCGAACTGGCAGGGGCCGGCCTCGATGTGTTCGAGCACGAGCCTGCGGTCAATCCGCGCCTGCTGAAGCTCGCCCGCGCGCACCGAGTCGTGCTGCTGCCGCACATGGGCTCAGCCACCCATGAGGGCCGTAACGAGATGGGCGAGAAAGTGATCGTCAACATCCGTGCCATGATGGACGGTCACCGGCCGCCGAACCGGGTTCTGCCCAGCATGCTCTGACCTGGGCTGATCGTCTGTCAGCCGTGATGGCCGTTCAGGACGGGCGGGCCGATTCGAACTGGCCTGACTTTCGGAACCGCCACAGGTAGCTCGGCACGATGCCTTCGATACTCGATGGCGTGATGCCGAGACCGGACAGCGTCCGCCCCTCGGCGATAGCTGCCTCCGAGACCACATTGTCCGACTTGAGCAGCAAGACCTGGTCACGCGTCATCTTGATGGCGTCAGGCATGAGCCCGAAGCTCAGCTTGTCAACGAATTCGAGCACGCCCGCCTGAAGCGAGGCAAGCGCGAAGGGCAAGGTGGCAAGCACGCGCTTGCGGCCGGTGACCTCGCAGACATAGGCCAGCAATTGCCGGAAGGTCTTCACCTCGGGCCCGCCGAGTTCATAGACCATGCCGCCCGACACGGCGCCATCAACGGCGCGCGCAATGGCCTCGGCCACATCGCCGACAAACACCGGCTGGAACCGCGTCTCGCCTCCGCCCACCAACGGCAGCACGGGCAGCATCCGCGCCAGCGCTGCAAAACGGTTGAAGAAGCCATCCTCCGGCCCGAAGATGATGGAGGCCCGCATAATGACGGCATCCGGCACATGGCCGAGAACGGCAGCCTCGCCATCGGCCTTGCTGCGTGCATAGAGCGACGCCGAAGCCGCATCCGCGCCGATGGCCGACATGTGCACGAGACGCGCCCCGCCTGGCCGGGCCACAGCCTCGGCCACGGCCTTCGCTCCCGCTGCCTGCACCGAACCGAACGTCTGGCGGCCCTGCTCCTCAAGGATGCCGACCAGATTGATCACGGCATCCGAGCCCGCGACTGCCGCCATCACCGAGTCGGGATAGCGCAGGTTGGCCTGGACGGCATGGATCTGGCCAACCACGCCAAGGGGCTGCAAATGTCCCGCAAGATCTGGCCGGCGCACGGCCACGCGCACCCGGTAGCCGCGTTTGGCCAGGGCCCTTACCACATGACGGCCGACAAAACCCGAGCCGCCAAACACCGTCACAAGCTTTCCGTTCACGCCCGCCATCCTTGCGTTGCCGCCCGAGATCGGGCGTCTGACGCATGCTCTAGTGGATATGCGTGACCCTGTGAAGCACGTCATCGGTCGCAATTGGTCTGTGCAAGCCCTGCCTGCGCGGCCATCGCGGCGCGTGGCCGCTTGTTTCCGTTGACAGCGCCGCCCGCGCCCAATAAACGCGTCGTCATTGCCCAGGTGGCGGAATTGGTAGACGCGCTGGTTTCAGGTACCAGTAGTGCAAGCTGTGAAGGTTCGAGTCCTTTCCTGGGCACCACATTTCCATTCGGCTACGTCCGAAACACCCAAGAACCCGCCCAAG
>JAPLOV010000114.1:17273-37202 GCA_026400565.1 Hyphomicrobiales bacterium | reverse complement strand
TTGAGCAAACGGTTTTCCAGGGTCAGATCAGCCACGACCTCTTTCAGGGCGGTCGATTGAACGCGCAGGTTCTTCACCTCGTCTGAAGTCGCAGCACGAGCCGTATCGCCAGCCAGCCGACGCTTTCCAGCCTCGAGGAACTCTTTCGACCAGCCATAATACATCGATGCGGCAATGCCCTCGCGGCGGCAAAGCTCCGAGATGCTTTCCTCGCCCCGCAGGCCTTCCAGCACGATGCGGATCTTCTCTTCAGCCGAATACTGTCGACGCGTCTGACGCCGAATATCATTCAGCACTTGCTCTGCCGGCGCTTTGTCCGGCCCGGACTTCTGTTTCATCTTCGCTCCTTGCGGCTACGATGAACCAGAATTCCTACCTTCGTGAGGACCTCAAATCTGTCTCATGGAGGCTGACGGGGAACAAAATGTCCAACGATGACCCAGGTGCTCCTGCTGTTTGTTATATAGCATCAAGTGCTTACCGGCATTTGGGTAGGGTCAGCCTTCGGAGCCGATCGGGGGTCAAATGGCGTGCCTGTTCACGCTTTAGTCGGCGTTCGCCCTTGGCCGTGGGCAGACGCTTTAATTGTTGGCCCCGTCACAACTGATTAGGAAAAATTAGGTGTTAGAACAGAAACTTACAGCAATAGTTCGGGTCCTTTCCCGGCACCACATTACCCTTCGGAGACATCCGAAACACCAGAAAACCGGCCCTTGTGGCCGTTTTTTTTTGTGCGTTTCGATCAATTTTCGCGAAAATCGGATAGCGGGCAATCAGGCCAGTTCGTAGCGGATGTCCTGCGCGCCTTCCCACAGCACCTTGCGCCCGAGCGCATAGATGTTCTCGAGGCCCGAGGTCAGCGTGATGAAGTGGTTGCCGGACAATTGCCCTGCCTTGGATGCGAAGTTGACATTTCCATAGGCCATGAGGATCTCGGTCTCGCTGACTCCGCCGGGATACAGGATGATCTGGCCGGGCGACGGATAGCAGGTGTTGTTCTCGTATCCGATGCCGAAATCGAGGTCACCGAGCGGGGACCAGACGCCCTCTCCGCTCCAGCGCACATGGATGATCTTGCTCACGAAGGGCATGGCCTTGATAAAGGCAGCGCAGGTCTTCGGGGCCAGCTTTTCCTCGAAATGACCCGTGAAGGTGTAGGGGCCGGCAATCACTCGGACGGGTGTCATGGCGTGGGTTCCTGTTGCGCTTGTAAAAGTGTCAAGCCGCTTTAGAACATGCCGGCCCGGGGGTGAAGGCACTTTTCGCGCCAGTCAGCTTCAACTCGCATATGGGCACTTGCGCGGATGCTTGCTGCCGGGGTGCTTTTGCAGGCATGCTGCCAGCCGGCTCGCAAGGCGGGCTGCAAACCGGACAGGGCACGCATGCAATTCCACTATGATTTCAGCCGCCGGATGGCGCTGATCACCGGCGCGTCCGCCGGGCTTGGCCGGCATTTCGCCACGTTGCTGGCGTCTCAGGGCATTGCCGGACTTGCGCTTGCCGGGCGTAATGCCGAGCGCCTGGCCGAGGTCGCCGAGGATTGCCGGCAGGCAGGTGCCGGCCAGGTTGCCGTCATCGTTGTCGATGTCACCGACGCAGCGGCCATTGCTGATGCGATCGCTAACGCGTGGCATGCTTTGGGCAGTATTGACCTTCTGGTCAACAATGCCGGCGTCGCCGAGAGCGCGAAGGCTCTCGAAGCCACGCCGGCCGGCTTCGACACGGTTCTGGACACCAACCTGCGCGGGCCCTGGCTGGTTGCGGTCGAGACTGCCCGCCGGATGGTGGCCGCAGGCTTGGGCGGAGACATCGTCAACATCGCGTCGATCCTGGGGTTGCGCGTTGGGACCGGTCTTGCGAGCTACGCGATCTCCAAGGCAGGCATCATCCAGATGACGCGGGCACTGGCCATCGAATGGGCACGCCATGGCATTCGCGTCAATGCTCTGGCACCGGGCTACATCGAGACATCGATCAACAAGGGATACTTCGAGACAGAGGCTGGGGCAGCGATGGTCCGCAACATTCCGGCGCGGCGGATCGGCCGGATCGATGAACTCGATGCGCCCTTCCTGTTGCTGGCAGGCGCGGCTTCAGCCTATCTCACGGGTGCGGTGCTGACGGTTGATGGCGGGCACCACATCAACCCATTGTAAGGGGCAACGATCACATGGACTTCTCGCTGCCGCCCGCCCTTGACGACATCCGGCTCCGGACGCGCGCCTTCGTGGCCGACCACATCCTTTCGCTCGAACAGGATCCGGGGGGCCATGACGAGCACGAGAACATCGCCGAGCTTGCTTTGGCGCGTGTTCGTGCGCTGGCGAAGGCGCAGGGTCTGTGGAGTCCGCAGGTGCCGTTGGCCCTGGGCGGCATGGGCCTGCCTATGGTCGGCCAGGCCGTGATGTATGAAGAGGCGAACCGCTCGATCTTCGGGCCGGTCTGCTTCAACTGCGCTGCGCCCGATGACGGCAACATGCGCCTGCTGGCAACCGTCGGAACCGAAGTCCAGAAGGCGCGCTGGCTGGCTCCCATCGTGTCGGGAGAGGTGCGTTCCGCCTTCGCGATGACCGAGCCTGCCCCCGGCGGCGGCTCCGATCCAGCCATGATCAGGACGAAGGCCGAGCGCATCGCCGGCGGCTGGCGGATCAGTGGCCGCAAATGGTACATCACCGGCGCCGGCGTTGCGGCGCATGTCATCCTGATGGCGAGAACCTCGGATGATCCGCGCAAGGGCCTCACTGCCTTCCTGTTTCACAAGGATCAGCCTGGCTGGGAGATCGTCCGCCGCATCCCGATCATGGGCCCAGAAGAACATGGCGGCCACTGCGAACTGGCCTTCGACGGCCTCGAGGTTAGCGATGCCGACGTCCTGATGGGTGTCGGCGATGGCCTGAAGGTCACGCAGATCCGGCTTGGCCCGGCACGGCTGACCCATTGCATGCGCTGGCTCGGCCTTTCCAAACGCTGTCTCGAGATCGCCCAGGAGTATGTCAGCCAGCGCGAAGGCTTCGGCATCCGGCTGGCTGACCGGGAGAGCGTGCAGATCAAGCTCGGGCAGGCAGCCGGTTGCATCGAGATCGGCCGCCTCTTGACGATGAAGGCGGCCTGGGCGCTGGACAATGGCAGCCACGCCAAGACCGAGGTCTCGATGGCCAAGGTCCAGGTGGCAGACACGCTGCACCTGTGTGCCGACACCGCGATCCAGTTGTGCGGCGCCAAGGGCTATTCGAAGGACACGGTGCTCGAATGGATCTACCGCTATGCGCGGCAGGCCAGGCTGGTCGACGGCGCTTCGGAGGTCCACGCCATGGTGTTGGCCAATGCCTATGGCCGGCATGGCGATGGCTTCTGGTCCTGGGGGCGGGCTGATGGATGAGCAGGCCCGCGCCCGTCTGGCGGACTGGCTGGGCGAGGCACTTGGGGCGCGGCTGGCCGTGACCGGAGCCGTCCGCCTCAGCGGCGGCGCGATCCAGGAGAACTGGCAGGTCGCAGCTCTGGTCGATGGCGAACCGCGCGCCTTTGTGGTCCGAAAGGATGCCGCCGCCACCATCGCCGCCAGCCACAGTCGCGAGCACGAGTTTGCCCTGATCAGGCAGGCGCATGAGGCCCGCGTTCTGGTGCCGGAGCCGGTGGCATTCTGCGCCGACATGGGCGTGCTGGGCAGCCCGTTTGCGGTTCTGGCGAAGGTTGGCGGCACCGGCTTCGGGCCACGCATTATCAAGGACATGGCGCTAGGCGGTGACCGCGAAAGGCTGGTTGCGCAGCTTGGGGCCGAACTGGCGCGCATCCACACCATCGTGCCGGCATCGAACAAGGGCCTCGACTTCCTCGGGGAACCACCAGCCGACCCGCTGCGCGCCGACATTGTCGGCCTGAGGCAGGCGCTGGACCGGCTAGGGGCGGCCCGCCCCGCACTGGAATGGGGCCTGCGCTGGGCCGAATGCCAGCCGTCGAAGCGCCGTGACGTGACGCTGGTCCACCGCGATTTCCGCACCGGCAACTACATGGTCGATGCTGAAGGACTGACCGCGATCCTCGACTGGGAGTTTGCCGGCTGGGGCGATCCGATGTCGGATCTCGGCTGGTTCTGTGCATCCTGCTGGCGCTTCGGACGCACCGATCTGGAAGCGGGCGGGATTGGCAGCCGCGCCGCGTTCTATGCAGGCTACGAGCAAGCCGGTGGCTGGCCTGTCGACCCTGATGCGGTGGCGGTCTGGGAGGTGATGGCGCACATCCGCTGGGCTGTGATCGCCCTCCAGCAAGGCGAACGCCATGCTTCTGGCCGGGAGTTTTCGCTGGAGCACGCCCTCACCGGGCGCATGGCTGCCGAACTTGAACTGGCGGTGCTGCGCATGACCGCGCCAGCCGCGCCTCCCGAACGGAGCCCCGCATGACCCCCGAAACCACAGGACTGGACCTGCTCCACGCTGTCGAACAGACCCTGGTCAACGAGGTTGGCCCGCTGCTGGCCGAAGGAGCGCCGTCTTCCGACGCGCGTTTCAAGGTTCTGATGGCTGCCAGTGCCATCCGCATGGTGATGCGCGAATGGCGCTTGCGCGACGAGCTTGCCGCGCTGACGGCCCGCGCGGGTGGCCATGGCGGTCTGGTCGCTGCCATCCGTGCGGGCGAGCATGACGCGGATGCGGCCTTGCATGCAGCCTTGCTCGCCGATGCCGAACTCAGGACCAGCATCTCGAGGCCCGGTGCCGTGTGAATGATGGATCAGCTGCGGCTGGCGGGCGGCATTGAAAGTTTGACCACCACCGGAAGCAGGAAACCGACCGCCATGAAGCGCGCCAGATGGTGCACACCCACATAAAGCGGATCGAGGTCGAGCAGCAGCGCGAGCATGGCCATGGCCTCGAGCCCGCCCGGCGCGAAGGCAATGAACGCCGCTTCATAGCTGACTTTCGCGATTATCGCCGCCGGCCACGCCAGCAGCGCCGCAACGCCGACGGAGACCAAGAAGGCCCCGATGGCAAGCGGCAGCAGCCGGCCCAGCGCCGTGCGGTCGAGCCCGCCAAGCCTTGTTCCGACCATGCCGCCAATGATCACGAAGGCGAGGATGGCCAGCGGTTGAGGCAAGGCGCCATGAACCAGCCCGGTCGCATGCAGCACCATGCTCGCCATTGTGGAACCGAGGATGTAGGGAGCCACCAAACCGAGCCGCGCAAAGGCCAGTCCGGCCGCTATTCCGGCCCCGATCATGAAGCCAGCATCGTGCCAGGATGGATCGGTCACCGAAAAGCCGCCGGTATTGCCGCCACCGATGCCGGCCATGACCAACACGCTGGGAATCGCCGCGACCAGAACGAACAGGCGGAAGAACTGGATCACCGCAACTTGTGCCACGCTGCCTCCACTTTCGCGCGCCACAACCATCACAGCAGACAGGGCACCCGGAGCGGATGCCAGCAGGGCATCAAGCCGCGACCACCCTCCGACGCGCATCAGGAACGCTCCGGTCAACAGAATGGTGACGAAGATCGACACGAACAGCAATCCGAGGCTGCCAGGATAGCGCGCCGCCGCTGCAATCGCTTCTTGCGTTGCTGAAGCCCCCAGAAGAGCGCCAGACAGCACCATCCCGGCATTGATCGTCAGGCCCGAAGGCCCGGTCCATGGCCTCCTGAGGGCCACGATGGCTACGATGATCATGGCGCCGGTGAGCCAACCGGCAGGCACACCGGCCAGATGCAGGCCAAGTCCGCCCAGACCGGCCACGGCAAGCAGGGCGGTATCTTCGGCAAAAGCACGCATTGGCGCTGAAAGTGTGGCTGACATGGAAACTCTGTGCCTTATGCGCGAACGCCTGTCACCACTTCGCGACGCAAACCTGCACCACCTGCCATGCAGGGCAGACCCGCAACGATGGCTGCAGGCAAACAGGCATCTGTTGGTGGTGCGGACGACAGGCGCGGCGAAAGCGGTGATTGCGCGCAATCAATGCAGCAAGGCGCAATTGCCCGTCAGATGACCGCCTGCGCAGGAGGCCGGTCTTGAGGATCGGTTTCGTCGCACCGGAAGGCGCCGGCTTGCCTCAAAGGCATGCAGCGTCCCGGGCGCTCGGCCTAGTCTCGGGGGAGCTAGGCCGAGCGCTTTCCGATCCGGTTGCGTGCTGGCAGTCAGCCCTGAAGGTGGTCGGGCCGCAGGATGGTGATGCTGCCGCTGCGGCCATAGGCGATGCTGCCCCTTCGCTTGAGGCGCATGAACTCGCGGCTGACGGTCTCGATGGTCAGGCCGAGATAGTCGGCAATATCCTGCCGGCTCAGCGGCAGGTCGAGTTCGCGGGCACCGGGCGAAAAGGAGGCCAGGAACCAGCCCAGCCGCTGGCGCGCCTCGCGTTGTCCGATGGCAAAGACATGTTGCATGGCTCGCTCATGCTGCCGCCGGACCTGTTCAAGCAATTGGCAGCGCAGGGCGGCTTCCTGTTGCAGCATGTCCTGTCGAAAAAATCGGATCTGGCTTGTTGACAACACTTCCGCATCTGCGTCGATGCTGTCCTCGCGGCAACGGCAGATCACATCGCCTGGCCCTGCCAGGAAAATGATCTGTCGGCGGCCGTCCAGATGGCGCATGCTGAGCGCCACAAGGCCTCGCTCGACAATATGCATGCCGTCGCCACGTGCCTTGCCATGCGGCAGCACCTGGCCGGGTTGATAGCTTTGCGAGACGAGGCGGAGCCGGTCGCGCTCGCACGGCTGCCAGGGCTTGTGGGAAGGGATGAGGGGGGATGGCAACATCACGCTTTGGCTCCGTCCTGCCGCATGCCGGGGCGGACATCAGGCAAGGACGCCGACAAGGTTAGCCGCTTGACGGCCACCAGACAGGTTGGGACAAGCGCTTAAGCAGAGTTCCTGACGGGCCGGCATGATCTGCCGCCGCATGAAGGCTTCACATCAGCAAGGAAAGCAGTTCGCTCGTCAGCGGCTTGCGCATCACGGCCACGTTGGCGAACTCGCGCATGGCGAAATGAATGTCGGCCAGTGGCAGGCCGGAAATGACGATCACGCGGGGAGGCATCGGCAGGGCTTTAATCCTGCGGATCACTTCTGTGCCATGTTCTCCGGGCAGCCCGAGATCCACCAGCACCACATCAGTCGGGGACACGTCGACGCCGGCACCGAACGTCTCGCCATCGGGGTAGAGCCGCACCTTGCAGCCGACTGACTTGCACAGTTCCGACAGGGCATCACGCACACCGTCATCATCTTCGACGATGTGAACCGTCATCTCGCCTCGCGTCGCACCGCTGCCAAATGTCTGATCAGGCAGACATCGCAGTTTTCTCGGGCTCGGGGTATCCCAGAAAATACCTATGGGCCTCGGCAAGCCACGCAGTGCCCATCACAGCTTCGTCAGAATGGACTGGCAACAACCGGTCAAGCCGGTCCGTGACCTGGCAGAACTCAGACGCGCGCAACCTCGCGGTAGACAAGTCTGACCAGTTCGGCTGTGTTGCGGGCCTTGAGCTTTTCCATGATCCGCGCCCGGTGAACCTCGATGGTCCGCGGGCTGATCCCAAGAAGCCGTCCTGCTTCCTTGTTGGAAGCCCCGCCGACGATATGCTCCAGCACGTCGACCTCGCGTGCCGTCAAGGTATCGTGGCCCGGAAAGGCGGGCAGGCGGCCATGCATCGTGACGGCCGAATTGCTGGCAACGCGGTCAATCGCCTCGCGCACGCGCTTCAGCACGACAGGTCCATCGAACGGCTTCTCGATGAAATCAAACGCGCCGTGCTTCATGGCGTGAACCGCCATGGGCACATCGCCCTGACCGGAAATCATCACCACAGGAGCATGATAAGCCGCCCCGCCGATGGCATCGAGGATCTCGAGTCCGGACCGACCCGGCATATGCACGTCCATCAGCACGCAGCCGGGCTTGAGGCGCGCCGCCTCGCCGAGGAAGGCATCGCCGGTCGCAAAGGTCTTCACCCTCAGGCCTTCCATTTCCAGCAGGATAGCCAGTGCGTCACGCACGGCGGCATCATCATCGACTATGACGACATCAAGCTCGAAACCGTGAAAAGACTGGTTCACATGTGCCTCCCTTGTCAGGTTTTGTCCGGCTCAGCAGCGGCCGCCATGGGCATGGCGGCTGCGCTGTCACGGTTGGCGACCCTTTCTTCGGCCGCAATGGGAAGTCTTACGGTGAACCGTGCGCCATGTCCGTTTCCGCCCGGATCGACCAGCAGTTCGCCCTTATGGTTCTGCACGATGGCCCGCGAAATCGTCAGGCCGATGCCCATGCCAGTTCCGTTCTCGCTGCGGAAAGCGCTGAACAGGGTGCGCATCTGTTCCGGCGCGATCCCTGGACCATTGTCGCCAACACTGAAGCAGACACTGTCGCTCTCGAACCACGTCTTGATCGTCAGTGTCGGCCGATCAGCGTCCTGGCAGGCTTCGACCGCATTGCGGGCCAGATTGAGCACCACCTGCTGCACCTGCACCGGGTCGACGAACACCACCGGCAAGACCTCGGGGCCATAGCGTTCGAGGATGATCGAACGGCGCCGGCCAAGCATGGCCAGTTCCAGTGCCTCGTCCACGACGGTGTTGAGATCGGAGCGCTTGCGTTCCGGAGCCCGCTTTTCGACGAGCTGCCGAACCCGCGAGATAATCGAGCCGGCCCGCTGCGCTTCGCGCGTCGCCTTGCCCAGCAATTCAACCGCCCTTGGCTCGAGCTTTGTCTCCGCGCTTTGCAGGCGCTGGACCTCGCGTTCCAGGGCCTGGAGATAGAGCATGATGGCCGTCAGCGGCTGGTTGAGTTCGTGGGCGAGGGCCGAGCCCATTTCATCAAGGGCCGACACCCGCGTCATACGGATCAGGTCTGCCTGCACGGCAGCGAGGCGGCGCTCGGTCTCGCGCCGCGCGCTGAGATCGCGGATCACGCCGATGAACTGCCGCCCATTGGGGGTGAGAGCTTCGCCGACCGAAAGATCGAGCGGAAAGATCGAACCATCCTTGCGGCGTCCCTCGACCTCACGGCCTATGCCGATGATCTTGCGTTCGCCGGTTGCGCGGTAGCGCTGCACATAAAGATCGTGACTGTCGTGATGCTCCTGTGGCATCAGCATCGCCACGTTCTCGCCCAACACCTCGCCGGCTTCATAGCCAAAGAGCTGCTCGCAGGCCTTGTTGAAGATCAACAGCCGCGAGCCTTCGTCCATCACGATGATGCCGTCCGGGGCGGTTTCGAGAACGCTCTCGAGACGCGCTTCAGATAGGGTGGGCCTGCGAACGGCCTGCATCTCGATGTTCCGCCCCGATTGTTTTAAGTTTTATAACGATTGAATTCTCACACATGTGGGACAAAAAGCAAGTGCCACCAGACCTTTCGGCGCACTTTAGACACAGGCACGCAGAATTGTGATTTCAACAAGAGAAGAATCTAAAGATTTCAGATTGCGGCGATCACGCGCTGAAGTCTGGCGATGGCCTCATGCAGGTCATCATGACGGCGGGCGTAGCACAGCCGGAGACCTTCGCCCCCGCCGCCACCAAAAGCGGCACCGGGCGCCAGGCCGACATTGGCCTCGTCCACCAGACGGATGGCAAAGGCGCGAGAATCGGTGGTGCCGTCGACCTTGAAAAAATAGTAGAAGGCGCCGGCTGGTGCCGGTGCAGAGACCTTTCCGGTGGCCCTCAAACCATTCACAACGATGTCGCGCCCCTGCCGGGCGCGGTCGATCTGGTGGCTGACGAAGCTGTCGCCATGGTCCAGCGCTGCAATAGCGGCCCGCTGCACGAACACCGGCGATCCTGAGGTCGAATACTGGATCAGGTTCTCGATCACCTGCCCGAACTGCGCTGGTGCTTCGAGCCAGCCGATGCGCCAGCCGGTCATCGCCCAGTTCTTCGACATGGTCTGCACGAACAAAATCCGGTCATTGGCATCCATCACATCCTTGAAGGAGGGTGCCCTGACTGCGCCGTCATAGACAAAGCGGCCGTAGATTTCGTCTGCGATGATCCACAGCCCATGCTTGCGGGCCAGCGCAAGGATGCCGGCCAGTTCCTCGCGGGAGGCGGTCCAGCCTGTCGGGTTGGCAGGTGAATTGATCGCCAGCGCGCGCGTGCGTGGCGTCACGGCAGCGGCCAGCCGGTCGAGATCCAGCGTCACGCCGTTGTTGCCAAAGTCCATAGGAACGCCAACGGCGGTGGCCCCGTTGACTCCGATCGCCGCGCCGAAATTGGGCCATGCCGGCGTCGGAATCAGGACCTCGTCGCCCACCCCTGCGATCATGCGCACGGCCAGTTGCACAGCTTGCATGCCCGATCCGGTAACGAAGAAGCGCTCGGTTGAGGTCGGTGCACCATAAACGCGCTCATCATACCGAGCCAGCGCCTCGCGCAGTTCCGGGATGCCGCGCTGGTAGGTGTAGAAGGTTTCGCCGTCCGCCAGCGATCGGGTGGCGGCATCGGTGATGAAGGCAGGCGTCGACAGATCGCCTTCGCCGACCCAGAGCGGAATCAGGCCCGGCTTGGTGCGGCCATGGTTGACCACATCGACGATACCGCTGGGCGGCGCGCTTGTTGCCTCGGGCCTCAGGTCGCTGGCCGATGGGGGCGTCGCCAGCGGGGCTGTCGGGTTCTTTGAGGCGGCAGGGATGGTGGACATGTCAAGAAAGCTCCGGGTCATCGCGGTCAGATAGAGCATCCGGCACCAAAGGGAAATCGGCACGGTCTGGCGGAGCATGCAACCAGGGCATGCCGGATTGATGTGCGCGGACGGTGTCAAGGTCGCCCGGTCCGATCACGACTGTGCTGATGTTCCGCCGTGCGATCATGCCAACGAAAAGCCCCGCAGGCATGGCCTGCGGGGCGGAGCATTCAGCGCCCGTGGGGCGCAGAGTCGATCACTTCTTCAGTGCATCACGAATCTGGGTGAGTAACTTGACCTCATCGGATGGCTCTGGGGCTGCCGCCGGGGCGGGCACCTCTGCCTCCTTCAACTTGTTCATTGCCTTGACGACCAGGAACAGGACCCAGGCAATGATCAGGAAGTTCACGACGAAGGTGAGGAAGTTGCCAAAGCCGAGCATGGCACCGGCCTTCTTGGCATCGGCATAGCCGGTGCCGGCGGCGACCTTGGCGCCGAGCGACAGATAGAGGTTCGAAAAGTCGATACCGCCGGTGATCGCGCCGATGATCGGCATGATGATATCCGCGACCATCGATTCGACGATCTTGCCGAAGGCGCCACCAATGATCACGCCAATGGCGAGATCAACGACATTGCCCTTCATGGCGAAATCTTTGAATTCCTGAAGCATCGTAGTGTCCTTCACGTTTGTACATTCGGGGGATACAGTAGCCCAACCCAGCAAGGCTGTGGCTAGACACATAATTGATTTGATTGAACGCAAAAAGAGGGAATATTCGGTTCTCCGGGGCGCAGAGTCGCTTTTTCCATATCGACAGACTGTCAGGATACGCCCGTGACAGCCCGCTTCGCCGTGGTAGCGTTGCTGTTGGCGCATCAGGCTGGACCAAGTAGCATGCAAGATCTGGAGTTCTGCGCATGCTTCCTGGCTGGTCGATCGTCCTTGCGGCCCTGATCTATCTGTTCGTGCTGTTCGCTGTGGCGCATATCGCCGACGGGGCTGGCCGCAAGCTGATGCGCGGGCCGGCGCGCACCACGATTTACGCTCTAGCGTTGGCGGTGTATTGCACCTCTTGGACCTTTTACGGCTCCGTCGGCTTCGCCAATCGCGCCGGCCTCGACTTCCTCGCCATCTATCTCGGTCCGATCCTCGTCATCGGTTTCGGCCACCGTCTCGTGGCGCGCCTTGTCATACTTGCCAAGGCCCAGAATATCACCTCGATCGCCGACTTCATCGGAGCCCGCTACGGCAAGAGCGAGCGCGTGGCTGCGCTGGTCACCATCATCGCCACGCTTGCTGCGCTGCCTTACGTGGCCTTGCAGCTCAAGGCCGTATCCTCTTCGCTTCTGGTGTTTCTGGAAGCGTCCGACGGCATGCGCCTGAGCGAGCAGTTTCCGGTGCTTGGCGATCTCGCTCTGCTCGTGGCGCTGGTGCTCGCCGCCTTCGCCGTTGCCTTCGGCACCCGGCATATCGACGCGACGGAGCATCAGGACGGGCTGGTCGTGGCGATTGCGCTGGAATCGCTGGTCAAGCTGCTGGCCTTCCTGATCGGTGGCCTGTTCGTGGTCTACTGGATGAACGACGGGCTGGGTTCGCTGCTGCATAAGTCAATCAATCCGCCGAGCGCCGACATCATTCCGATCCTCGAACGCACCTCCAGCATCGGCTCTTTCCTGACGCTGACCTTGCTGTCCGGGTTCGCCGCCCTGTTGCTGCCGCGCCAGTTCCACATGACGATCGTCGAGAACCGGGATGTTCGCGACGTCCGTCGCGCAGCGTGGATGTTCCCGCTCTATCTTGTTCTGATCAACTTGTTCGTGCTGCCGATTGCGATCTCGGGCGAGACGCTCCTGGTGCTGCGTCCCGACGAACGCGACATGACCATGCTGCTGCTGCCACTCGGCCAGGGCTCGGGCATGATTGCGCTGATTGTGTTCCTGGGCGGGCTGAGCGCTGCCACGGCCATGGTGATCGTGGCGTCCGTCGCCCTCGCCATCATGATCTCGAACCATATCGTCACGCCCTTCGTCGTGCGCGGACGCAGCCTGGCAGCCAGCCTACGCGGGACGCAGCAGACGGTGCCAACCCTGGAGTCCGGCGGCGGCGATCTGGGATCCCTGATCATCACCACGCGCCGCGTGGCCATCGTCGTGATCGTGCTACTAGGCTACGTCTATTACCGCGCAGCGGGTGATGCCGCGCTGGCCACGATCGGGCTGCTCTCCTTCGCGGCCACGGCCCAGATCGGGCCTGTGTTCATTGGCGGACTGGTCTGGCGGCGCGGCACCGCGATGGGGGCGTCATGCGGCCTCGTCGTCGGCCTACTGGTCTGGATCTACACATTGCTGCTGCCCAACGTGGTCGGCAGCGATCCCGGTTGGTTTTCGTTGCTCCAGAACGGCCCACTCGGCATCGAGGCCCTCAAGCCGACGGCTCTGTTCGGCTCGGATCTGCAGCAACTCACCCATGGTGTGTTCTGGAGCCTGCTGTTCAACACGTTGGCCTTCGTGGTCGGCTCGCTGCTGCGGCCGGCAAACGCCATCGAGCGGCTGCAGGCCGCCAGCTTCGTCAGCCAGGCAGGGCCGGGCATGGCCCAGAATCTTCGGCTCTGGCGCTCATCGGTCAGCATGGACGAGTTGCAGGGCACCATCGCCCGCTATCTGGGTGCGGACCGCACGCGGTCCGCCTTCGTCGGCTTCGGCCGTTCGCGCGGCTGGCCCGCCACGGCCGCCGCCAAGGGGCACGAGGAAGCCGATATTCACGCCATCCGCTTCGGTGAGCACCTGCTGGCTTCCGCCATCGGTGCGGCTTCGTCGCGGCTGGTTCTGTCGGTGTTGCTCAAGCGGCGCAACCTTTCCAGCGAGACAGCCTTCAAGCTGCTGGATGATGCGTCCGCCGCTCTGCAATACAACCGCGACCTGCTCCAGCATGCGCTCGACCAATCGGGGCAGGGCGTCACGGTGATCGATAAGGAATTGAGGGTCCTGTGCTGGAACCAGGCTTTTATCGAGCTTTACGAATTGCCAGTCGACATGATGAGTGTCGGGCGCGGCCTCGACGAGATCGTCCGCTTCAATGCCGAGCGCGGCTCCTATGGCGAAGGACCCGTCGATGATCTGGTTTCGACCCGCCTGGAAAGCTTCCTGAACGACCGCGAGCCGGTCAGGCTCAGATTCTTTCCCTCCGAGCGCGTCATCGAAATCCGCTCCAATCCCCTGCCTGATGGCGGCCTGGTGACGACCTACACCGACATTTCGGACGCGGTTGCCGTCGAAGAGGCGCTCGAACAGCGGGTGCAGGAGCGCACTGAAGAGCTGATGCGCGTCAACACGGCCCTGCAATTCGCCAAGCAGGAAGCGGAGAACGCCAACCTGTCGAAAACCCGCTTTCTGGCGGCGGCCAGCCACGATGTGCTGCAACCGCTGAACGCGGCCCGGCTCTATGCCCACTCCTTGACGGAGCGGGACCGGCAGGCCGGCGCCCCCGAACTGGCCGAGAATGTCGAGGCATCCCTTGATGCAGTCGAGGAAATCCTTACCGCTCTGCTGGAGATTTCGCGGCTGGATGCCGGCGCCATGAAGCCCGAGATCACCAGCTTCCGTCTCGATGAGGTGCTGAAACAATTGCAGCGCGAGTTCGAGCCGATTGCGCAGGAAAAGAACCTCGATCTGGTTTTTGTGCCGACGAAGGCAGCGATCCGCTCTGACCGCAGGCTGTTCCGGCGCCTGCTACAGAACCTGATCTCTAACGCGATCAAGTATACGCCCTCCGGCAAGGTGCTGGTCGGGTGCCGCAAGCGCGGCACCAACCTCGCCATTACCGTGATCGATACCGGCCTCGGCATTCCCACGAACAAGCAGAAGACCGTGTTCAGGGAGTTCGAGCGGCTGGATCAGGGCGCACGGGTGGCGCGCGGTCTCGGGCTTGGCCTGTCGATCGTGGAGCGCATCGCCCGCACGCTGGGCCACAAGCTGACCTTGCGCTCGCAGCCGGGCCGCGGCTCGACCTTCGAGATCGTGACCCCGCAGGCGGCAGCCTTGCCCGCTCCGGCTATTCAGGCAGAGCGGCCACAGGTGGTGCTGTCACCGCTGAAAGGCATGCTGGTCGTGGCCATCGACAATGAACCCACGATCCAGGATGGCATGCGCCTTGTGCTGTCAGGCTGGGGCTGCGAGGTGGTCACGGCTGCAGGAGCCGAGGAGGCCCTGGCGAAACTGGCAGCGCTCGGACGCAGGCCCGATGCACTGGTGGCCGACTATCATCTCGACGACTGCAACGGCCTCGATGCGGTGCGTCAGATGCGCCAGGCGCTTGGTGCCGAGATCCCGGCCACGCTGATGACGGCGGATCGATCCCCGGATGTCCGCCTCGCTGCCGAACAGGACAATGTGCAGATGCTCAACAAGCCGCTGCGCCCGGCAGCGCTCAGGGCCCTGCTGTCGCAATGGCGCATCACGCGGATGGCGGCTGAGTAGGGCGCGGGACGCTTGCCGCGACGGGTTCGCGGGAACGGATGCTGAGGCAAGCGACCCTATGCTGCCCGCCGCATCGCGTCCTCGGCGTCGAGGAACGCCTGCACATCGGCGCTCGGCGATGGACTCGGCACATCGCTGCCGATCTCTCCGAGGAGCGTCTGGACCGGCACGAAGCCCTTGGCCTTGCGGTCGTAAAGGCCGGCCTTGACCAGCGCCACC
The DNA here is from genome assembly GCA_026400565.1 of Hyphomicrobiales bacterium. GTDB lineage: Bacteria > Pseudomonadota > Alphaproteobacteria > Rhizobiales > Beijerinckiaceae > Allobosea. The sequence continues at coordinate 21,896 of JAPLOV010000114.1, read as the reverse complement.
GCGTTGGTAACGTCCTGCCCTCTGCTGTCCTTCGAGACAAGCCGTTGCTCTATCACCAGCCAGGTCTCGGCCCAGCATAGAATCCGGGTTTCGAGCGTGAAGGTGCGCCAAAAGCGCAACTCGCGGCGGAACCGGATTTTCCCGGCGCTGATCACCGGCGTCCAGCCATGGCGCAAGACCGCCCGCCACAGGCCCATGCGCAGCATCAGGTCGGTGCGCCCCAGATCCATCAAGGTCCAGTAGCGCCCGTTGTTCATGTGCAGCGAGGTGTCGAGATCATGCGGCCAGACCCGGAACGGCAGGCGCGAGACCTCGAAAGGCGCACCGAGCCGGCCCCGCAAACGCGCGGTCGCCACCAGCCAGAGAAGCCGCAACCAGAGGTTCAATCGGCGAGCCTCGACGCAGGGCCGTCCTGGTTCTGGCTTGCCGGACGTGCACCCATTTAGGCGGCCTTGGTCGCGGCGTAGTAGCTGCCGCCCGCCTTCGCCATCTCGCGCAACTGCTTGTTGGGCTTGAAGCGCGGACCGTAGATCTTGGCGAGTGCGTCGCACATCGCCACGAACCGGGCTGCTCCGAGACCTTCGATGTAGGACAGCGTGCCGCCGGTATAGGGCGCAAATCCGAAGCCGAGGATCGAGCCCACATCCGCTTCGCGCGGGTCGGTGACCACGCCTTCCTCCACGGTGCGGGCCGCTTCCAGTGCCTGGATGGCCAGCAGCCGGTTCTTGAGCACGGTCATGTCGACCTGTTCAGGCTTGAGGTGGGCCGGTTGCAACTTGACCAGATCGGGCCACAGGCGTTTCGGAGCCCCTTCCGGATAGTCGTAGAAGCCCTTCTTCGCCTTCCGGCCCATGCGGCCGAGCTTGTCGACCATTTCGACCAGCATCGCTTTCTGGCGCTGGTCGATGGCGTTCGGGCCAAGCTGGACCTCGGTCGCCTTCATGATCTTGAGCCCGAGATCGAGCGCGATCTCGTCGTTGAGCGACAGCGGGCCGACGGGCATGCCCGCCTGCCGCCCTGCGGCCTCGATCATGGCTGGCGGGACACCCTCGAGCAGCATCTCGTAGCCCTCGGCGATGTAGCCCAGCACGCAGCGGTTGGCGAAAAAGCCGCGCGCGTCCTTGACTACGATCGGTGTCTTCTTGATGCCGCGCACATAGTCGATCGCCATGGCGAGCGCAGCATCGCCGGTCTTCTTGCCCATGATGATTTCGACCAGCATCATCTTCTCGACCGGCGAGAAGAAATGGATGCCGATGAACTTGTCCGCCGCTTTCGAGGATTTCGCCAGTCCGGTGATCGGCAGGGTCGACGTGTTGGAGGCGAAGATCGTGCCGGGCCTGATGTGGACCTCGATCTTGCGGATGACCTCGTCCTTGACCTTCGGGTCCTCGAAAACAGCCTCGATGATCAGGTCGCACGCCGCCAGCGCGCTGTAGTCTGCCGTGGCCGTGATGCGGTCGAGCAAGGCCTCGCGGTCGGCCGTCCTGGCGCGGCCCTTCATGATCTGGTCGCTCATCAGCTTGTGCGAGTAGGCCTTGCCCTTGTCGGCAGCCTCCTGGTCGCGGTCGACGAGGATCACGTTCATGCCGGCATTGGCGGTGACGTAGGCAACGCCCGCACCCATGAAGCCGGCACCGACGACACCGACGGTCTTCAGGCTCGCGGCCGGCTCCGCTTTTGGTCGGCGCGCGCCCTTGTTCAGGTCCTGCATCGAGATGAACAGCGTGCGGATCATCATCGCCGCTTCGGTGGAACGGAGGATCTTGGCGAAGTAGCGGCTCTCGACCCTGAGCCCCAGATCCATCGGCAGTTGCAGCCCCTCATAGACAGAAGACAGGATCGCCTGTGCGGCCGGATAGTTGCCTTGCGTCTCGCGGCGATAGATGGCGTTGGCCGGGGGCCATATCTGCATGCCAGCCGGCGAGTGCACCTTGTTGGATGGCAGCTTGAAGCCCTTCTCGTCCCATGGCGCAACGCCGGATCCGCCGGCCTTGATCCAGTCGCGGGCGGCCTCGACCATGGCTTCCTTTGGCAGAACCTGATGAACGAGGCCCATGTTGCGGGCCGGCAGCGCCTTGATCTGCTCGCCCTTGAACAGCATCTGGAGCGCATCACCTGTCTGCATCAGGCGGGCCACGCGCTGCGTGCCCCCGGCGCCGGGGAACAGGCCGACCTTGACCTCGGGCAGGCCGACGCGCGTCTTCGGATCATCCGAGACGATGCGGTGATGGCAGGCCAGTGCCAGTTCGAACGCGCCGCCGAGGCAGACCCCGTTGATGACCGCGACGAACGGTTTGCCGCAGGTCTCGAGCGCGCGGAACAGCAATGACAGCTTGCGGCTTTCCTCGAAGAAATAGGTCATGGCGGGCGCTTCGCCCTTGCTCTTGACGAGCCGGGCATACTCGACGCCAAGACCCTGCAGCATGGTGAGATCGGCACCGCCCGAGAAGCTGTCGGGCTTGCCGGAGGTGATCACGCAGCCCTTGATGGCGGCGTCCTCGGCGACTGCCTTGATGATGGTCTCAAGATCGGACATCACCTCAGGCGTGATCACGTTCATCGAGCGGCCGGCCATGTCCCAGGTGGCGAGGGCGATACCGTCGGCGTCGGTTTCGAAGCGGAAATTGGCGAGTTTCATGGTGCTGTGCTCCGCTCTCAGACGCGTTCGATGATGGTGGCGACGCCCATGCCGGCGGCGACGCACAGCGTGATCAGGGCCGTCTGCTTGCCGGTGCGCTCGAGTTCGTCCAGCACCGTGCCGAGGATCATCGCGCCCGTCGCTCCCAGCGGGTGGCCCATGGCGATGGCGCCGCCATTGACGTTGAGACGCGCGGGATCCAGATCAAACGCCTGCTGGTAGCGCAGCACGACCGAGGCAAAGGCCTCGTTGAGTTCGAACAGGTCGATGTCCTTCAGGCTCATCTTCGCCTTCTTTAGCACCAGTTCGGTCACGTCGACCGGCCCGGTGAGCATCAGCGCCAGATCGGAGCCGATGGTGGCGTAGGCCTTGATGCGGGCGCGTGGCGCCTTGCCCATGGCCTTGCCGGCCTTCTTCGAGCCAACCAGCACGGCGGCGGCACCATCGACGATCCCAGACGAGTTGCCTGCATGGTGGACGTGGTTGACAAACTCGACATCCGGATGGGCGAAGGTCGCGACGGCATCGAAACCGCCCTGTTCGCCCATCATGGCGAAGGCCGGCTTCAGCGAGGCCAGACTCTGCATGTCCGCACCGGGCCGGATCGTCTCGTCACGGGCCAGGATGGTAAGGCCGTTGATGTCCTTCACCGGGATCACGGAGCTGTTGAAGTAACCCTTCTCCCAAGCGGCATGGGCGCGCTTGTGCGATTGCACGGAGTAGGCATCGACATCATCGCGGCTGAACCCGAACTTGGTCGCGATCAGATCGGCCGCGACACCCTGCGGCATGAAGTAGGTATCGATGGCGACCGATGGATCGACGGCGATGCCGAAGCCCGACGCGCCCATGCCAACCCGGCTCATGCTCTCGACGCCCCCGCCGATCGCCAGTTCCTTGTTGCCGCTCATCACCTGCGCTGCCGCCAGGTTCACGGCGTCCAGGCCCGACGCACAGAAGCGGTTGATCTGCACCCCCGGCACCGTCTTGCCATAGCCGGCCTTCAGCGCCACGGTGCGGGCGATGTCCGCGCCCGCTTCTCCGACCGGATCGACGCAGCCGAAGACCACATCCTCGACCAGTCCGACATCGAGATCGCTGCGCTGGCGGATGGCACGCAAGGTCTGTGCGCCCAGTTCGATCGCGGTCACCTCATGCAAGGCCCCGTCGGCCTTGCCCTTGCCGCGCGGCGTGCGCACGTGATCGTAGATGAAGGCTTCGGCCATGATGTTCCTCCGGGTGCTCCCGTTGTCATCCCCGGCCGGAGCAAAGCGGAGGGGAAGGGGGTCCAGGGGATGCGCGACGGTGGATCCCCTTCCCGCCGCCTGCGGCGTCGCCGGGGATGATACCCGGCGACCATGACTCTTGCAGAAACGGTACTCTGCCGGACGCCCTTCCGAGCGGCGCGAGAACCGCGAACTGCCAGCCTAGAACTGCTCAGCCGTGAACGCCATGGTCATGTCCGAACCGGTCTGGATGCGTGCGACATGGGCGGCGATTTCCGGCATGGCGCGTTCCATGAAGAAACGGGCCGTGACCAGCTTGCCGTTCATGCGCTCGGTCTGTCCATTAGCTCCGGCTTTCAGCTTATCGAGCGCGACGCGCGCCATTCTGGCGTGCATGTAGCCCAGCGCCACCAGGCCGAACAGGTGCATGTAGTCGTGGGCGCCCGCGCCGGCATTGTTGGGCTTGGCCATGGCGTTCTGCATGAACCACATCGTGGCGGCCTGCAGCTGCTGGAGCCCCGAGCCGAGCGGGCCGACGAACGGCGTCATCGCCTCATGGCCGGCATTTTCCTGGCAAAACTGGCCGACTTCGCCGAAGAACGCCATGATGGCACGCCCGCCATCGCGGCCAAGCTTGCGCCCGACCAGATCCATGGCCTGAACGCCGTTGGCGCCTTCATAGATCATGGCGATGCGAGCATCGCGTACGAACTGGCTCATGCCCCATTCCTCGACATAGCCATGGCCGCCAAACAT